>DASQDR010000286.1:0-9999 GCA_035634055.1 Tepidisphaeraceae bacterium | reverse complement strand
GAGCCGCCGGCGCCGCGCCGGGCGCATCGGGGGCGGCCGCGCGGGCGAGCTCGCGCGCGGGCACGGGCGCCGCGGCGGCCAAGGTGGTGGGGCGGTCGTCACCGGCGCCCTCGCGAAGCAAGGGCGTCGCGCCGCGCGTCGTCGGAGCGGTCGGCGTTGCAACGCGGGCATAATCGGGACGCGCGTTGCGGTTGGTTGGCAGGACGACCAGCACGATCACCGCCGCCAACCCCAGCGCCAGCGCCAGCACCGCCGCCACGGACAAAATCTGCGGCCAGCGGTTGATCTTCCCCGCGACCGCGACGTCAGGCTCGGTGCGGTCGAGCAGGACCGACCGCTCGAGCTGTGTCTGGAACGCGTCGAACAGGTCTTCCGGCGCCCGGTCGCGCGGCAGCCCGCGCAGCAGATCGCGCTGCGCCACCAGCTCCGCGAGGAGCTGCCGGTGCTGCGGGTTCGCCTGCAAGTGCGCCTCGATCTCCGCGCGGCCGGCGGCGTCGAGCTCACCGTCCACGTAGGCGCAAAGCTTGGCTTCGATCTGTTCGGTGTTGGCCATGGGGGCTACGTCATGGGTTGCTGGAGGTCAGTTGTTAGTTCTCAGTTGTCAGTTGTCAGTGCGCCCGATGCGGTGGAGCAAGTGACCAATGACGCGTGACCAACGACATCTCATGTCATGTACGCCTTTAATTCGTCCCTCAGCGCCAGCCGCGCTCGGAACAACCGGCTCTTGAGCGTTCCCAGCGGCAGGCCGAGGACGTCGGCCATCTGCTGGTAATCGAACCCTTCGATGTCGCGCATGACCAGCACCGCGCGGTACTCGGCGTCGAGCCGGCCGAGGGCTTCCAAAACCTTCTGGTTCCGCTCGCGGCGCTCGGCCTGCTCGTCGGGCCGGGCTTCGCGGGTCGACATCCGGCCGACCAGGGCGGACATCTGATCGTCGTCGCCGCGGTTCACCGGCACCGGGCCGCCGGGCGCGGGGCGGTCCAGCGAGAAGGTGCGGTGCCGCTGGACCTTTCGCAGCCGGCTGATCGACAGGTTGGTGGCGATGCGGAACAGCCAGGTGTAGGGGCTGGCGTCGCCGCGAAAGCCGTCGATCTTGTCCAGGCCGCGGGTGAACGTTTCCTGCGCCAGGTCGCGGGCCTCGTCGTGGTCGCCGGTCATGCGCAGGATCGCGTTGAACAGGCGGTCCTGGTAGAGCTGGACGAGCCGCCCGTAAGCGCCGCGGTCGCCAAGCTGCGCCTTCTTGACCAGCTCCAGCTCGGCGCGGTCGGGTGGCGGCGCGGCCGTGGCCGCCGGCCGGGGCAGGTCCGCCTCGTACTGTGCTCCGCTCACGCTGGACATCGGTTTGGACGCGGACGGCCGTGGAAAGTTCCGCAGCTTAAACGAGAGAATGCCCCGAAGACGCGCAGGAGGCTCGCGGCCCTCCGTTGGCCGCAAAACGCGGGGCGTCACTATGACGCCCGGGAACGGGAACGTCAACGAATCCGCAGGAGCGCACGCCACGGGCCATCTCGCGTCTTCCGGCACGCCTGCCACCTGCCCGCTTCAGCGGCCGAGGGCGCCTGCGCTGGCGCTGCCGCGGCCGGAGCCCAGGTCCTGAAACATTCGCCACTGGTTCGCCGCGATGTACCCGCCGAACGCCACCGCCAGCAGCGACTGCAGCGGCAGCAGGCCGCCACTGAAGAGCCTGGCCGCGACGTACAGGTTGTACGCCGTCGCCGCCACCGCGATCGCCAGCGCGACACCCACCAGCGGCCGCTTGAAGCGGGCGTTGCCGTTGGCGACCGCCAGGACAACCGCTTCCAGCACCAGCGCCAAGCCGAAGAGGAACATCGCCGAGTCGGTCAGCATCGGGTTCCCCTCCAAGTCCGGGTACGCCACCGCCTGCCCCGCCTTGGGCCCGGCCGTCCACGTGACGTTGGTTTGATACGTCCGCCCGGTCAGCGCGGCGCCAAGGTACTTCGCGAAGTTCCAGCCGAGCATCAGGAACACCAGGCCGATGATGGCCGACACCCACACGTCGGCTCCGGTGCCGCGGTCGTCGCGCGCGGCGCGGTAATCCATCGCAGGCGACGTTGGCGACGCGGGCGCTCCTGGCAATGGCGGGGGCGGGGGCGGGGGCGGATCGGCTGCGCCCGTGGGCGGCGCCTCCGTTGTCTGCGAGAGTCGCGGCAGCTTCGACATGTCCATCGGGTTGGTTCCTCTCCTGCGTCCTTGCCTGCCACGCGGCCGCGTCGTCGTGCGCGACGGGCGTCCCGCTCTCGCGCCGGAGGCTCGTCCTGCGCGCGTGCGCGCCCGGCTTGACCGTCCCCCTCCCGGCGACAGAATGGGCGGCCGAACGTAATCTACCGACGCGTCCCGCGGCGAGCCAAACCGGCGCGTGCCGCTGCATCAAACCGCCGGGCTCGCGCAACCTGTGACCGACGAAGAACCTGCCATGTCCGACGCCACCGCCCAGATCGACGCCCTCTCCGCCCGTGCCGACGCCGAGCTGCAAGCGGTCCGGACCGCCGCGGACCTCGAGCACTTTCGCATCAAGTACCTCGGGGCCAAGGGCGAGATCAAGGGATTGATGACCCTCCTGGGCAGGGTGCCCAAGGAGGAGAAGCCGCTGCTCGGTCAGAAGGTCAACGCGGTGAAGGACCGCGTGACCGCCGCCTTCGACGCCCGCCGCGACGCGCTCGCCTCGGCCGCGCCGGCGATGACCGAGGACGTCACCGAGCCCGGCCGCCGCCCGGCGCTGGGCAACCGCCACCTGCTCATGACCGTCACCGACGAGCTGACCGAGCTGTTCGGCCGAATGGGCTTCCGCGTCGCTAGCGGGCCGGAACTGGAGGACGAGTTCCACAACTTCGTCGCGCTGAACATCCCGCAGAGCCACCCCGCGCGCGACCCGCTCGATAATTATTACGTTACCGTCGACACCGGCGAGGACCGCGGCGCCGCTTCGCAATCGCAGGGCGCCGCCGAGCAGGCGATGCTCCTGCGCACGCAGACCAGCACCGTGCAGATCCGCGTGATGGAGACGGAGAAGCCGCCGATCCGCGTGGTCATCCCCGGCCGCGTCTACCGCCCGGACACGCACGACGAGACCCACCTCTCGATGTTCCACCAGCTCGAGGCCTTAGTGGTCGACGAGGGGGTGACGATGGTTGACCTCAAGAGCACCATCATGCAGTTCGTCCACGCCTACTTCGGCCGCGAGACGAGGGTCCGCTTCCGCCCCAGCTTCTTCCCCTTCACCGAGCCGAGCGCGGAGGTCGACGTCTGGTTCGAGGACAAGGGGCGATGGGTCGAGCTCGGCGGCTGCGGCATGGTCCACCCCAACGTCCTGACCGCCTGCAAGATCGACCCCGAGCGCTACAGCGGCTGGGCCTTCGGCTTCGGCATCGAGCGCATCGCCATGCGGAAGTACGGGATCACGGATATCCGGAGTTTCGTGGAGAACGACGTGCGGTTTTTGAAGCAATTCTAGTGGCGCCGGGCCGTTGCTTCGCCGATAACCGGCGTGGACAGGCGGCGTCGCCCCCGCGAATAGGTGCCTGTCCTTATTTCCGCCATGCGCGGTCTGCCGCCGGTTAACCGAAACGGCGGTGCGGGCGGACAGTGCTCCAGCGCCACTAGGGCTGCGACGCCCGCGTGGGCTGCAGTGTTTGGTTCTGCGACTGCCGGCCGCCATCACCACGCGACCTTCGCGTACTTCACTTTGCGCTTGTCGAGTTCAAGCTTCGAGCCGATCAGACCACGTTCGCCCCGCGGGTACGCCCCCGGCCGGCGGCAGCGGGCACACTTCCATTCCTTGAAGCAGGCCATTCGCCAGCGTGAACCGATGCCCCACGTGCTGATCGACGAGGACGGCGCCGCTCGGGTCGCGCACGACCAGGTGGACGTCCACCAGAATTCGCCCGTCCTCCTCGCGGCGGAACGAAACCGGCTCCGCGCGCGGATCGATCTCCGACCATTGCTCCGTCCAATAGTCGCGGACCGCCTCATGCCCGTGGGCGAAGCCGCCCTTGAAGGCCTTGGGCCACGACACGTCCTGTGACATCGTCGCCAGCGCGGCACGGATGTCCCGCGCGTTGAAAGCGGCGTACGCGGCATTCAACAAGCGAGCTTCGGACGCGGTGATGTTCGACATGATGGGTTCCGTCCAAGCCTCAGGTTGTTGACCGCGCTGCGCCATGCGTCATGCGACGGTCGCGGGTTGCACCTCGGGGACCGCGCCGCTCTCCGGGCACTTGTCGCGCGTGGCGCGGAGGTCGTAGCCGCAGGCGGCGCAGCGGCCTTCGAGTTGGCGAGGGCGGCGGATCGATCGTCGGCGGAACCCCACGGCGCAGCCGACCGGCAGCGCCGCCGTGAGTGCCGCGACGAGCCAGCACGGGACGGCAAGCCCGCGCGACGCCGATTCCTCGCGGTGGACGGGGCGCCAGTCGGTCCGGATATAGGCGAATCCCCGCCGGCCGAGGAAGGTGTCGGTGGGGGCCAGCATCATTGGGTCCGACCTCCGCCAGGAGAACCCGGGCGCGCCAGAAGTTATACCGCCCGCGCGGTCCGCTCCAGGGGCGGCTCGCGCGGCCGCGGCGGGAGCAGGAACGTGGCCGCGAAAGCGAACGACGCGCAAGCGATCACGATGCCCGTGTGCGAAGTCAGGATTGGCCAAGGCCATAACTCGCCCTCGCGCACCAACAGCCACAGTTGGAGCGACCCCTGAAGCGAGCAGAGGGCGCCTAGCGCGAAGGCCGCGGCACGCCTGCCACGCCACGTGCCGACCGTCGCGGCGAGAAGGGCAAGTGACCAGCCAGCGGTGAGACAGCCGACCATGAGAGCGAGGCCGCCGGCGATGTCAGGCGGGTTCCCTGGCCCGCCGTCGCCCCGGTCGCTGGGCAGGACGAAGTAGTAGAGCAGCAGCCAAGCCCCCGCCGCAAACGGCACCGCAGTGACGGCAACGCGGAGCACCTGGCTGAGGCGAATCACAGCCGACTTAAGCTGCATAACTAGGTCGACCTGACCGGCGGCGCATATTGGCAGCCGGGCGAAGGGATCGTCGCTCTTTGCATAGGGCCCGTCAATTGCTCGCGCTCGATCGCGCGGGTTGAAAGGGAGTGCAGCCGAATTCTTCATCGGCGGCGCCGGGGCCGAAGCGAAAGAGCGGCGCGAGATGGCGATGGGTGCGCCGGGGTGGGTAGGGCCGGAGCGTGCGGTGCGGGCCGTTCGGTCGTGTTGTATGGAAGCTATCGCGCGGAGCGGGTCGTTGCGGCGGCGCGGCGGGTCTTGATGGCGTCCTTCACGGCATCCACGTCCTTCAGCTTGCCGGCGCGGATGTCGGCCGCTAGGGCGTTTTCCAATTCGGCCTGCTGCTTCATTCGATCGATGGCTGCCCGGACCTCCGCGGGGTCGGTGCCGGGCGGGAGGGTCGTGTCGTACTTCCAGTCGCCGCCGGCGGTGCCCGCCGCGCCCGCGGCGCGGCGGAGGCTGGGGCCGACGAAGACCTCGTTGGCGGTGCTGATGGGCGAGGCGGTGTCGCCGGTGACCTGCCAGCGCATCCGGCGGCTGGCGTCCAGGTCCGGCAGGAGCACGACGCGGGCGGCGCGGAGGCGGGCGACCTCGGCGGCGCCGAAGTGCTTCGTCATCGCCTGCTGGAGCTGCACGCCGGCCATGAGCTGGTCGAGCATCGCGTCCGCCAAGGCGGTGGCGGCCGGATCGGGCGGATCGGTGGCGTGGTAGTACCGGCGGGCGGCGGCGCGGTCGCCGCGCTCGATGGCGTCGGCGAGCGCGGCGATCGCCGCCTCGGGCGTGCCCGGCACCGCCTGCGACGTTGCGCCGGCGGCGGCGGCGATTGATCGCGCCAGCCCGGTCTCCACCCGCTCCGGCTTGGTGGCGACGCCGGCGAACTCCACCCACCGCATCGGCCGCGTCCGGACCACGAGGTGATCGAGGTCGTCGGGGTCGATCGTCACCCGGAGCGAGTTCGCCTCCGGATCGGGTGACGGCTCGACCGGCTTGGTCCGCACGTCGGGCGCGTGGTCGATCGGAACCTGCCGGCCGGCGCGGTCGACGGCGGCGAAGGAGACCGAGACGTCGGGCAGCAGGTGGTGCTCCACCCGCACGCGCGTTAGCGGTTCGGCGCCGTCGGACTTGCGGAAGATGGGGGACACCTCTTTGATCGCGTAGGTCGCGCCGCCGGCGGTGAGAGGCTTGCCCGGGCGGATCGTGCCGATCGCTTTCCAGGGGCCGTCGGCAACTTGGAGGCGCAGCGGGCTGAGATTTTGCGGCGTGACCGTTACGCGCTGCACCTCGCCGTTGTCGCGGTAGACCACCGAGCCGCGGCCGCTGCTGTTGCTCGTTCCTTCCATCCCCGTCTTCCGGCCGCGGTTGAAGGGCTCGGCGACGTCGATGACGGCGGCGGTCTCACCGTCGCCGTGCATCAGGCCGGGGCCGAACGTGACGGCGACGCCGCTGGCGTCCCACCACGCGTAGGGGGGCGCGCCCTGCGCGACCGCCACCAGCTTTACGGTGGTGCCGCCCTCGAGGGTCCGCGTCCAGCGAGGTTGCGGGGCGTCGGGGGATTGGGCGGATTTGGCCCAGGCGACGGCGTCCTCAGCGTCGCGGGCAATGCCGGCGGCGCCGCGCGCCAGCCACCGGCCGATGTCGCCGTTGCGCGTGACGTAGGGCAATAGCTCCGGCGTCGTCGGCACCGCCTGCCAGATCATCACCACCGTCGGCTCGAACCCTTCTTCGGGCCCGAGCCGGCCGACGAAGAGCAGGCTCTTGCCGGCCGGCACGTCGCCGTCGAACTTGACGGCGGCGGGATCGATCTTGCTGGTGCGCAGCTTGGTGTCGACGCGCGAGCTGTCGATCGTCAGCCGCACCCGGTCGCGCCGGGCGTCGAGCTTCAGGGTGCCGAAGATGTGGTTGAAGTACGGCACCCAGCGCTGCCCGTCGCGCAGCACGATCGTGCTGGAGGCGTTCCAGGAGAAGGAGAAGCCGTCCTTCCACCCCTGCATCTGCCGCTGGTCGAAGAACCGCGCGTTGTCGCTGATGCCCAGGACGGCGGCGCGGGCCTTCTGCGCGGCGGCGATCGCGTTGAGCAGCGGCTCGCTGTCGACCAGCCGCGCCTCGTAGCCGACGCTGCCGCTGTCGATCGGTTGCGACATGCGGCGGATGTCCGCCGCCAGGTCCGGGCCCGCCAGCACTTCGTAAGTCGCCACGATCATGTAGGTGCCGGCGGGGGCGGCCGCGCTGCCCCGGCCGACCTGCGGCAGCCAGCGGCCACCCCCCCGCGCGGCAGCGATGGCGGAACCGGCGACGATCGTCAGCGCCACCAGGACGGCGGCGGCGAGCTTGGCCTGGGCGATCAGCTTCATCGTGTTGACTCCTTTGGCAATGGCGCCGGCCGCGGGCGCGGCGGGCGTGGTGGCGAGCGACGCGGCGGCGTCGGCGACGCGCGCCGGTGCGGGGGCGATCGCGCGCTCGAGCAGGCCGGCGGCGAGGGCGGGCGCGGGGAGGTCGGCGCCGCGAGCGGCCAGGTACTTTCGCAGCTTCTCGACCGCGCGCGACAGCCGCTTGGTCGCCGCCGCCTCCGAGATCTCCAGCCGGCGCGCCACCTCGTCGTGCGAGCGCCGCTCGAAGAAGCGGAGCAGCACGACCCGGCGGTCGGCGTCGCTCAGGCGGTCCATCGCGGCGTCGAGGTGCGGCGCGATTTCTTCCCACGAAGGCGCCCCCTCGCCGCTTGCGGCCTGGTCGCGGGTCAAGGCGGCGGCGTCGCGTTCGTGACGCTGTCGGCGGTGCTGGGCACGCATGGCGGTGGCCGCCGTGAAGCGGGCGGTGTTGTAGAGCCAACCGGTCAGCAGCACGCCCGGCTTGAGGGCCCGCGCCTTCTGCGACAGCAGGAGGAACGTCGCCTGCGTGACGTCGTCCGCCAAGTGCGGGTCGCGCGTCCGGCGCAGGGCCGCGGAGTGGACCAGGTCCACGTGCCGGCGGACCAGCGCGGCAAACGCATCCGGCGAGCCGGTGGCGACATAAGATGAAAGCAACGCGCGGTCGTCATCCATCGCTAAAGCGGTCCTCTCACCGGCTCATCGCCGGCCGGGGGAAAGCGGACAGGAATAAGTGGTCAGTGGTCAGTGGCTAGTGGTTAGAAATGGAATAAGTGGCTAGTGGTCAGTGGCCAGTGGTTAGAAAGAGGCGATTCCTACTCTTACTGACCACTGACCACTAGCCACTCCTTCCTACCGCCCCGGGGCGGCGGGCTGGCCTTCATTTGATCTTTGCGCCCGGCGCCGGTACAAACTTTTCCGCAGAGCCTGTCCGTGATTGCCGGGGCGCGCACGGATGCCGCCGCTCGGTGTCCCCAGAGGTTGGTAGTGGCCCCACCCGCCGAAGAAAACGCCTCGCCCATGGTGCCCCGGCAACGGGTCAGCTTCGGTGAGGATTTCCGCCGGTTCTTCGTCAGCGGCATGGCGGCGCTGCTGCCGACGCTGATCACCCTGTGGTTGCTGGTCTGGGCGTGGAACTTCCTCTGGGAGAGCCTCGGGCGTCACATCATCTACTCGATCAAGTGGATGTGGCTGTCGATGGCCGAGAGCGGCCTGGTCCGCACGGAGCCCGCCGGCTACATCGGCCGCTACTGGGGCGACGACCGCCTGCACACGCGCATCGTCGGCGTCTTCCTCGCCGTGCTGCTGGTCTACATCGTCGGGGTGTTCGTCGGCAACTACCTCGGGCGGACGTTCTACCGGCTGGCGGAGGCGGCGGTGCTGCGGATCCCGCTGGTGCGGGCGATCTACCCGGCGGTCAAGCAGGTGACCGACTTCCTGTTGGTCAGCCGCCGCAGCGAGAACGCCTTCGCCTCCAGCCACGTCGTCGCCGTCCAGCCGCACGCGCAGTCAATCTGGTCGATCGGCCTGATCACCGGCGGCGGATTGAAGCCGTTGAACGACGTGACCGGCGAGGAGATGGTGACGGTCTTCGTCCCCTCCACACCGACCGCCTTTAGCGGATACGTGCTGGTGGTCCCCCGGCGGAACGTGGTGGAACTGCCGCTGAGCGTGGAGGAGGCGATGCGCATGCTGGTCAGCGGTGGGGTGATCGTCCCGGGCGCCGAACTGACCAAGTGCCTGCCCGACCCGGCGACCGCCCCGGACCACCCGCTGGCGGTTTCGCCCGTCGCGACCCCCGATACCCCCGGCACCGCCGCCACCCCGCAGGCGGCGGGATAATCCGCGCTCGATGCGTGCGGCGGGGCGCGGAAGGCGCCAGAGGTTTCCGCTACAATGCTTTGGGTGTGCAGGCGGACACGGTTCGCTCGCCGCCGCGACGTCGCACGGTGCAGGGGAGGAAAGGAGCGAATATCGTGCTGGTTACCGTTTCTTCGCGGCACATGGACGTGACCGAGGCGTTGAAGACCTACGCGGAGCAGAAGGCGAGCAAGCTCAACAAGTACTACGACCGCATCCAGGAAATCGAGATCGTCTTTGACAACGGCAAGGACACGACGCGGGTGGAGATCATCGTCAACGCCGAGCACAAGAACACGTTCATCGCGCACCACGACGACGGGGACGGCGACGCCTACGCGTGCATCGACGGATGCGTGGACAAGCTGGAGCGGCAGCTCAGCGATCACAAGAAGCGCGTGCGCAACCGCAAGCACCCCAACGAGCTCCCCCCGCGCCGCGGGGGCTCGGAGGGATGAGCCGGTCGCTCGACGGTGGGCGCGGCGCCGGTGACTGTCCGGTCGCCGCGCTCGGAGCAGATTGACGGGGTCCGCGCGGGCGCCAAAGCGGGCGCCACGGGCCTCGCGGGGCACGGGGAGCAACGAGCAGGGAACATGAAACTCAGGGACTTCATCGTTAGCGACGCGATCATCCCGGACCTCCAGGCGGCCGACCGGGACTCGGCGCTGCGCGAGCTGGTCGGCTCGCTCGCCGCCTCCGGCGCCATTGACGCGGGCGCGGTCGAGGAGGTCGTCGCCGCGCTGGTCAAGCGCGAGCAGAACGGCTC
>DASQDR010000285.1:0-2906 GCA_035634055.1 Tepidisphaeraceae bacterium | reverse complement strand
ACCGGTTGCGTCGCGACCCGCGCCGCCTCGAGCCGCGCGACCAGCGCCCCATCGCGGCGGGCGGCGGCCAGGCGCCTGCGGACCCATGCGGGTCCGCCGCCGCCGGCGCCGCGCAGCCGTCATTCCGCGCGCGCCAACGCGCCGGCCGCGTGGTCCCAGTCGCCCTGCCGCTGGAGGACGTTGGCCTCGTCGACGTCGACGGCGGCGGCGCGGGCGGCGGCGGCGCGCTCCGACGCGAGCCACAACCCGCCGCTCCCGCCGGCCAGGACCAGCACCAGCGCCGCCGTCGCCGGCTTCCGCCGCGCCCATTTCACGCTGGGCTCGATGCGGCCGGACCGGCGGGCGGTGATCGGCTCCCCCCGGCGGTACCGCCGCAGGTCCTCGGCCAGCGCCGCCGACGACGCGTACCGCCGCCCCGGCTCCTTCGCCAGGCACTTGAGGCAGATCGTCTCCAGGTCGCGCGGCACGCGCCCGTTGAGGCGCGACGGCGGCGCCGGCTCGTCCGACAGCACCTGCCGCGCCGTCTCGGCCGCGGAGTCGCCGCGGAACGGCGGGCGCCCGGTCAGCACCTCGTACAGCACCGCGCCCGCGCCGTACACGTCCGCAGCGGGTCCCACCGCGCCCGGGCCGCCGGTTACCTGCTCGGGCGCCATGTAGCTGGGCGTGCCGGGGCCCGAGCCGCTGAGCGTGATCGTCTCGTCGCCGGCGTCGGTGCGGCGCGCGAGCCCGAACTCCGCGATCTTCGGCGCGCCGTCGCGGCCGAGCAGGATGTTGCCGGGCTTGAGATCGCCGTGGACGATTCCCGCCTCGTGCGCCGCGTGCACGGCGTCGGCGATCGGCTCGAGCAGGGCCGTCGCCTCGGCGGGCGCCAGCGGCACGCGGGCGAGCCGGGCCGCCAGTGTGCCCCCCCTCGACCAGTTCCATGGTGTAGTAGGGGCGGCCGTCGTGCTCGCCGGCGTCGTGCACCTGCACCACGTGCGGGTGCCGCAGCGCCGCGACCGCCCGCGCTTCGCGGAGGAAGCGGGCGCGCTCGTGGCGCCGGCGTACTGGCCCGACAGGATCATCTTCAGCGCCACGCGCCGCTGGAGCCGCACGTCGCGCGCGCGCGGTAGACGACGCCCATGCCGCCGTAGCCGAGCAGTGCCTCCAGCTCGTACCCCGGCACCTCCGGGAGCGGATCGGATCGCGGGCCACGCGCGGCCCCGCGCCGCTTGCGTGGATCGCGCGACGATTCCTGCGCTGCGTGGGGGAAGGCCTGTCGGGGGCGGCAGGACGTCGTCCAGCAGCCCGGCGACCCGGCGGCACAGCTCGCACTGCGCGCGGACGGCCGAGAGCAGGTGCGGGAATTCCGCGCACACCTCCTCGGGGGTGCGGCCGGAGTCGAGCACCTCCTCGACGAGTTGCGCGACGGCGTCGTCGTCCGCGGGCGTCACTCGCGTGCTCCGGCGGGCGGCGCTGGACGGCGTGCGCCTTGCCGCGATGGCAGCAAGCTAAACGCGTTGCTGCTGCCGCGGCTGCGCGGGCCGGACCGGCGCGCCCGGAGGCGGCGACACGAGGTCCCCCAGGTGCTCGGTCAGCAGGACCAGGCACCGGCTCAGCCGCCGCTGGATGGTCTTTGTCGACGTGCCGACCACCGCGGCAGCCTCGGCGTGGGTCATCCCCTGGACGCGCACGAGGGTGAAGACCTCGCGTTCCTCCTCCGGCAGGCCTTCGATGGCCGCCAGCACCCGCCGGGCCGCCTCGCCGCCGGGCGAGGCGCTGGACCCGGAGGCGTCGCCGGGGGGCGGCAGCATGACCGCCTCGGCGGCAATCGAGTCCGACAGCGCGACGACCGCCTCCTGCTGCTGGTCGAGCCGGCGGGCGAGCTCGTTCAGCTCCCAGCGCATGTGCTGGTTGGCCAGCGCGAAGAAGTGCCGCACCGTGCGCGGGCGCGTGGAGCGCATCGCCTTGATGAGCCGTTCGACGACCTCGGCCAGCATCTCCTCCGACTGGAGGTTGAGCGGGCCGCGCGTCAGCCGCGGGTACTGCCGGTAGAGCAGCGTCGCGCACAGCGCGTGCAACCGGTCGACCGCACGCCCCAGCAGCGCGCGCACGATCGGCTCGGCCGGCGCGCCCGCGGGGAGCCGCGCGAGCTCGTCCAGGTAACACTGCACGGCCTGGGTGGTCCCGGTGTCGGTCACGCGCCGGAGACTATACCCACCGGGCACCCCAGGGAGAAAAAGATTTTGCTAAACCGGCAGATGGCTTGTCCGGCACGCGCCCGGCGCCGGCCCGCGCGGAGGCGGTCAGGCGGCGTGCGTCGCCGACGCCGTGAACGCCGCCGCGTTGTTCCTCACGAACGCCTGCACGCTCAGCGGCCGCTGGCCCGTCAGCAGAAGCACGTCGTCGGACATGCGGTCGTAGCGTCCGGCGCGGTGCAGGTCGGCCATCGTCGCCAGGTGGTTCACCAGGTGCACCGGCAAGCCGCGCTCCAGCAGCACGCGCCGCCACGCCGAGACCGGGATATCGACAAACGTGCTCGTGCGCCCGCGCGCCTTGGAGTACTCCTGCTCGACGAATTCCAGGTTCTCCGATTGCGGCCCGGTCAGGTGATACGCCCGACCGATGTGCGGCTGCGGGTCGGCGAGCAGCGCGGCCACCACGCGCGACGTCTTCCACCGCAACGGGCGACGTCTTCCCCTCGCCGAACGGAAGCCGGATCTGGTTCGATTCCCGCACCGACTCCGGGGTGAAGATCAGGAAGAACCCGTCGAGCAGCACCGTTGCGTGCACGACCGGCAGTCCGGATCAGTTCAGCGCCTGCTCGGCCAGCCAGTGCAGCTTGCGCAGCGCCTGGGCGCGCGGGTCCTCGTCCCGCACCATGGCGCGCACCGCTTTGCCCTGCTTCAACAGCAGCTAGGTGACCG
>DASQDR010000284.1:0-27513 GCA_035634055.1 Tepidisphaeraceae bacterium | reverse complement strand
GGCTTGCGGCCGCGCTCCTGCATCAGCTTTTCGATCTCGCGGAACGTGTCGACGATCGCCCGCCGCCAGGTGTACTTCTCGATCAGCAGCCTGCGCGCCGCCTCGCCTTGCCGGCGCGCGCGGTCGCGGTCGCGGCTGAGGGTGGTCAGGCTGTCGGCCAGCAGTTGCGGGTTGTCGTGCGGCATCAGCAGGTCGAGCTGATCGAGCTGAGCGAAGATCTCGCGCGTCTGCGGCTGGTCGGTGGCGACGACGCACAGGCCGCTCGCCATGTAGTCGAACACCTTCAGCGGCGACGAATAATCCGCCGGCCCCGGCTTGTAGACGTTGAGCCCCACGTCCATCGCCGCCAGCCAGCGCGGGAGAAATTCGTACTTCTCGCTGCCGTAGTAGTGCACGTTCGGCGGCATGTCGCGCATGGCGTCCATGCCGGGGCCGATGATGTGGAAGACGACGTTAGTCGGGTTCCCGCGCGAGTGGATGATCTTGGCGGCGTCGGCGAGTAGGCCGAAGTTATGCCACGCGGTGAACGCGCTGCCGATCCACAGGACGTTGAAGGCGTCCGCACCCTTGCGCACGCGCGCCACCGGTTCGGCGGCGGGGGTGTAAAGATCCGGGTCGCTGCCGTTGGGCACCGTCAGCGTGCGCTGGATGCCGAGGTTGCTCTTCACGTAGTCCGCCAGGTGCTGGGAGACGCAGACGGCCAGGTCGCACCCGCGGCCGTAGTGGCGGAACTGCTCGACCTGCGCGCGGACCTGCGCGGGCGACATGCCGCGGTACTCGCCGTACTCCGGGACGGTGTTGAACTCCCAGACGAACAGCGGGTTGCCCAGCAGCGCGCGCTGCGCGCCGAGGGTCCAGGTGAGCGGCTTCTGCACGTCGTGCTGGACGCGGGTATAGATGACGTCCATCGACCGCAGCGCCCGGATGCGCGCGATGCGCCCGTCGGGCAGCGGCTTCGTGGCCGGGTGCGTGTGCGGGGGCCACATGTACATCTCGTGCCCGATGGCGGCGGCGTTCGCCGCCACCTGGCGCACGTGCGCATCGGCGCCCTCGTTGGCGCTGGTGCGGAACTTGGCGTTGGCGAAAGCAACTCTCATGCGCGATCCGAACGACGAAGGTTCAAGCCAGGAACGAAATCCGAATGACGAAACCAGAAACCAGAATCAAGCACGAATGACGAATGACGAAGCGTAGGCCCCGCTGGCGTTCGTTCGTCATTCCGATTTCGGATTTTGGGTTTCACCGCGCCTTATCTTCCGCGCAGCGCGCACACCGTCAGCCTCCACGTGTCCATCGACAGCGGCGCCTGGCGGATGGCGCTGATGGCATGGCGGCGGGCGACGCTGAGGTTGCCGCTGCGCAGGGCGGCCCAGCCCCAGCGGCGGTACTGCTCGGGGTGCGGCAGCAGCTTGCGCTCCCGGAACGCCCAGTTCGCCGGCATCGGCATCCCGCGCCGCTTGTACGCGTCGGCCACGATCTGCCGCTTCACCGCCTTCTGCTGTTCGTACTTGGTGAAGTTCACGCTCCCCAGGTGCTGGCGGTACTGGAGCAGCACGTCCGGCAGGTTGGCGAGCTTGCCGACCTCCGCCAGGCGCAGGAACAGGTCGAGGTCCTCGCTGACCATCAGGTCCTCGCGGTAGCCGCCGACCTTCATCAGCGCGTCGCGCCGCATCATCACGGTCGGGTGGACGATCGCCCATCCGACACCGTTGAGCAGTTCCGCCTCGATCTCCGCGTGGTGCAGCTTGTGGGCCGGCTTCTCGAACTGCGAGCCGAAGGGATCGATCAGGCAGACGCGGCTGCCGAGCGCGACAACATCCGTGTGCTGGCGCAGGTGGGCGACCTGCTTCTCGAAGCGGTCGGGGGTGGAGATGTCGTCGCTGTCCATCCGCGCGACGAACTCGCCGCGGCAGTGGTTGAGCCCGCGGCGGAGCAGGCTCACGTAGCCGCGGTGCTCCAGCGGGAAGAAGCGGATGCGCTCGTCGTGCTCGGCGTACTGCTGGATGGTGTGCACCGAGCTGTCGGTCGAGCCGTCGTCGAGGATGATGAACTCGTAGTCGCCGAACGTCTGCGCGAGGATGCTCTCGATCGCGGGCGCGAGGTAAGCCTCGGTGTTGTACACCGGCATGACGACCGAGATGGCCGGAACTTTTCCGTTGCCGATTGCCACTTCGCTGACCCGCGATCCTTTCGCTTCCTGGGTGCGCACGCCGTCTAATACCCGCGCATCGCGCACAGCAGGGTGCGCCAGGATTCGACCGAGAGGGGGGCGACCTTCCACAGGGCCACCGCGTGCTTGCGCGCCGCCGGCACGTTGCCGGCCTTCATCGCCTTCCACGCCCACGTTCGCAACTGCGCCTCCTTGGCCGGGCGCGGCTTGGGGACGAACTTCCAGCCGTGGGGGACGGGCCTTCCGCGGCGGGCGTAGGCGTCGCGCACGGCGGCGTCCGCCAGCCTCGCCTGCTCCGCCGCTCGGGTCCGGTTGACGCTCTCGGTGTGCTGCCGGTAGTTCAACAGGAACGCCTCGGCGTTTGCAAGCTGCCCGCGCTCTGACAGGCGCAAGAAAAGATCGAGGTCCTCGACCCACTGGAATTGCTGCCGGTAGCGCCCGACAGCCTCGACCGCTTCCCGCCGCAGCACCGCCGCCGGGTGGACGATCGCCCAGCCGACGCCGTTGAGCAGCTCCGCGTCGATCGCCTCGTGATCCGCCTTGTGCTCGGATCGGAACAGCTCGCACCCGTAGGGGTCGATCCCGATCACGCGAGAGCCGTAGGCGACCACCTCCGGGTGACGGTCCATGAACTGGAGTTGCACGGCCAGGCGGTCCGGCATCGCGATGTCGTCCGCGTCCATGCGGGCGACGTACTCGCCGCGGCACTCGGCCAGCCCGTCGTTGAGCGCGCCGACGATGCCGGTGTTCGCCCGCGAGATCAGCTTGATGCGCCCGTCGCGCTGCGCGTAGCGCTCGAGCACCTGCTGGCTGCGATCGGTGGAGCCGTCATTGACGATGACGAAGTCGAAGTCGCGATAGGTTTGCGCGAGGATGCTGTCGACCGCTTCCGCGAGGTAGCGGGCGGCGTTGTAGACGGGCATCAGGACGGTGACGCGCGGCGACGACATCGGCTTCTTAGTGCCCCCGCAGTGCGCAGTACATCAGCCGCCACGATTCCAGGCTCGTGGCCGCGTTGGAGACCGTTCCCCAGGCGCGCTTGCGCGCCTCGGCCAGGTCGTGCCGCTTGAGGGCGGCCCACCCCGCCTTGCGGTTGGCGCGCGCCTTGGCGCGGCGGTGGGCGCCGCGCACGATCCGCCGCTCGCTGCGCGACAGGTACGGCAGGTATTCCTCGACCAGCATCCGGTCGTCGTGCTCGAAGGGCGTCTCGCCGCTCATCGTCTTGCTCGCGCCGTGCAGGCGGAAGACCGCCAGGCACTGGTTGACTGTGTGCGGGCCGACCCCGCCCTTGAACTTCAGCCGCAGCCAGTACTCGTAGTCGAAGCTGTAGTGCAGGTCCTCGCGGAACGCGCCGAGCTGCTTCCAGAGCTGCGCCGACCAGAACGCTGACTGCTGCGGGATCGGGTTGGTCACCAGCCAGTCGCTCGGCTCGGAGTGAATTTTCCACGGGTAGGGGCGGAAGTCGCCATTGGGCTCGAGGTACTGGCTCCACCCGAGGATGAACCGCCCGCCCTCTTGATACGCGCTGGCGACGCGCTCGAATGCCCCCGGGAAGAAGTAGTCGTCGCTGTTGATGTAGGCGTACAGGTCGCCGGTGGCGCGCTTGAACCCCTTGTTGATCGCGTGGCTCTGGCCGCGGTCCTTCTCGCTGCACCAGTAGGCCAGGCGGTCGGCGTACTTCTTGATGATGTCGACCGACTCATCCTTGGAGCCGCCGTCGCAGATGATGTACTCGAGGTTGGGGTAGCCCTGGTCGAGGACGGAGCGGATCGTCTGCTCGAGGTACTTCCCCTGGTTGAAGCTCGGGGTGACGATGGTGATCCGCGGCAGCGACATCGTGTGCAGGTCCGAAAACGTGTGTTGCGCCCCCGGGCGCCGCTCGCTGCGGCCGCTACGTCGCGGCCGCCGAGCGCACCGGCGATAAACCTTCCATCGGACGGATCGAGCGTCCGATTCTGTCGCGGCGCGCTGGAAACCGGAGAAGTTTCCAGTCCCGCAAGCATCCGCTGCCGACCCGCGCGCGGCGCGTGCGGGCCGGAGTCGACCCCGGCGCCTCTACGCCCCCGGGCGCAGCGCGGCGGCGTCCCGCGGGTCGCGTGCCATCTGGCGCAGCGCCGCCGAACCACCGACGCCACCCGCCGCGGGCGCCGGCCCCGTCACCTTTTCGCTCGCGTGCGCGACGAGCGTCTCATAAAGCCTCAGGTACGCCCGCGACTGCACGTCCATCGAATACTCTTGCACCGCCACGCGCCGGCACTCGACGCCCATCGCGGCGCGGCGGGCGTCGTCGGTCAGAGCGGCGCCGATCGCGTCGCGCAGGGCGGCGGTGTCGCCGGTCGGGGCGAGCCAGCCGGTCTGCCCGGGTCGGACCATGTCGGGGATCCCGCCGGACGCGAAGCCCACTACCGCCGTGCCGCAGGCGAGCGACTCGATCACCGTCTGCCCGAACGATTCCTGGAGCGACGGGATGACGAAAACGTCCGCCGCGGAGTAAATCGTCGAGAGCATCCGGTCGTTGCTGACCTTCCCAAGCGACAGGTGCCGCAACCCCGCGGGCAGCTCGCACGTGCCACCGCCGACCGAAACCAGCCACAGGTTCCCGATCGCGCCGAGGCCGGCGACGGCGTCGGCGAGGTGGCGAAAACCCTTGCGCACGTTCGCCATCGACTCCGCGGCGAACAGCACGACTTTCGCGTCGCGCGGGATGCCCCACAGCTCGCGGCTGAAGTGCTTGTCGCGCGGCGAGAATTCCTCCACGTCCAGCCCGTTGGGGATCACGCTGACCGGGAACCCGCCGAACAGCGACGAACGCTTCGCCTCGCCGGCGATCCAGCGGCTGGTGCCGACAATGTGCAACCCGCCGGGGCCGACGCGCGCCAGGGCGTCGCGCTTGCGATGCCAGACGTCGCGGGAGAGGTCGCGGTTATCGCTCGATCCCAACTGAGGGCAGGCGCCGCAACGGTCGAGAAACTTCCCGCAGCCCTGGTCGTAGTGGCAGCCGCCGGTCAGCGCGCCCATGTCAGCCAGACGCCACACGAGGGGGGCGTGTTTCGGGTAGGCGTCGAAGAAGCTCGTCCAGTCGAGGAACCCGCCGATCCAGTGCAGGTTGATGACGTCGCAGTCGCCCGGGAGCTGCCGCGCGACCTCGCCGGCGTGCTCGGAGCGGTCGTCGCTGAACGGTTCGATGCCGGGCGGCAGGGTGGGGCGGTAGCGCTCGTAGTCGCGCCAGATCTTGCCCGCCCGCCGCTTGCGGGCCATCCCCGCCAGGAAGCCCTGTTGCGGCTTGAGCGCCGAGACGGTTGCGTCGCCGGACCCCTTGCGCAGCACGAGCATGCGAGAGTCCTGCCCGAGCCGCTTCAGCCCGGAGTGCAGCCGGTAAGCCGCGCGCGCCGCGCCGCCGCCGGAGTCGCTCGTGCTGACGTGAACGATTCGCATGAGGTTCGACAGCGAGGCGTGGAGAACACGGAGAAGAGACCCGTGTCTTGATTGACCTTCTCCCGTGTCCTCCGTGTCCTCCGTGCCTCCGCGTTTCAGATCAATCTTCGTGCTTCCAGTCGCACGGCGTCACGAAGTATCCCTGGCCGCGGCTGGGGATCTTGCCGGTGCCGAGGGAGTTGGCGAAGACCACGTCCAGGCGGTCGACGCGCTCGACCTTCTCGATGAACTGGTAGCCGTCGCTCATCACCAGCTCGACGTAGTAGCTGTCGGGCACCAGCGGCAGGCTCGGCACGGTGCAGACCAGCCGCTTCTGCTTGGCGCCCGCGAAGGTGAAGCCGCCGTGGTAGAGCGTGTGGAAGAAGATCACGCGCTGCTGCCGCTCGTTGTGCAGGGCGATGCCGCAGGTGACGTTCTTGAGGTCCTCGCAGTTCTCGATGTCGATCTCGAAGGTGACCGACCCGCCGCTCTCGACCACGTTGGGGTGCCCGGAGCCGCCGGTCACTTTCAGGCCGGTGAAAATCGGCGCGCGGGTGCGGTGCTGGGTGCGCGGCTTGTCGCGGAGCGGGACACTGGCGTCGGAGTTGGTCAGGGCGAGGTACGCCTTGACCCCTTCCTCGGGCGTGAGCTTCTCGCCGGCGCGGCCCTTGTCGACCAGCAGACACTGCGTGCAGAGGCTGGCGACGGCGTCCATATTGTGGCTGACGAACAGCACGGTCCGCCCGTGCTTGACGACGTCGCCCATCTTCCCCAGGCACTTCTTCTGGAACGATGCGTCGCCGACGGCGAGCACCTCGTCCACGATCAGCACCTCCGGCTCCAGGTGCGCGGCCACGGCGAACGCCAGGCGGACGTACATGCCCGAGCTGTAGCGCTTCACCGGAGTGTCGAGGAACTTCTCGACCTCGCTGAAGGCGACGATCTCGTCGAACTTTGCCTTGATCTCCGAGTTGCGCATCCCCAGGATCGCCCCGTTGAGGAAGATGTTCTCGCGCCCGGTCAGCTCGGGGTGGAAGCCGGTGCCTACCTCCAGCAGCGACGAGACGCGCCCGCGGATGCGGGCCTCGCCCTCGGAGGGTTCGGTGATGCGGCTGAGCAGCTTCAGCAGCGTGCTCTTGCCCGCGCCGTTGCGGCCGATCACGCCGAGCACCTCGCCTTGGTGGACGTCGAAGCTGACGTCCTTCAGGGCCCAGTAGGTGTCGGGCTCGTCGGCGGAGAAGTCCTCGTTGTACTTGCGCATCCGCTTGAAAGGCTGCTTGCACATTTCCATGAAGGTCTCACGGAAATTCGTGTGCTTCGGGTTGACCATCCCGATGCGATAAGCCTTGCCGAGCCCGCGGACGCTGATGACGGAAGTGCTCATGTCGGGTTTCGGGGTTCCGGTTTCGGTTCCGGGTAAGGGCGAAGCACGGATGCTTCACCCGATCCCCGACACCCGATACCCGAACCCCGCTCTTATGCGATGTCGGCGAAGCGACGCTCGGTCTTGCGGAAGTAGAAGATGCCGAAGGCGAGCAGGCCGGCGGCCCAGAGGATCGACGCCAGCAGGTGCCACGGCTGCCATCCCCACCCGGGGAACAGGGCCGAGCGGAACGCGTCGACGATCCCGTAGAACGGGTTGAGCAGTTGCAGCCAGACGACCTTTCCGCTGAAGACCGCCTTGTACGGGTAGACGACCGCGCTCATCCACATGCCGATCTGGGTGATGAACGGTATGAGGAAGCGCAGGTCGCGGTAGGTGACGGTCATCGCCGACAGCACGAACGCCAGCCCGAGCGACAGCAGCACCGTCAGCAGGATCAGCAGCGGCAGCAGCAGGATGCCCGGTGACGGGCGGTAGCCGGTGCACAGCATCCAGGTGAAGAACACGCCGAAGGAGATGCACATGTCCACCAGCCCGGACCCGATGGTCGAGGCGGGGATGAACAGGCGCGGCATGTAGATCTTGCTGAGCAGGTTCTGCTGGTTGACCAGCGCGAGCCCGCCGGTGCCGATCGCCTGCGACAGGAACATCCAGGGGATGAGCCCGGCGAAGATGAACAGGGACGTGGAGAGCGGCGCGTGCTCCGGCGGGCCGGGCAGCTCGGTATTCACGCCCAGGCCGCGGTGCCCGAAGATCAGCGTGAAGACCATCACGCTCAGCACCGGGGCGAGCACCGCCCAGGCGATGCCGAGCACCGCCTGCTTATAGCGCACCTTCACGTCGCGCCAGACGAGGAAGTAGAGCAGCTCGCGGTGGGTCCACAGCTCGCGCCAGTCGACGGCGATCCAGCCGCGGCGTGGCTTGATCACCAGCTCCGGTTGCTCCGCAGGCGCCTGGGTGACAGGCTCGATCGCTTTGGTCAGTTCCAGTTGCGACACAGAAATACTCATAACCTGGTCCGTGGCGGCGCGGCGGCGAACGCCGTGGGACCGACGGCGAACGTCACCGTCGGCCGCGGCGAGAACAACGGGGGCCGCCACCACGAGGACCACCGGGTGCATCGCGGGCGACCATCGACCGCGAGCGGGCACTTGTCCGGCGAAATTTTATCGGCCACTGCCACTGCTGCGCATGAGCACCGCCCGCGCGGTTGCCCCACGACGCGCGATCGCGCCGTTCGTCAAATAAGATCGGGCGTCGGCATCGGGAACTGAGGTCGGTTTTTTCTTTGTCCCAAGACCCACTGATAGATCGACACGGTCTGCTGCGCCTTGGCGGCCCAGGTGAACTGCTCGTGCGCCCGCCGGTGCGCCGCCAGCGACTTCGGCTCGATCAGGCCCGGCTGGTCGGCGAGGCGGACCAGCACGTCGCGCAGTCGGGTGATGATCTGCGCCCGCGATCCCATCTCAAGGAGGAAACCGGTCTGCGGCGAAACAAGTTCGCCCAGCCCGCCGTAGTCCGGCACGATCGGCACGACGCCGACCGCCATCGCTTCGAGCGCAACGCCGCCGCCGAACTCGCGGATGCTGGGGAACGGCAACACGTCCGCCTCGATCAAACGGTCCTGCACCTGGTCGTGCTGGACCCACCCGGCGAGGGTAACGGCGTGCTCGATCTTCTCCCGCGCCACCATCTCCCGCAAATGGGGCATTTGCGGCCCGTCGCCCACAACATCTAGCGTCATCCGCCCGTCCCGCAACAGCGGAAGGGCAGCTTCGAGCAGCATGTCGGCACCTTTATAGGGCACCAGACGTCCGATAAAGATCCCTCGTATCGGAAGCAAGGCGGTTCGGCAACGGCGTTTCCGAAAACGCGTGGGCTCGATGGCGTTCTCCGGCACGTAAAAGCACTTCGAGCGGTAGACCTCCGGCACCTGCTTCCAAGTGTCGCGCGACCCGATCAGGATTGCTGCCGCCGCCTCGCGGGTCGAGCGGTAGCCGGGCAATAGCTTGTAGCCGTCGCGGACGTACGAGAGCCACTCGCGCTCGCGTCGCCGCTCGGCGTCAAACCCCTTCGGCCAGGGTACGCCTCCGTTGAGCGGGCCGAGGACGAATGGCACGCCGGCGTCGCGCACTTCCCGCGCGATCAGGCTGGGCGTGGTGGGGCTCAGCGGCGTGATGCGGTGCACCACGTTGAACTCGTGCCCGCGGATCGCCTGCTCGAACCGCTGCCAGACGAGTTTCTCGAAGTACGGGTAGGCGAGCGTCTGTAGGGCGGTGGACGTGGTCCAGCTCACCCCGGATTTGCCGCGCAGGAGCTGGCTAACCTGGTGCATCCGCCGGGCGACCGCCTCGGAGTCGATCGCCGTGAAATCCTTCCCGTCGACCAGCCCCGCTCGGACGATCGCATCGCGGTTGCGGACCTGCGTCACCAGGTGCGCGCCCGGGCAAGCCTCCAACAGCGCCCGCGCATGGCTCCAGCCGACCAGCGGAACGCTCACCCATTCAGGATTGGCGGCTTCGGCGATCAGCAGGGGACGAGGAGGAGGCATCAGGTCATCTATCGACGCCGGGCGCGGCGGTGGAATACCAAATGAGGAAAGCACGATGTCGAAACAATCGGAAGCATAGCAAATGCAGAAAGGGCCGAAACGGCGCTACCCGTTTCGGCCCTCTCCGTTCCTACTTTCCGCTTTGCTTCGGATTTAGTGCTTTCCGCATTCGGTATTTCGCCTATGCGGCTTTCTTCAGCTCCGCCCCCACGTTGATCCCGCCGAGGCTCACCGCGTAGCTGGTGGTCAGGATGACGTCCTTGAACTTGTCGTTCTTCACCTGCGCGTACGCCTCCCACTCCGCCGGGGTCTTGTAGTTCTTGCCGCTGTCGGAGCTGGTGCCGACGTAGTTGATCCCGCCGTCGGCCAGGAGCGTGATCGTCGGCATCGGCCAGACGTTGTCGCTGATCACGCGGAAGCCGCTGAGGTCCGAGCAGGCGATCTGCATCGGCGCCGACGCGAACTCGCCGGTCACGAAGTTCGGCGCGACGTACAGGTTGTTGGCGACCGTGACGTTCTTCACCGGCCCGCCAACCTTCATGAACTTGCCGGTCTTGCCGTTGTTGATCACCGTGTTGTGCACGATGTAGACATCGTCGATGCCGCGCTGGTAATCGCTGCTGTAGCCGGGCATGTCGATGGCGACGTTGTCATCGCTGCGGATCACGTTGTTGCGGATGGCCACGTGTTCGGTGCCGTGCCCGGCGTGGATGGTGGCGTTGATGTTGTTCTCCTCGATCACCACCCACTTGAGGCGCGCGCCCTTGTCCTCGAGCCCGGCGCCCTGGTTCAGCGGCCCCAGCCCGAGCGCGCCCTCGGTGAGCTTGTTGTTGCCGACGTAGACGTACGTCCCCTTGTGGATGGTCAGCGTCCCGCGCAGCCCGCCGGTGGAGGCGAGGTTGGTGAAGTCGTTGTGCGAGATGTTGACCCGGTCGGCCCCGCCGACGCGGATGTTGTGCATGCCCGAGTCCTGCGCCTTGTTGCCGAGGTAGACGTGGTCGCTGCCCTGCACCCAGGCGAAGTACGCGCGGGTGCTGCCCTTGTGGGTGGCGACGCAGTCCTGCACGAGGACGCCGTCGGGGAAGCCATTGGTGTTGACGCCGTAGCCAACGTTGACGAACGCGCAGTCGCGGACGGTGATGTTGGAGCCGCCGACGCGGACGCCGTCGTTGAACCCGGAGTCGCCGGCGGACTTGATGCTGGAGTCGAACGCCACGTCCTTCACCAGCACGTCCTTGCCACCCAGGGTGGTGAAGATCGCGCCGTAGTCCGCTCCGCCGGTGTATCGCAGGACCGGCTTGGCACCGGTGCCGTACGCGCCGACGACGACGTTGTCGTGCCCGAGGTTCATCGCGTCCCTGGCGTCGTAGGTCGCGCCGCGCTGGAAGAGCACCTCGGTGTTGTCGTCCACGAGCTGCGCCGCGCGGGCGAAGCTCTTCACCGCGAGCTTCTCGCTGGTGCCGGCGTTGGCGTCGTTGCCCTTGGGGCTGACGTAAATCACCCGCCGCTTGGCGGCAGTCACCGTCACCTGGGTCTTCACCGTCGCGCTCTTGCCGGCGGCGTTGGTCACCTTGAGGGTGACGGTGTAGCTGCCGGCCTTGGTGTAGGCGTGGGCGGCGTTGAAGCCGTCCAGGGTGTTGTACTTGCTCCCGGCGTCGCCAAAGTTCCACTCGTACTTGGCCCCGATAGCGTCCCCGCTCTTGAGCGTGCTCTTAAGCGCGTTCACGTGGACCGCGTGGCCGACGGGGACCGAGGCGTCCATCACGCTGATGACGGCGGTGGGGGCGCCGGCGGCGTTGGTGTTGGATCCGCCCGTGTTCGTCCCGCCGCCCGTGCTGGTCCCGGTGCCGGGCTTGGTCGTCGTTCCACCGGGCTTCGTGGTGGTGCCGCCCGGCTTCGTTGTGGTGCCACCCGGCTTGGTCGTGCCACCGGGCTTGGTGGTGCCGCCGGTGTCGGTCTTGGGGTCGCTGGATTTGCCCTTGGTGATGCCGCCGCCGGCCGCCTTGGCGTCGTTGATGACGGTGAAGGTGACGACCTTGCCGGTGCCGGGGGTGCCGCTGCCGCCCTTGCCGGAGTAGGGGGTCGCGCCGATCGTGTGCGTGCCGGTGCGGGGGTTCCAGTCGCCCATCGCCTTGCCGTCGGTCGCCGCCAGCGAGAAGGGGGCCGCGTTCTCGACGCGCGCGGCCGCCTCGTTGCCGTCGTAGACGAACTTGACCGATCCCTTGGCGCCCGCCGGCGACAGCGTCGCCAGCACGTTGATGCGCTTGGGGAGCTTGGCGAGGTTGATGACCGACCCGTCGCCGATGGTGCCGAGGGTCTTCTTGGTGTCGGCATCGACCAGCGTGAAGCTGGAGACCGAAACCTTGTAGGTGTCGCTCTTGTGCGGCCAGACGGTGGTGGCGTCGTCGCCGTAACCGGCGTCGACCTTGTCGGCGCGCTGCCCGCCGCCGACGATCAGGTCGTCGCCGCCGTTGCCCTTAAGGGTGTCGACGTTGGCGCCGCCGAAGATGGTGTCGTTACCGGACCCGCCGCTGACGGAGTCGCGCCCGCCGCCCACCTTGATGTAGGCGTTCTGCTTGATGGCGGTGTCGATCTGCACGCGGTCGGACTTCTCGCCGCCGATGATGCGGATCGACTTCACGTCCTTGAGCAGGTAGTGCGCCTTGCTGCCGTTGGCGCGGGCGTGGAGGGAGTAGCCGTTGGCGTCGGGGGTGACCGACAGGCGGTTGTTGCCGTTGGTCTTGCCCTGGAGGACGAGCATCCCATCGATGAGTTGCACGCTCGAAGCCATGAGCTGGCGGTTCTCCAGCGCCTCGAACTGCGGGGCGTTCCGGTTGATGTTGTTTCGAGTGGCCTTCTTCATGCCACTCGAATCGGGAAGAGTTTTGGCTCAAACAACCGCCGCCAGTACTGATACGGCGGCTTTTATTGGGAATCCGCCCCCGATAGACCGCGCCGGTCACACGCGCGGCAGAGCTTTACGACCGATAATTCGTTGGGTCCCAATACTGTTGCGCGCCGGGGCGACGTCTATGCACGCCGCGCCGCCGGCGCGGCGAACGCCTCGGGCGCCGCCGGCGCCGTGCGCGCCGCCCGCGCGGTCCGTACCGATAACCTCGTCACCGCCGCGCCCCGCGCGGGGGCGAGTCGGCGGCGCGGATTACCTGCCGTACCCGTTGGGGTGCTTGCTGAACCAGTTCCACGCCGAGCGCACGATCGCTTCGGGATCCTTGTGCTTGGCCTCCCAGCCGATCACCTGCTTGGCCTTGGACGGGTCGGCGTAGAGGGCGACTGCGTCGCCGGCCCGGCGGGGGCTTTCCTTCACCTCCACCTTCTTGCCCGTCACCTTCTCCACCGTGGAGATGATCTCGCGGTTGCTGAAGCCGCGGCCGGTGCCGAGGTTCAGGAAGAGCTGGTCCGCCGGCTTGAGCTTCTCCATCGCCAGGATGTGCGCGTCGGCCAAGTCCTCGACGTGGATGTAATCGCGGACGTTGGTGCCGTCGGGCGTCGGGTAGTCGGTGCCGAAGAGTTGGAGCCCCGGGCGCTGACCCATGGCGGCCTGGATCGCGACGGGGATCAGGTGGGTCTCGGGGTCGTGGTCTTCGCCGATCGCGCCGTCGAGCGCGCAGCCCGAGGCGTTGAAGTAGCGCAGCGCGCAGAAGCCGAACTGCTTATCGGACGCGGCATAGTCCTTGAGGATCTCCTCGACCATCAGCTTCGACCTGCCGTAAGGCGAGACCGGCGCCTTGCGCTGATCCTCGGTGATCGGCACGCGCTCCGGGTCGCCGTACGTCGCGCAGGTGGAGGAGAAGACAAACTTGCGCACGCCGGCATCGCGCATCACCTGGAGCACGCCGATCGTGGTGGCCACGTTGTTCCAGTAGTACTCCAGCGGCTTCTCGACGCTCTCGCCGACGTAGGCGTACGCCGCGAAGTGCATCACGCACTCGATATTGTGCTCGCGCAGGGCGGCGGCGAGAGCAGCGCGGTCGTCGAGGTCGGCGAAGACCGCCGGCACCTTCAGGATGCCCGCCACCTCGCGGTGCCCGCGCACGCCGTTGTCGTAGATGACCGGGTCGTGCCCGGCCTCCTTAAGTCGCTTGACCGTGTGAGACCCGATGTACCCGGCGCCGCCGGCGACCAGCACGTTCATGGTTGTGCTCTCCCTTCGTTCCCGCGTTGCTTCCCAAACTCGCTGCGCGCTCGCCAATCTGGCCGCGCGCCCGCTTCGTCGCGTGCTCCCCGAGTGGGTCGCGGCGCTCGCTTCGTCGCGTGCTCCCCGGGCCAGTCCCGCGCCCGCTTCGTCGCGTGCTCCGGCGGCGCCGTCACGCGCACGCGCGCCCCGCGGCTCGCCGGTCCCGTTTTTGAAGCGTTCGCCGCGGGCGGGCCGAGTATAGGTGAGTGCGGCGCACGCGCTAAGGGACGTTCCACGGCGCGCGTCGGTTGCCGCGCGGCACGCACAGAGGAGCGCTCGGATGCGTCGCTCTCCCGCCAATCGTCTCGCTGGTCGTCCCGTTGCTTTCCGTCGTCCGCTGGCGCTTCCCGGGGCGGTGCTGCTCGCCGCCGGACTGACCGCCGCCGGCGGGGCGGGCGTCGCGTCGGCCGACGCCGTTGACTTCACCCTCGTCTCCCACGCCGTCACCGTGGACAAGGATGCCGGCACCGCCACCTTCAAGCTCACGTTCGACGAGGCGCCCGATTTCGGCGTCGTCGGCGACGCGCAGCTCGACGCGTTCCAATATGAGGTGGACGCCGACACCACCGCGCTGGACCGCCCGGTGGAGTGGAGCGACATCGACTCGGTGATCCGCGGCGGCGAGATCTGGCAGGGGAACGGCATCCCGGTCCGCCAGCGCGATGGCGACGGCGGGGAGGCCGCCGGCGGGTGGGGGCCGCTCCGCGCCCTCGTCCCGTTCGAGATCGACGGGAACACCGTCACCTTCACCACCGGCCTGAGCGCCATCGGCGACGCCGACGGCGCGTTCCGCTACCGCGTCTTCACCACCAGCCACGGCGAGATGACCGCTCAGGCGGTCGGCGCCGTCATCCCCCTCCCGGCCGCGCTCTGGACCGGCCTGACGCTCCTCGGCGGCATCGGGCTCTCGTGGCGCCTCCGGCGGGCATGAGGGACGTGGGAGAAGAGATTGAGCCACAGATGGGGCACGGCTGAGCTTAGAAATTGATGATCGGAACTTGAACGGCGAGCGTTCGCGTTTGCGCTGGCGCAGGTCCTTTCAAGCCTTCAATCCTCAATCTTCATCTTCTCTTATCTGGGCGAAATCCCTTCCACTCGTCATCGGTGCACATCGGTGCCCCATCGGTGGCTAACTCTTCTTCTCTCCCGCCAGGTGCTGCTTCACGTATTCCAACCATCGCGGGCCCGGCAGGGCGTAGGGGCGGAACTTTTCGGTGACGCCCTGCTCCTCGCTGTAGAGCAGCGCGCGGTGCGCGCCGAGCCTGTTGCCGGCGGGGGAGTCGATCAGGTTGCTCGAGTCGTTGGCGCTCATCTGGAACAGCACGCGGTTGTCGAACTCCCGCATGGCCTGCCGGTCCAGCGTGCGCTCCAGGGCGGCGGCGGTGTCGCACCAGGCGATCACGTGCATGCCGGCGGGCGGGCCGTCGCGCAGCAGGTCGGCGAACTGCTTGTCCGGCTGCGGCTTCTTCTCCTCATCGGCGGAACCGAAGCTGAACCCCGCGTCCTCGCTCTTGCGCAGCGCGCGGTAACGCTGGAGCCCGTAGACGATCACGAACACCGGCGGCGGATTGGCGCCGCCCCCGGATTCGCGCCGCTGGAGCTCCGCCGCCAGCTCGGCGATCGCTTCCTCCGTCGCGCGGTATTCCACCAGGGTCACGCGATTGGAGCCGACGGCATCCCGCACCTTGGGCATCACGCCCGCCAGCGGCGAGTCCGCCGGCGAGCCGTCCAGCACGTAGAACCGCGCCGCCGGCGACTGCGCCGCCAGTGACACGATCGACGCCGCCGCGATCGCCATCGAAAGCTCTTCCTGCTGCCCGACCACCAGCACGTTGGCGCCCGCCTGCCGGCGGAAGGTGACGCCGGTCGCCTCCTTGATCGCGACCGGATCCCCCAGGTGCGCCTTGGGCGGCTGGCCGGACGGCTCCTTTGCGTTCAGCGCCGCCAGCAGCCGGCGGTTCTTGGTGATGTCGGCCGGCGCGTTGCCCTCGAACACGATGGCCGGCTCATGCTTGCTGCCGTTGCTCTTCGCCGCGTCGCGCACGCGCTTGAGCAACTGGTCGCGCTGCTCGTCGGCGAGCCACGCAATCTGGAAGGGGCTGTTGCCTTCGACCAGCCCGCCGGCGTCGTTGTAGATCGCCTCACCCGGGCGCGTGAGCAGCCGGGCGGCGGAGTTGTTGTCGCCCAGGATGAGCTGCGAGTCCGCCTCGCTGGTCTGCAGCGCGATGCGGATCGCCATCTGCCCGATCGTGCTGCGCGAAAGGCCCGACGACCCGCCGATCGTCTGCGACCCGAGCAGCACGTGGATGCCGAAGGCTCGGCCCTGGCGGACGAGGCGGTCGAGCAGCACGGCGGCGTCCTGCGAGAGCTTGTCGTCCTCGCTGAAGAACTCCTGGAACTCGTCGATGATCAGCAGCGTGCGCGGCATCTTCGCGCCGGACTGCTGGCGGTAGGCGGCGACGTCCTGCACGCCCGCCTTGCGGAACAAGTCGCCGCGGCGGGTCAGCTCCGCGTCGATCCGCTGGAGCACCGACAGCCCGAACTCGCGGTCGGACTCCACCGCGATCGCGCGGGCGTGCGGGAGCTCGTTGCTGGCGTAAGTCTTAAACTCCACGCCCTTCTTGAAGTCCACCAGGTAGAACTCGACTTCGTCCGGCGAGTACCACATCGCCAGGTTGGTCACCAGCGCGTGCAGCAGCGTGGACTTGCCAGAGCCGGTCTTGCCGGCGATCAGCGCGTGCTGGGCAACACCTTTGCCGAGCCGGAGCTGCTGCAAGCGCGTGGCACCCGCGCGGCCGATGGGGACGGCGAGGTCGGCGGCCGACTTGCCGCTCCAGAACTTCTCCGCCGATGGCGCGATCGACTCGAACGGCACCTCGACGCGCTTCGCCTGCTTCGCCGCCTGCCCGACCACCGCCATCAGGCGCGTCAAAAACTCCTCCGTCGGCGGGGCGTCGAGCACCAGCGGGAACTGGCGGAAGACCTCATCGTTCCACGCGAACTTGCCGTCGGGCTGCTGCGCCAGACTGATGCTGTGCGCCTCGATGTCCTCCAGGTGCGCGCCGCCGGGGATCGGCTGGCGGACGTCGCGCGTGATCAGTGTGTAGACGCCGCACCGCGCGCCCGTGCTGGCGATGGCGGACAGGCGGCGGAGCGTCTCGCTGGAGAAGTTGGTCGGCAGGTCCGCGATCACCAGGAAGCGGTAGGGCTCGGCCAGCTCGCCCGCCTGCGCGTTATAGTCGTCGATGGTCTGGAACTCGTTGCGCAGGTACTTCTGGATGACCGTCTCCATGTGCTCGGTCAGGTCCGCCAGGCGCTGGTCGATGTGCTCCGCCTCGGTCCAGATGCGCCCGCCCACCAGCGCCTCGTCGTGGTCCGCAAGGTGCATGAACCCCGCGAAGTTCTGCCCCAGCCCGACCGGGTCGATCAGCGTGAAGCGCGCCCGCCCGGCCGGCAGGTTGGTGAGCAGTCGGACCATCACCGTCTGGAGCGTCGCCATCGCCTGCTGCCGGCCGGCGCGGTCGAAGTGGATCAGCAGCGACGCGTTGCGCGGCAGCGACAGGCTCGCCGGCACGGCGAACGTCGGCGGCAGCGTGAGCGTGCGCGGGTGCTCCTGGGCCACCGTCTTCAGGTCCACGCGCAGCTCCCCGAAGCGGATCTTCGGGTTGAACGCCTTGGGTGGTGTCCAGGCCTTCCACGCCGGGTCGTCCCACTTCAGCAGCCGCGGCCCGCCCGACTTGTTCTGCTGCTCGAGCGGCGCCTGGATGTTGATCAACCCGTCGTTCCAACGGTCGCGAAGGGCGGTGTTCTCGCGGTCGAGCAGTTGCGCGGCGTCGCGGATCGCCGCGTCGTGCTTCTCGCGCGACCCGGACATTTCCACGTCGAGCTTCTGGTCGACCGATTCGGTGTTCTGCCGCTGCCACGCACCCAGCTCCGCCAGCGCCTTGTCGCGCTGCACCTCAATGCGCTCGAGCTTGTGGTGGTAATCGGTCTGAATGGTGGCCAGCGCGACATCGCGATTCTTGGTCGCCCGCGCGAGCTGCGGGGCGAACTGGTGCTTGATGACCGCTACTTCCTTGTCGCGCTTGTGGACGGCGCGGCTGCGCTTGGCCTGGCGTTGCTCGGCCAGTGATTCGACCAGCGCCTGCGACGCCGCCCGCGCGTCCGCCACCGCCTTCTTCAGCGGGCCGTAGACGCGGCGGACCTGATTCTTGGCGACGACGTAAAGGCCGAAACCCAGCAGCCCAAGCACCGCCAGCGCGGCGCCAACGCCGAGGGCGATCGCCTTGGCGTCGATCGGCTGCGACTTCACGCCGGAAGAATCCGTCGGCCGACCGGCGGCCAGCCAGTTCGAGATCAGCCCCGCGACGGCGCACACGACAATCCCGATGAGGAACGGCCGGACGCCCTTGAACAAACCGGGCAGCCCCAGGTTCGCCAGTTGCCGCAGGCGGACGTCGGCGTCCTGCTTCGCGGCAGCGTAGGCGGCGTCGGGCTTGGCCTCGGTCGCCGGGGCCGCGGCGTCGCTGCCGTCCGGGCGGCTTTCCGCATCGGCGCGCGGCGACACGAAGGCGTCCGCGGGCGGCGGCTCCTGGCGGTACGTCCGCACCGTCGCGTCGGCCTGTTGCTCCAGCTCGTACAGCGCCTCGAGCTGCTTCTGGTGCTCTTCCTTCGCCTTCTTGGATTCTTCCTTCAGCCCGTTCTGCGCCCCCTCGAACATGCTCTCGGCCAGCCAGACCGCCTGTTGGACGCGGCCGTTGACGTCCTCCTGGATCTTCTCGAACTCCGCCGTGATGTGCCGGCGGCGCCCGTCGCTGTTTTCCTTCAGCTCGGCCAGCTCCTGCTGGAACTGCTGGTTGATCTGCTCGACCCGCGCCGCGTACTTCTGCTGGAGCTCGTCCCGGACCGACTTGACCCGCATCTCCAGGTTCGAGCGGACGCGGGCCAGCTCCTTCTCGGCCGATTCCAGCGCTTCGCGGTGCGCCTGCTCGATCTCGTTTTCGCGCGCGGCGCACTGCGAGGAGAGGGCGACCAGCTCGCGCAGCGCCGCCCGGGCGGGATCGACCTCGCCGGCCGCGCCCGCGCTGCCGGCGGCGGCGGGTTGTCCCTCGTTCGCCTGTGTAACGGTATTCGTGGTCAAGAAGGTGCCCCGCAATGAAGGCGGGCGGCCACGGAAGTCAGGCCGCCCTCACTCGCAGTCCCGCCGGGCCTGGCTCAGCAGGACGCCCATCTGGTCCATTGCCGAGCCGGTGGTGCGCAGGTCGCTCTCCAACTGCTGGAGGTACTGCTTCTCAAACTCCTCGGCGCGGACGTCGTCCCACGACGCGCGGGTGTCGGCCCATCGGAGCATCAGCTCCTTGAAGGCCTTGGCCAGATTGCCGCGCGATTCGTGGACGCCCATCTTATGCCTTTTCTGCCGCTGGTGGCACATCCGTCGCCGTTTCCGCCGGCTCCGCGGGCGACGCTGACGAGTTCTCCGGCGTCGAGTCGGTCGACGTCTCCGCCGGGGGCGGGGCGGCCCCGCTCGCAGCCTCCGGCTCGCCGGCGGGGAAGCTCATCGCCCCCGTGGCCGTACCGGGCAGCGACAAGTTCATGTATGCCTCGAGCGTCTGCACGATCTTGTCCAGCTTCCCCGCCGCCACCGGGATGTCCGCCGCCACGAACGTTCCCAGCCGCTGGGCGATCCCTTTGTACAGCAAGATCTCGCGCTGGACCTTGGGTGCGTACCGGCGGACGTTCTCCAGGCGCTCCTCCGCGTGCTGGAGCATGCGCTTGGCCTTGGCGAGCGCCTTTTCCTCGTCCACCGCCGACGGTGTTCGGCCGGAGGAATCCTTGAAAATCTTCTTGTGCCGCACCGCCTCCTCGCACCGCTTCACCCGTTCCTGCGACTTGCGAACGGCGCTGGTCCAGTAGGTGCGCTGCTCAGTCTCCAGCCAGCGGAGGGTCGAGGCGCCGTCCGCGTCGGCGTCGGCCAGCGCGACGTTCGCCGTCTCGGCGAACTTCCAGAGCGCCCGCTTGAACGCCTTGATTGCCTCGATGTTGTCGACGCGCGCTTCGGACATGGTGGGTTTCGGGTTTCCGGTGTCGGGTTTCGGGTTTCGGGTTTCAGGTTTCAGGTATCGGGTGGAGAAGGAACGGCCGAGGCTTGCGTTTGTCCCGAACCCCGATCCCCGAGACCCGAAACCCAACCGCCTACCGTTGCTTCAGATATTCCTCGATCAGCGACGCCTTCTTTGCCAGGAACTGCGCGTGCTGGTGCGAGTTCTCCAGGAAGCTACCCAGGCCCTTGGCGGTTTGCTCGAAGGCTTCTGAGAACTTGCGCTGCTCCTGGTCGCGCCAGGTCTGCTCCAGCGCCCGCATCTTGGCGTGCAGGCCGGAGACGAGGCCCTGGAGCTCGTTGTTGAACCGGTTGAGGTCCGCCGCGAACCGCCGAAGCTCGCCGGGGTCTACGTTGGCTTTGCCCATGGCCTGTAATTGAAACCGCCGATGGACGCAGATCAACGCAGATAATTCGCGCGCTTCATCTTATCTGTGTGGGTGCGCGTTGATCCGCGCTTCCATCATCCCTTCACCGCCCCCGCGGTGATCCCCTTGGTCAGGTGCTTTTGCAAGCAGATGTAGGCGAGCATCGTGGGCAGCATCATCAGCACCAGGCCGGCGAAGGCCATCCCCCAGTCGCTGCGGTAGTTGCTCACGATGGTGATGTTCGCCACGCCAAGGGGGAGCGTGCGCGGCTCTTCGACCAGCCGCTGAAAGCCCGTGACCATCGCGTCGGGCGGCTTGCCGCTGAGGGTGATGAAGGCGACGAAGAACTCGTTCCAGTTCCCCAGGAACAGGAAGATCGCCACCGTGATGAGCCCCGGCCGCGCGAGCGGGAGCATCACGTGCCAGAACGCCTGGAACTCGGTCGCCCCGTCGAGCAGGGCCGACTCGTGCAGGCTCGCCGGCAGCGAGCGGAAGAAGCCGGCCAGGATGAAGACTGAGAACGGGAAGCCGAAGGCGAGGTAGACCAGGAACAGCCCGGGCCGCGAGTTGAGCATCCCCATCTGCTTGAGCTGGAAGAACAGCGGGACGATGGCGAGCTGCAACGGGATCATCAGCCCGGCCAGGAAGTAGAACAGGATCGGCCGCGAGAGCGGGAAGCGGAAGCGCGCCACCGCGTACGCCGTCATCGCCGCCAGGAACGTCGTGGCGACGACCGTGGAAAACGTGACGATGACGCTGTTAAGGAAGAAGTCGCGGAAGTGCGCGCCCACCAGCGCGTTGGAGAAGTTTTCGAAGCGCAAGCTGCCCACCGACGGCAGCCGAAACGGCGTGAGGAAGATCTCCCGGTCGGCCTTGAGCGAGGAGTAGAACAGCCAGAACAGCGGAAAGACGACCAGGAGGAAGTAGGAGCAGAGGAGGAGGTAGATGAGGGGCTGGATGAGGGAGAGGCGCGGAGAGCGACGGAGCGACGAAGCGGCGCGGCGACGAAGGGGAAGAGAAGTGCACGGCGCGTCAGCCACCGGCGCGGGCGCGTACCGGTTTCCCTCCGTCGCTTCGTCGCTTCGGCGCTCGGTCGCTGTCGTTGCCCCGGTCACAAGCTCCATCACGCCTGCCCGCCTTCCCGCCTCATCCCCCTGAGCGTTGCGGCGGAGCCGACGAACACCATCAGGAACAGCAGCACCGCGAGGGCGGCGGCCTCGCCGACCCGGAACTCGGTGAACATCGTCTGCACCATGCGCGTGGCGATCACGTGGTTGTCGGTCTGCGGGCGCTGGTTGGTCAGCAGCCAGATGACGTCGAATGCCTTCATCCCGCCGATGACCAGGAAGACGATCGAGATCGCCAGCACGTCCCAGATCAGCGGGACGGTGATGGTCCAGAACTGCCGCCACTTGCCCGCGCCGTCTAGGGTGGCCGCCTCGTAATAGCTCTCGTCGACGCCCTCCATCGCCGCCAGGTAGAGGACCATGTTGAAGCCGACGGCGCCCCAGATGCTGATGGGGATCAGGGCCCAGTAGAGGTGCTGCGGCTCGAGCCAGGCGAAGTTCTGCCAGGAGGCGAACCACGCGCCGCCGGCGGTCCAGCCGAGCCACGTCAGCCCCTTGCCGATCTGCGCCAACCCGACGTTCACCACGCCGCCCCTGGGGTTGTACAGGTGGAGCCACAGCAGCGACGCGGCGATGCCGCCGACGAGGTTGGGGAAGAAGAAGACCACGCGGAACACCCGTCCGCCCCACACGCCGCGGCTGATGCAGGCCGCGAGGAACATCGACAGCGGGACGACGAACAGCGGCACCACGAACATCAGCCACAAATTGTTCTTCAGCGCGATCCAGAACGCGTCGCTCTCCAGCAGCAGCCGCTTGAAGTTCATCAGCCCGCGGAACGGCATCGCGCTCATGCTCGTCAGCCCGTTCCACTCGTGCAGGCTCCAGGAGAACGATCGCACAGAAGGGACGATGACGAACGTGCTGTACAGCAGCAGCGCCGGGCCGACGAACAGCAGCACGTTCGACGGCCGCATCCGCGGCAGCGACGCCTCGAAGATCATCGCCCGCCGCCGCTGGCGCGCGAGCGATTTCACGGTCTGGTAGAGCCAGTAGCCGAGCCCCAATGCCAGCAGCCCGAGCAGGACCGCCGGCTTGATCCGGTGGTTCACCCGGACCTTTTCCGGGTACAGCCGCAGCGTGCGCACCGCTTCGCCACGGCGCTCGTACTTGTCGGCGACCTGCTGCGGCGTCAGCCGGGCGGGGTTGGCGATCGCGTCGTACATCATGTCGGCGTACACCTGCAACATCTCGCTGTACCCGCCGCCGGGGACGGCGCCGTAGCTGGCCTTGGCGGCCGAGACGATCTTCACCAGGTCGTCCAGGTCTTTAGACAAGTTGCCCTCGTTGGCGCCGCGCACGCAGGTGGGGACGTCCTGCATCCGCGCGAACAGCCCGGCCATCTGCCGCGACGTTATGAAGCGCAAAAAGTCGACGCACGCCTCCGGATGCTTGCTCTTGGAAAAGACGATAAACGGCTCGGCCGAAATGCGCACCGCCGACGGGTCGGCCTTGCCGCCGGCGACGATCGGCAGGTTGAAGCACCCCAGCTCGAAGCCCTGGGGGATCTTGCCGAGCATCTCGCTCTTGAGCCACGCTCCGCACGGGATCATGGCGGCGTTGCCGAGGAAGAACTGGAGCTGCGACTCGGTGTGGCTCATCCCCAGCGCCCCGGGCTGGAAGTAGCGCTCGGCGAGCGTGCGGGTCAGCTCGATCGCCCGCACGCTCTCCGCCGCGGCGATCGATCCGGGCGCCAGGTTCTGCCGTGCCAAGAAGCCGTTCGGGCCGGCGAGGTGGTAGTGGACCGAGTCGTAGAGGTACGTCGCGTAGTACGGGAAGCGCCCCTGGAAAGCCATGGGCGCCACGCCCGCGCGCTTCGCCTGCTCGCAGAGGGCGAACAGCTCGTCCCACGTGCCCGGCGTCTGCCAGCCGTGCTCGCGGAACATCCGCTTGTTGTACCAGACGACCGTCGCGTAGTACGCCAGCGGGATGCCGTAGTGCCTGCCGTCCTCCGCGTAGGTGTCGAGGCTGCCGGGCAGGAACGTGTCGCGCCACTTCACCGGCTTCCCGTCGGCATCAACCGTATCCCAGCTCGGGCCGTCGAGGTACTTGTCGACCTGCACCACGTCACCGTTGCGGATGAGCGGCCAGTAGTTCATCCCGACGTTGGTCGTCTCGAAGAAGGTTCCTTCAAGGAAGCGCACCTGCACCTTGTCCTGGATGCGCGGGTCGAGGTAGAGGTCGACCTTCACGTCCGGGCGGAGCTTCTCGTACTCGCGGGCGGCGCGAAGGTAGAACGCGGAGCCGGAGCCGCCCTGAAAGAGCGGCGCTTCGATCACAATTGGCGGGGGCGGCGCGGCGGCGGCGGCCGGCGCTGGCAGCATCGCCAGGACGGCGGCCAGAGAGATCACGCGCGACAGCAATCGCTTCATTCGTTGCTCCGTGCGCGCCGCTTGGAACCGCAGGCCAGCCCTGGAGTCCGCGATTTCAACGGGCGGCGGTTACGCCGGGATGAATTACTGCCGTCTCGGCGCGGGCGTTGACCGCTCGCCACGTCCTGCGGCCGTCACGGCGCCGTCGTCGGGGCGATCGGCTCGATGGCGAAGAGCCCGAGTTGATCCTTTGGCGACCGCGGGCGAGGGGCGGATTCGGCGACGGCCACCGCGCGCGGCGACCGCCGCGCTGCGTCGAGGTGGTCGGACGTGACAATGGCGTGACCGCGAAGGTCGGCGGGAAGTTGCCCGATCGAATCCATGCGCGGCAGCGTCCGCCCGAGGTAAAACAGCACGTCTTCCCGCAGGCCCGGCCCGACCAGGTAGAGCGGCCCGCTGCCCACGGCATCGTTGACCGCATGCGCGAATGGCCGGTCGGACCGGCGGTTGTCTTCCCGCGCCACCAGCCACGCGCCGGCCACATGAACGGCGACGGCAAAGGCGACGGCCGTTACGGCGAAGGTGCGCGCGAAAGTGAGTTGCCGTCGCGCCGCCCACGCCGCCGCGAGCACGAACAGTATCACCACCGCCGCGAGCGGCAGTGGCATCGCCAGCAGTGACACCACCGCGACCGCGATGACCGCCGCCAGCGCGTGGCCGGCGAGTAGCCAGCGGTCGGTGAGACTCGGCCGGCGGGCGCGCAGGATGGATGCCACCGGCGCCGCCGCCAGCAGCGCCACGACCGGCATCGCGGGCAGGAGGTAGGTGTTCTTCTTCATCGGCACCAGCGAGAACGCCAGCACCGTTAACCCCAGCCACGCCAGCGGCCACGCCGCCCGCCGATCGCGCCCGCCGCGGCCGACGATCGACATCACCGCGCCCACGCCCGCGAGGACGGTCCACGGTGCGGTGACGACGGGGAGGTTGGCGACATAATGGAAGATCGAGCTGGTCTTGGCGCCGCTGGCGGCGCGGTCGGCGGCCAGCTCGCTCCGCCACAGCGACCACGCGTCCGGCACGTGCCGCGCCACCTGCAGCGGCCAGGCGAGGGAAACCGCCAGGAACAGGATCACGCCGACCGCGTGCACCAGCGGAAGCGCCGGCGGGCGGCAGCGGTGAATCAGGTGGTAGGGAAGCAGCGCCATCGCGAGGTGCAACAGGACGACCGGCCCCTTCGCGAGCGTGCCGCACGCGGCGGAGAGATAGGCGAGAAGCAGGAGGCCGCCGGCGAGGGAAACGCGCGGCTGCGGCGCTCCGTCGCGTGGAGCGGGGAGGGGCCGGATCGGATCGGCAACGCGGGCGGCGAGATCCGCCCGCACCCACGCCCACACTGCCAGCAGGGCGAAGAACGCGAGGTACGGGTCCGCCATGGCCTTGCGGTATTCGTCGACGACGAACCACGTGCTCAGCCAGATCATCCCCGCCGCCCAGGCGGCACGGCGGCCGAGCGTGAGCCGGGCCAGGTCCATCACCAGCAGCGTCGCGATCGCGCCGCACACGGCGCCCGGAAGCCGCGCAAGCCACACGTCCGCGGATCCCGCGAGCGACCACAATCCCGCCGCCGCCCAGTACGGCAGCGGCGGCTTTTGCAGGCGTAACTGATCGTTCACCCGCGGGATGAGCCACTCGTCCGACGCCAGCATCTCCCGCGCCGTCGCCGCCACCCGGCCCTCGTGGGCGGTGGTGATGTCGCGCCGGTCGAGGAACAGGCAGAACTGGAACAGGGCCAGGAAGAAGATGGCCACCCGGAGCGAAAGACGGCGCACTCCCTCTCCCCGTACTCGGGGAGAGGGAGTTAGTGGGGCTGCCACGCTCGTCGCGGCGGCCGTTACCAGCCAGCGTTCCGCGCCACGCCCGTGATGATTGCCGCCGTTACCAGTCCAGCGTTCCGCTCCAAGCCTGCGTCAGTTCTTCCAGCCCCACCTCCAGCACGCGCTCTTTCTCGCTGGTGACGGTGAGCTTGCGCAGGTGCTGGACGAGGCCGAAGTCGATCACGTCGGCCGAGCCTTTCAGCGCCTCGCGCACCGCGTGTTGCTGCTCGATGTCGGCCAATTCGATCAGATATCGGCCGGGCGACTCCACGAAGGCTTCGTCAGTGGCGAAGTGCTCGGCGCCGACGATCAGCCCGAGGCCCGATGCGATGCACATCTCCGCCGCCGCGACGGCGATGCCGCCCTCGCTGATGTCGTGGCACGCCGCCACTCGTCCCGCGGCGATCTGCCCCGCCACCGCACGGTGCAGGGCCGCCAACGTCTGCAGGTTGCCGTCGCGCGGCGCCACGAGGCAGACCCGGCCGGTGCGGTGCTTCAGGTCCATCGTGACGCACTTGCGCACGTCCTCCAGCACGCCGATCGCGCTGATCAGCAGCGTGTTGGGGATGCGAATGACCTCGCCGGTCTCGGAGTGGGTGAACTGGTTGTGCAGCGAGTCCTTGCCGCTGATGAACGGGATGCCGTAGGCCAGCGCCGCGTCGCGGCACGCCTCGCACGCGCGCACGAGCGCGCCCATCGTCACCTCGTCGTCCACGCTGGGCCAGCAGAAGTTGTCGAGGATGGCGATGCGGTCGGGGTGCGCGCCGACGCAGACGGCGTTGCGGACGGCCTCGTCGATCGCCGCCAGCGCCATCTCGTACGGATCCTCCACGTGCGGCGCGAGGCCGCACGCCAGCGCCACGCCACGGTAGCTGTCCAGCTTCGGCCGGACCACCGCCGCGTCCGACGGGCCGATCTGCATCGGCCCGACCAGCGGCTTGATGACCGAGCCGCCCTGCACCTCGTGGTCGTACTGGCGGATGATCCAGTGCTTGGAAGCGACGTTGGGGTGGGCCAGCGCGGCGAGCAGGCGTTGCTTCAGGTCCGCCGGCGTCTTGACCTTCAACGTGGCATGGGCGCCTCGCCCATGTGCTTCCGCGGAGCGGTCTTGGCGCGAATCGTTTGGCGAGGGCTGCACGGGCCGGCCGCCAGTGCCGCGCGAGGGGCCAGACGTCACCATCGCCCGCCGCGTCGGCATCGGCAGCCCGTCGTGCAAGAACTCCATCGACAGCCGGCCGACCTCGTTTCCGCGGTAGTTCAGCACCAGCTCCCGGCCCGGCGTGCCGAAGGTGCCGATGACGGTGGCCTCAACGTCCTCGCTCGCCGCCAGCTTCAGCAGCTCGCCGACGTGCTCCTGCGGGACCGACAAGCCCATCCGCTCCTGCGCCTCGCTGATCCAGATCTCGTCGTAGCGCAGGCCGGCGTACTTCAGCGGCACGCGGTCCAGCTCAACCGACGCGCCGACCTTTTCGCCCATCTCGCCGATCGCGCTCGATAGCCCGCCCGCGCCCAAATCCGTGACGGCCGTGAACAACCCACGGTCGCGAGCCTGCAAGATCACGTCGGCCATCTTCTTCTGCGTGATCGCGTTGCCGATCTGCACGGCGTGGGAGAATTCATCGGCGTGGGTGTCGGTCAGCTCGGCCGACGAGAACGTCGCGCCGTGAATGCCGTCGCGCCCCGTCCGCCCGCCCATCAAGACGATGGCGTCGCCCGCCTTCACTTCCTTGGTCACCTTGTCGCGCGGGATGATCCCGACGCACCCGCAGAAGACCAGCGGGTTGCCGACGTAGCGGTCGTCGAAGTAGACCGCGCCGTTGACCGTCGGGATCCCCATCCGGTTCCCGTAATCCCGCACGCCCGCCACGATCTGCTGGAGGATGCGCTTGGGGTGGATGATGCCCTTGGGGAGCGACGAAGCGACGGAGCGACGAAGCGACGAAGGGGACGAAGGGGACGAAGCCGGCGTGGCGGGCGCGGATTGCTCTTTCCCTCTGTCGCTTCGTCGCTCCGTCGCTTCGTTG
>DASQDR010000283.1:0-27718 GCA_035634055.1 Tepidisphaeraceae bacterium | reverse complement strand
GTACGACCAGTTCCGGTCGCGCATCACGTTCCCGCTGAGCGACTCGCGCGGGCGGGTGATCGGGTTCGGCGCCCGGCAGATGAGCGAGTACCGGGGTCCGAAGTACCTCAACACGCCGGAGAACGACCTCTTCCACAAGGGCCGCATCGTCTACGGCGGGCATCTCGCGCGGTCGGCCGCCGCGAAGGCCGGCGCGGTCATCGTCGCCGAGGGCTACACCGACGTCATCGCGCTGCATCAGGCCGGCTTCGCGGGAGCCGTCTGCATCATGGGCACGTCGATGACCGAGGAGCAGGTGCGCGTGCTGCGCCGTCTCTCCCCGGTGGCGCACCTCGCGCTCGACGCCGACAACGCGGGGCAGGAGGCGATGCTGCGCGCCGCGGTCGTCGCCGCGCGCGAGGATCTGAAGTTCCGCGTGCTCAGCCTGCCGGCCGGCGACGACCCCGCCGATCTCGTCGTCAAGCGCGGGCCCGAGGCGTTCCAGGCGCTGCTCGACAAGTCGATGCCGTTCCCGCGCTTCCGGATCCTGCGCGTGCTCGAGACCGGCGACACCGGCTCGTCCGAAGGCAAGCAGGAGATCCTCGACGAGGTGCACGAGACGTTCGCGGCGCTGCCCGAGGTCGCGGCCGGCCGGATCATGCGCGACGAGCTCGTGCAGATCCTCAGCAGCCGGCTCGACCTGCGCGCGGACACCGTGGCCGAGCATCTGGCCGGGCCGGCGCCGCGCCGGGCGCCGCGGCCGGGGCGCACAGCACGATCAGGTGCGCGCGATCGTTGAACCACTGCACGACCTTGGCGCCAATCTTGCCCTCGGCGGCGCGCAGCAGCTCGGCGAGGCGGCGCGGGACCATCTCGCGCGGGACCAGCAGGTCGACGTCGCCCGGCACGCGATGCGGGAAGGTCTCGTACCCGTGCAGGATGCAGTAGGCGAGCCCGTCGCGGTCGAGCACGTCGATCACGCGCGCGAGCAGCGCCCCCTTCTCGGCATCGTGCGCGGTCGTCGTCGTCGTCATCGTCGCCACGGTGGAACGCGAGCCCGCGCCCGCGCCGCCGTCCGCGGGCGTCGCCGCCGCGGCTTCGCCGGGCGCCGTCGCGACCGCCGCCGAGGTGGAAATCGGTGCTTCTGCCACGCTCATGCCGTCACCTCCGCGCCCCGGCCGGCGATCGAACCGGAATTGCTCGAACCGAAATCTCGCGCCGACTGCCGGCGGTACGCCAGCACGTACAGCGCCGTCACCACCAGCGTGGTTGCCATGATGCTCAGGATGCCGCCGGCCGCGCCGAAGCGCCAGATGCACAGCGGGCTCGCCGCCAGCCCGATCGCGCAGCCGCACACGCTGCCGGCGAAGATGTAGCGGGTCTGCCGGGCGGCGGTGAGCGCCGCGGCCATCACCATTTGCATGTAGCCGAGGAACGCGGTGGCCGCGTACAGCATTAGCACGACGACCGCCTCGTTGGAGGCAAACTCGTCGGGGTAGATCAACTTCAGCAGCGGCCGCGGGAACAGCGCCAGCAGCGCGCAGTAGACGCCGACCAGCGGCGCCAGCACCGCGTAGACCGACCGCACGTTGGCGTGCATCGCCAACGTCCCCCGCTCGTGCAGCGCGCGGGCGAAGCGGATCGGCAGCACGGTGCCGAGGAAGAAGGTGATCACCCGCATCGGCCCGAACAGGATCTGGGCCGCGCGCAGGTCGGCGCTGGCGGCGGTGCCGACCAGCAGCGCGGCCCACAGCACCTGCATCTGGAGCGAGGAGAAGAAGCCGAGCACCTCCCCGCCGAGCAGCCACTTGCCGAAGTGCCAGTTCTCCGCCAGCTCGCGCCGCCCGAAGCGCCACGAGAGGCTGGCGCGAAGCTGCCACAGGCCGACGGCGCCAGCCAGCGCGGTCGTCGCCGCCGTCACCAGCAGCGCGATCGTGCCGTTGAACGTGTAGCCCATTCGCGCGTGCAGGAAGAACATCCCGGCCAGCACGAGCATCTGCCCGCCAAAGCCGATCAGGTCGTTGGCGAACGCGGCGCCGTAGCGCCCCTCGGTGTAGAGGACGCGGCGGACCAGCTCCTGGAGCTGCCAGCCGAAGACGGCCGGGACCAGCGCCCAGATCAGCGACGCCGTCGCCCACCCCTGCATCGAGGCCAGCGTCGCCACCGGCAGGACCAGCAGCACCTGGATCGCGAACAGCGCGAGCTGCCCGAACGCGGTCGAGCTGGTGTAAAGGCGGTAATCGTCGCCCGAGCGGGTCGCTCCCAGCACGTTGTGCGACTGCGTGATCAGCGTCGACTGGAGGATGTTGCAGAACAGCAGGACGCTGTAGACGGTGGAGAAGCGGCCGAACTCGGTCTTGTCGTCCAGCGCCCAGGCGATGAGGATCAGCGTGACGAAGTTGGCGCCGGAGATCAGCGCCTGGTCGGCCAGCGCCCAGATGTTGCGGCCCATCAGCCCGCGCAGCTTCTTCGCGCGCGGCACCGCGGGCGCGACCGGCCCGGCATCGCGCGACGGCGCGGCATCCCGAGGGGGCGCGGCATCACCCTGCGGCGCGGCATCGCGCGCGGCGGGCGACGGGTCTGCGGTGATGGACGGGGCAACGGCCGACATACGTCTGGTGGCGTCGATCGCCCGCTCCGGCACGGCCGGCTGCGGGTTTCCAAGCGGGACAATGTAACGACGCGGCCGCGCGTCACACAGCGGTCGTGCCGGCAAACCTTGTAAAACGGTCCGCCGACGCGCCCCGCGTGCGCCCGCAACGCCACCAAGGCGCGCGGTCGCTGTGTGAGCGGCCTTCCTCTGTCCCTCTTATCGACCGAGAATGAGCCGGCGGGTGAGGAGCATCGCGAACGTGGTGTGGATCACCAGGTATCGCCGCCACAGCCGCCCGGGCTCCTGGGTGAGCCGGTAGAACCATTCCAGCCCGTGCCGCTGCATCCAGCGGGGCGCCATCTTCTTGTTGCCGGCGTGGAAGTCGAACGCCGCCCCGACGCAAAGCTGGACCGCGCGGATGGCGTGCTTGTGCTCGTGGGCGAACCAGTCCTGCCGCGGGCAGCCGAGCCCGATAAAAACCAGCCCGGCGCCGCTGTCGTTGATGCGCTGAATCGCCTGCTGCGCCTCTTCCTTGCCGAGCTGGCGGAACGGCGGGCTCTCGACGCCGGCGATCACCAGCCCCGGGCAGTCCTTCCGCAGGTTCGCCGAGAGCAGTTCCAGCACCTCCGGCGAGCTGCCGTAGAGGTAGATGGAGACGCCCTGCTTCGCCGCCGAGCGGCAGAGACGGATCATCAGCTCCGGGCCGTAGCAGCGATCGGGGATCGCCTGCTTGTGGAACCACTTCAGGCTCCAGCGCACCGGCTGCCCGTCGGGGGCGGCGATGTCGAAGCTGTTGACGACCTCGCGGAAGCGCTCGTCGCGCGCGGCCATGGTCAGCCCGTGCGATGACAGGTGGGTGACGGTCGCGCTGCGCCGCGCCTTCGCCGCCTGGAGGATCACCGCCTCGGCCTCGTCGTACGAGGTCGCGCTGATCCCGACGCCGAACACGTCGAACTTACGAGGCCACGCAAACGCCAACCCGTCCATACGTCTACTTCTCTCTCTGTCTCTCGCGCCCACGGACGACGGCTCCCACAGAGCCGGCCCGGGCGGTTACATCAGTGTCGGGCGCGCCTCCCGCGGTCCACCGCGCGCTCTCTCGCTCGTTCGCGATCGTTCGCTGGCGGCGATTTGTCGCCGCAGCTCACTGGCGCGCTTACCTCGCGCCGCGGCGGAGGATCACCGCGGGGATCGTCTCGGCCAGGATCCGCACGTCGTGCCACAGGCCGCGACGGCGGATGTAATTCACGTCCATGCGCATCCACTCCGCGAAGGTGACGCGGCTGCGCCCCTTGACCTGCCAGATGCAGGTGAGCCCCGGCGTCACGTCCAGCCGGCGGCGCTGCCAGCGGTCGCAGGCGGCGGATTCGTCCATCGGCAGCGGGCGCGGGCCGACCAGCGACATGTCGCCGATCAGCACGTTCCAGAGCTGCGGCAGCTCGTCGAGGCTGGTCTCGCGGAGGAAGCGGCCGACCGGCGTGATGCGCGGGTCGTGCTTGATCTTGAACGCCGGGCCGTCCTGCTCGCTCATCTTGCGCAAAGCGGCCTTGCGCGCCTCGGCGTCGACGGTCATGGTGCGAAACTTGTAGATCCAGAACGGCTGCCCGCCGAGCCCCGCGCGGCGCTGCTTGAAGATGATCGGCCCGGGCGAGGAGACGCGGATGGCGAACGCCGCCAGGAACATCACCGGCGAGAGCATCAGCAGCCCGGTGGCGGCGCCGGCCATGTCGATGCAGCGCTTCCACCAGGGGAGCGGGCGGACGAGCAGGCGTTCGACGCCGTCGGCGCCCGCCTCGGGCGGGCGCAGGCCGTCGGAGACGCCCTTGAGCAGGTACGGCATCAGGTCGGACGCCTGCACCGCCGGGCCCGCGCTGCCCGCGGCAGCGGCGGTCGAGCCGCTGGCCGGGCGGCCAAGTCCGTTGACGCGACGCTCGATCAGCTTCGACGACGCGGACATCAGCACGTTGCCGTTGCCGTTGCCGTTGCCGTTCGTGTGCCCGTTGCCATTCGAGTGGCCGTTGCCATTCGAATGGGCGTGGGCGTGCCCGTTGCCGTTGGAGTGCCCGTTGCCGTTGGCATGCGCGTGCCCGTTGCCATTGGCGTGCCCGTTGCCATTGGCGTGGCCGTTGCCGTTGGCGTGGCCGTTGCCGTTGGCATGGCCGTGGCCGTTGCCGTTCTCACCGTTGGCCCGCGCGTGGCCGTTGCCGTTGGCGTGGCCGTTCGCGTGCCCGTTGCCGTGGGCGTGGGCGTACCCGTTGCCGTTGGAGTGACCGTTGCCGTTCGAGTGACCGTTGCCGTTGCTACCACTGTGATCGTGGTGGTCGTTGCGCTTCTTGTCGTCCTCGAAGTACCAGGCGGACGGGTAGGTGTAGATGCGGCACAGGGCCGGCACCAGTTGCTCCTGCGCCGCCTGGAGCAGGTGCTCGCTGAAGGCGCGGGCGCCGTCGGCGGTGGTGTACGGGAGGAGGGCGGCGACGCAGGTCTCGTCGAACCACCCGACCTCGTCGATCACGCGCGTGCGGCGCAGCAGCAGCCGGGCGAGGCGGAACATCAGCCTCGGCTCGTCGGCGCGGACGCGGAAGAGCACCAGCGAGAACTCGGAGTTGTTCCGGTCCGCGCGGGCGCGCTCCCGGTGCAGCACCGACTCGAGCTGCCTGCGGGTGTAAAGGGTGTGGAGGTCTCGCGGGCGCGCGGCTGCGCCGACATCGGCGGAGGGGCGCCACGAGGAAATCGTCTGGCTTGTCATGAACTTCCCTGTCCTGTCCCGTCACGAACGGCGGAAAACGCCCCGCCCGGGCCTACAGGTCGGCCCGGAACCCACATTGCCGAGAAAGCGCGGGGCGCAGGTTTCTTCTCTCACTTTTGGCCGCCGGGACCGAACAGCTCGGCCCGCGCGGGTACGACTCGGACGACAACTACGACTCTCGACCCATGCCCGTCCGCGCCCGGCGCCGTTCTCCTCCCAGTCGGGGGACCCACTCCCCGTGCCGGGCCGGCGCTGGCCGAACGAAGATTTGGTGCCCGCCCGCGCGGCCACTTCGCCGTGCTCTCGGGCGGCGGCGTCGCCGTCAAGCGAACGCCCTGCCAGGCGACCGCGGCCGCACCGCGTGCGACAGCAAGCCGCGGGACCACCGCCCGCGCTGCGCCGCCATCACCGGCGGCGTGCGCGTCGCGGGCGAGCCACGCGCGTCGCCGAACCAGCGTGCGCCGCGGCGCACGACGTGCGCCCGCACCGTGGCTGGCCGCGCCGCGCGCGACGCACTGTGATGCGTCTCGCCGTCGGTCACCGCGGGACGGAACGCACCCGCACGTGCGACACCCGCCGGCCCCGCCGAGGCCGTGGTGCGCCCCGGGGGGCTGCGATCCCAGTTGTCACGGTTCCCGGCGGGTCCGTTACGACCCCGCCGCGAAGAGGCGCCGCTCGCGAGCGGACACCTCACCCACCGCAGACGTGGAGCTCTCTTCCCTCGTCCACCGACGCCACCGGATTCCGTTCACCCAACCGGTGGCGCCTCGGAGCGAGCACATCCAGCTCACCCAGTCAAACGGCCCCGGACCGCCAGGGTGGTTTCACCCTCGGCGACCCCGGGATACTCATTGTGGCCGTGGCCGCCGAGGCCACCGCCGTTGCCATTGCCGTTGGCGTGCCCGTTGCCGAGTGCGCCCGCGCCGTTGTTGGCTGACGCGCTGCCCGAGGGGGCGGCGGTCGCGTCAGAATCCGTCATCACGGCGCGGTCCGAGCGCCCGTTGGCGCCGTAGCCGTACCGGCCGTAGCTGCCGTAGTAACGGTAGCTGCGGCGCTCGATGTCGTTGACCACCGCGCCGAGCAACTTTGCACCGACGCTGACCAGGCCGTCCACCGACATTTCGCCGAGCTTCCGATTTGACTTACCCGCGCGCAGAACCAGCAAGGTGGCGTCGGCCGACGCCGCGATGATCCGCGCGTCGGTGACCGCCAGCAGCGGCGGGGAGTCGATTACCACAACATCGTATTTCTCGACGGCCGATTCCAGCACGTCGATGAACTTCTGGCTGTTGAGCAGCTCCGACGGGTTGCGCGCCGCGACGCCGGCGGGCAGCAGGTCGAGGTTTTCGATGCCGGTGTGGCGGACGGCGGATTCCAGCGTCTCCTTGCCCTGGAGCACGTTGGCGAGCCCGACGCGGCCGTTGATGCCGAAGATCAGGTCCTGCATGGGGGCGCGGAGGTCGGCGTCGACCAGCAGCACGCGCTTGCCCATCTGCGCCACCGAGATGGCGAAGTTGCTGGTGCAGGTGGTCTTGCCGTCGCCGCGCTCCGGTGAGGTGACCAGCACCGTGCGCGCCTCGCGGTCGCGCATGCCGAAGTGGACGGCCGTCCGCAGCGAGCGGTACGCCTCGGCCGCCTCGGAGTGCGGGTCGATGTGGATCTTCTGCCCGCGGGCGATCGGGCTGTTCTCGTCACCGACGTGCGGGATGAGCCCCAGCACCGTGACGCCCAGGGTCGACTTGACCTCGTCGGCGGAGCGCAGGCGGTAGTCGTACCAGTCGCGCACGCATGCCGCGCCGCACCCGAGCACCACGCCGGCGATCATCGCCAGCGCCAGCGTCCGGCCGGTGTAGGGGCGCGTCGGCGACTTGCTGGCGCTCGGGGGCTCCAGCACCGTGATGCTGGGGGCCGAGTCGCCGTTGGTCAGCGCCACGCTGCGCAGGCGGTTGTCGATCTCGTCGGCCAGCCCCTGGAGGCGCGTCACCTCCGCCGCCAGCCGCACCTCTTCCATCGCCCGGGCGCTGTGCCCGATCGCCAGCTTCTGCTGCTCGTCGAACGACCTGGCCAGGTCCGCCTCGCGCTGCTTGCCGAGCTCGACGCGGCGGTGGACCGCCAGGGCGTAGGTCACGTTCAGCGTGTCGATGTAATCCTGCAACCGCTTCACGTTCGGGTGACTCGGGCCGTACCGGCCGTTCATCATCACGTCCTGGAGCTGCTGCTGGGCGGCGATCATCTGCGTCCGCAGGGCGGCGTCGTCGATGGCCGACGGCGCGATGCTGGCGCCGGTGGCGCGCGCCTCTTCGAACCGCTGCTTGCGGGCGGCGGTGGAGAGGATCGTGCGCTGCACGTCGTCCCACGCGGTGCGCGCCGAGATGCTCTCAAGCTGCGCGTCGGTCCGCGCCTTCATGAGCATTTCCAGCCCCTGGCGGGCGACGCTGGTCTTCTCGTCGCCGCCGGAGAAGATGCCGTTGGTGGTGCGGAAGGCGGTGAGCTCGTCCTGCTTGCGGCGCAGCTCCGCCTGGCGCTTCTCGTGCTCCTGCTTCAGGTCACCGACGATGCCCGACGCCGACTCGCGCCGCTGCTTGGACTGGTAATTCGTGTACGACGCGACCAGCGCCTCGACGATCTTCTGCGCGTCCTCGCGGTGCGGGGAATCGAACTTCACCGAGAGCAGGTCGTCCTTCTTGCCCACCTCGACCGACAGGTTGCCCTTGAGGTGGGTGAAGAGGTTGTCCTCGCCGGCGAAGGTCTTGAGGTCGCGGATGCCCGGGGTCCCGAGGGTCATCGCGATGACCGGCGTGGACGACAGCACCTCGCGCTGGGTGGAGAGGAACTTCTCGGGGTCCTGTTCCTGCTTGGCGTCCTCGTTCAGCACGCGCGGGCTCACCTGCCGCACGTACAGCTTGGCGGTGCCGGAGTAGTAGCGGGTGGCGATCAACAGATATAGGACCGAGAGGATCAGGCAAAGCGCCGTGACCGCGGCCACCACGCCCCGCTGCCGCCAGACGATCTCAAGGATCGAGTCGTTGGGTTGCTCGGAGTTGCTTCCTCGGGCCGTGGTCGCGGGAACGTGCGCGGGGGTAGACTCAATCACCGCGAGATTGTTTCCGTTGCTGTGAATTGGCGCAGCTCCCGAACGACTAAAAGGCGATCCCACAGAGAGGTTCGGTTAATAGAGCCGATCCCGCGCATGGCTGCAACTAAAAACCGGCGCTCACCCACTGAGCGGATTCTTCATATAAAGGCAAAATTCGCCGGAAGCAAGTTGCCAAATTTACCAAACCGTCACCGCCGGCACCGCCGTCAGGTTGGCGCGGCGGCGGGGGCGGCGGCGGGCCGGGCGGGGGTGCTTTGCGTTGGTGGTCCGCCCGCCATTGGGTATAGTCTCGCATCGCCGCAGTGGGATGTTCGCCAGCTTTACACTTCGACGGCGGCGTCCGATGAGCGAGTTTTCCCGGCAGTGCGTTTTCGGTCCCTGGCCGGCGGCGGCGGACGCGGGCGCGGCGACGCGTCCGATAACTATAGAGTATCGCCCCCGGCGCGCGGCCGGCCCTGGCGACGCCCCGGCGCGCGGCCCACCCGCCGTCACGCCCGCGTCCGCCCGAGCGCCCCCGCCGCCCCGGAAAGGCTATTCCCGGCCCGCCAAGGCGGCGCCGGGCCACGAGGAGCGCGGTCCTATGGGGATGGTCACGGTTCAGGTCTGGGACGCCACCGGCAACAAGCGGCAGGACGTCGAGCTGCCCGACGACGCGCCGGTCAACCGCGTCCTGGCGGTCCTGCTGGAGAAGATGAACTTCCCGCTCTTCGCGCCCGACGGGCAGCCGCTGAGCTACAAGTTCCACCACCGCGCCTCCGGCAAGCAGTTGCTCGACGAGCAGTGCCTGTGCGACGTGGGCGTCAAGGGCGGCGACGTCCTGCGCCTTCAGCCGGAGATCACCGCCGGGTAAAGAATCTTTTTGCCGCCCGTCAAGGCCGGCGAGCTTTAGCGGTCGCGCCGGCGCGCGGCGCGTTTTGGACGAATCGACAATGACCGACGTGTTGCGCATCGCGCCCGAGCTGGGGGCGGCCGAGAACGACCGCTTCCACCGCTTCAAGCTAATCGGCTGGTGGGATCAGCAGCGGCTGCGCCGCGCGCGCATCCTCGTCGTCGGGGCGGGCGCGCTCGGGAACGAGATCGTCAAGAATCTCGCACTGCTCGGCGTGGGGCAGGTCCTCATCGCGGACATGGACCGGATCGAGAACTCCAATTTGTCCCGCTCGGTCCTTTACCGCGGGAGCGACAACGGTCAGCTCAAGGCCACCGCCGCCGCCGCCGCCGCCCGCGGCATCTATCCCGATATCAAGGCGCACGCCTTCAACGGCAACGTCGTGCACGACCTCGGCCTGGGCGTCTTCCGCTGGGCGGACGTGGTCATCGCCGGGCTCGACAACCGCGAGGCGCGCCTCTCGATCAACCGCAACTGCTGGAAGGTCAACCGCCCGTGGATCGACGGCGCGATCGAGGCGATCGACGGCTCGGCGCGCGTCTTCGTTCCCGACAACAACGCCGACGACGCCCCCTGCTACGAGTGCACGATGTCGGCCACCGACTGGAAGTTGCTCCAGATGCGCCGCTCGTGCAACCTGCTCAGCCGCCCGGAAATGGAGGGCGGCAAGACGCCCACCACCCCCACCGTCAGCTCGATCGTCGCCGGCGTGCAGTGCCAGGAGGCGGTCAAGCTGCTGCACGGCATGCAGACCCTCGCCGGCGGCGCGTGGGTGTTCAGCGGCGTGACGGCCGACTCCTACATCACCCGCTTCCAGCGCAAGGACGACTGCTACAGCCACGACACGCTCGACGAGGTGGTAGCCCTCGACGACGGCGTCGCGACCATCACGTCGCGCCAACTGCTGGCGCTGGCGAGGCAGCACCTTGGCGACGAGCGCGCGACGATCGAGCTGGCCCGCGAGGTGCTGGAAAAGCTCGTCTGCCCCAGGTGCGGCGGCGAGGAGCGGCTGTTTGCCTCGCTCGGCAAGGTGCCGGCGGCGAAGGCGTGGTGCCCGGCGTGCCGTGCGGCGGGGCGCGAGGACGTCCGCCGCGACGTCGTCACCTTTTACAAGCTGCGCGGGGACGAGGATTTCCTCGACCGCCCGCTCGGCGAGATCGGCGTCCCGCCGTTCGACGTGGTCATCGCTCGCAGCGGCGACGGCACGCGCTCGGTCGGCTTCGAGCTGGCCGGCGACGCCACCGCGGTGCTGGGTGACCTGGCGGGCGTCAGCCTTTCCTCCGCCGCGACCGGCCGCGGTAACGATGTCGATGACGACGACGACGAACTGGAGCTCGCATGACCCCGACGGCCCAACGGTCGCCCGTCGACCAGGACATCTCCGCCATCGCCACCGGCGAGTGGCCCACGCGCGAGTTCCCCCTCGGCCCGCGCGAGCGCCCCACCCGCCGCTGCGTCATCTTCAAGCAGTCGGTCCTCAACGACGTCCGCGCCCACGGCTGGAGCGCGCCGGACATCGAGGTGTGCGGCGTGCTGGTCGGCAACGTCTACACCGACAACATCGGCCCGTTCGTCTTCATCGAGGCGTCGATCCGCGGCAACTTCTCCGCCGGCAAGAACGCCCAGGTCACCTTCACCGCGCAGACCTGGTCGCACATCCAGGACGTGATGGACCGGCAGTACCCCGACATGCGGATCCTGGGGTGGTACCACACCCACCCGGGGCACGGGATCTTCCTGTCGGACATGGACCTGTTCATCCACAAGAACTTCTTCAGCCTGCCGTGGCACCTCGCGTTCGTGTTCGACCCGCAGCACCAGGAGGAAGGGCTGTTTGCCTGGCGCACCGGGAACATGGTCGTCGAGTCGTTCGTGGTGCAGAAGGACGTCGCCCCGGACAGCACCAAGGTGGCCCGGCGCGTGCCGGAGATCCCCCCGACGCCCATTGCCGCCGCGCCGCAGGCGCAGGGCGACGATGACGGGGACGGCGAGCTGACGCGCGCCGGCGTCAACGTCGGCACCGCGCTGGTCAGCAGCGATCCACCCGTGCGCGAAGGCGCGCAGTGGGCGGCGGCGCAGCTCCCGGCGCAGCAGTACGATCCGCCCGCGCCCGCCGCCGCCGCCGCCGCCGCCGCCATCGCAGCCGCCATCGCCGCGCCGCAGGCGCAGCCCCAGGCGCAGCAGCACACGTCGGCGGCGTACCCCGCGGCGGCGATGGAGCTGAAGGACCTGGCCAACCGCCTCCAGTCGCTGGAGAAGCGCCAGCGCTGGACCACCGCCGCCCTGGCGCTGTCGGTCTTCATCGCCATTGGCTGGCCGGTGGCGCTGGCGGCGTACGCGGTGCTGTACGGGGGGGCGACGCTGCCGTCGCTGTCGAACGATCCGCCCGGCTCGCGCCTGATCGACCGCCTGCCGCCCGCCGCCGCCGCGGTCGAAGCGTCCCCCGCCGCCGCGCGCGAGCCCGCCACGCCCGTCGCCGCGCCCACCGCCGACCCGGCCGCGGCGCCCGCCGGCAGCGTGGCGCCCGCCGGCAGCGCGGCGCGCGACGACGAGTCCCGCGCCGAGGCCCTGACCCCCGAAACCCTCAACCGCTGACCGCCGGCGGAGCGAGCGAGCCGTAACACGATGTCGAGCAGCGACGACGACAAGATCACGATCACCTGGGACGAGCTCAAGACGCGCACCGTCGAGCAGCGCCTCAGCGCGATGCAGGCCGTCCGCCGCAACCGCGAGTACGCCCAGCTCACCGATGTCGCGCCCGAGGCGTCGAAGTTCCAGAGCCTCTGGTACAACACGCTGGTCTACATGGCGGTCTTCGGGCTGCTGGGCGGGCTGGCGGCGTGGACCTGCGGGCAACTGCTCCACTTCCGCAACAGCGCGCGCCTCGAGTCGGCGCAGCTGATGGAGATGGCCCGCGAGGTGCGCCGCGCCGCCGACGCCGGGCGCCTCAGCCCCGAGGAGCGCGCCTCGATGCTCGAGCAGCTCGCCCTCGACGGGCGCAACAACCCCTACTTCACCACCTACGTCGACGAGCGCCTCAGCCAGCAGCAGAAGGACGAGCAGATCGCCCGCATCGCCTCGCGCGACAAGGTGAAGGAGTTCATCAGCAACGTGCTCGCCTTCGGCGTCAGCGGGATGCTGATCGCGCTGGCGCTGTCGATCGCCGACCCGGTCGTCGGGCGCAACGTCCCGTCGGCCATCATCAACGGCTCGGTCGGCGCCACGCTGGGGCTGATCGGCGGGGTGGTGGTCGCCCTCTTCGTCGAGCGCATGTACGAGGCGATGACCGGCACCGAGGGAAGCATCTCCGCCGCCCGCCAGGTGCTGGCGCGCATGGTGCAGTGGGCGGTCGTCGGGCTCTTCCTGTCGCTGGCGCCGGGGCTGGTGATGCGGAACTTCAAGAAGTTCCTGATCGGCCTGGCCGGCGGCGTGGTCGGCGGGCTGGTCGGCGGCGCGCTCTACGACCTGATCTCCCGCCAGCTCGGCAATCCCGACATCAGCCGACTGGTCGGCCTGTGCGCCATCGGCGGGGTCTCCGGCGCCGCCATCGGGCTGCTCGAGGACGCCGCCAAGAGCGGCTGGCTCCGCGTCACCCAGGGGCTCATCGCCGGCAAGCAGTTCATCCTTTACCGCAACCCCACCTACATCGGCTCCTCGCCGGACAACCAGATCTACCTGTTCAAGGACCCGCAGGTCGGGCGGCGGCACGCGGCCATCCACATCGTCAAGGGCGGCTTCGAGCTCGAGGACCTCCCGCTCGGCAGCGGCACCGTCATCAATGGTCGCCCGGTCACGCGCACGCGGCTGCGCAATGGCGACCAGGTGCAGATCGGCGCGACGCGCTTCCTCTTCCAGGAAAAGCAGCCGAGCAACCTCGCGCCCGTCAACGGCAACGGCAACGGCAACGGGAGGCACTGACGCAACGCGCAACGCATGCGCGCGCACGAGCGAGCGCGACACGGGGCACGGGTTGTCCCATCCCTGCCGCGCGTGCGCGCCGGGCCGACGGTTCATGAGCAGCCGCGCGTTCGTCTTCGTCGTTCGCACGCGTTGAAAAGCCGTGCGAACGGCGGCGCGGGCACACGAGGGTCGCAAACGATGATTCAGCAAGCCACGACGACAACGACACCGACGCAACCCCCGCCCACGCCCCACCGGCACCTGGCGATGGTGCTGCGCGAGTGCGGCATCTGCCAGACCTCGATCTGCCCTGACGAGCAGACCACCACCTGCCCCAAGTGCTCGCTGGTCTTCCACGCCGAGTGCTGGCAGGAAAATTTCGGCTGCGCCGCCTACGGGTGCGAGCAGGTGAACGCCCTGCTGCCCAAGGCGCCCGAGCCGGAGCCCGAGGCGCTCCCGCCGCCGGTCGAGCGCCCGATGGAGCGGCTGCCGTGGAACTTCGTCCTGCTCGGCGCCGCCGCGCTCTCGCTGCTGCTGTCGGCGCTGACGTTCGGCGCGCCGTCGCTGCTGGTGGCGATCGGCGTGGCGGCGCGCGGCTGGAAGCTGAAGCTGTGGAACCGCCACCTGCTCCGCGACCCCGCCGCCCTGCTGCGCGAGCCGATCCTCATCGCCGCCGGCGTGCTCGCCTTCGCCGGAATGGTGGTCGGACCGATCGTCTCGACGTTCTGGTGGCTGAGCAGCGCCAACGGGTAACTTCTTTCCGCGCCTCGGGCGCAGATCCGCCGCCGGGTGAGTTTCCGCCGGGTGAACGACCGATGATCGACTTCAACTGTCCCCAGTGCAACGCCCTGTTCAGCGTCCCGGACAACCTCGCCGGGCGGCGCGCGCGGTGTAAGAAGTGCGCCACGCCGCTGACGATCCCCAAGCCCGAGCTGCTGGCGGCGCTGGCGGCCGCGGTGGAGAGCGCGGCGGGCGTCGGCAGCAGCGCGGGCGCCGCTTCGGCCATGGCCGGCGACGGCGCCGCCCTCGCTGGCGCGATGGCTCAGGGATCTTCCGAGTCGTCGGCCATTGCCACGGTGAGCGAGACCGTCACGGCCACCGTCACCGCGGCTGCGACCGAAACGAACACCGCCACGGCCGTCGCCACCGCGCCCGTTGCCGCCACGACGGTCAGCGCAACGAACGTCAGCGCAACGCCGGTCGCCGCCGCGCCGGTCGCCGCCGCTCCGACCATCACCGCGCCCGCGCCGCCGCCGCCGCCGGCGCTTCGCCTGCCGCCGCGGCTGCGCCGGCTGCGGGCGGACTTCGAGCAGATGAACGAGGCGTTCGAGAACTTCCCGCTGATCAAGGTGCGCACCGCCCGCGGGGAGCCGCCGGAGGTCTACGAGCTGGAATACTTCCTCCGCGGCCTGGAGCGCATCGCCGGGCGGCAGGAGCCGGTCGAGCGCAGCTACCACCTGGTCGAGATCCGCCTGACCGGCGACTACCCGCGCATGAGCCCCCAGTGCAAGATGCTCACGCCCATCTTCCACCCCAACATCGAGCCGGCGACCATCTGCGTCGGCGACTACTGGACCGCCGGCGAGCGACTGGTGGACCTGGCCATCCGCATCGGTGAGCTGATCACCTACCAGGCCTACAACATCAAGAGCCCGCTGGACGCCGAGGCCGCCATGTGGGCCGACCTGCACATGCGCGAGCTCCCCATCGACGACCGCAACCTCCGCCCGCCGGAGCTGGATTAGCGCGGAGCGCCCCCGGGCGCATCGACTCCCTCGCCTGCCGCGCCCGCGGCGCGACCTCACAACGCCGTCCCCGCGCGCGGGGTAATGCCCGGTGCCCAACGCGCGTTCGACTTCTCCAACCCCAAGCGGTGACCATGAAGCGCCCGACCGTCCTCCTCGTCGTGATCCTCCTCCTCTGCTGTAGCGCCCCGGCCGCGCAGGAGCGCCGCCCCGCCGCCGGCGCGCCGGCCGACGTGCTGACGGGGCTCGATGTCCTCAAGCGCGAGAACTTCGAGCGACTCAAGGGCAAGAACGTCGCCATCGTCACCAACCACACCGGCCGCGATCGCGACGGCACGCACATCGTCGACCTGCTGGTCAAGGCGCCGGGCGTCAAGATCGTCTGCCTCTTCTCTCCCGAGCACGGGCTGTACGGGACCCTCGACGAAAAGGTCGGCCACGGCACCGACGAGAAGACCGGCCTGAAGGTCTGGAGCCTGTACGGCGAGACGCGCAAGCCCAGCGACGAGATGCTCAAGGGCGTCGACACGCTGGTGTTCGACATCGCCGACGTCGGGGCGCGCTTCTACACCTACTCCGCCACGCTCGGGCTCTGCATGGAGGCGGCCGGTCGGAACGACATCGCGATGTACGTGCTGGACCGCCCCAACCCGATCACGGGTTTGATCGTCGAGGGCCCGGTCGCCGACAAGAAGCACTTCGGCTTCACCGCCCACGGCCCGATGCCGGTCGCGCACGGCATGACCTTTGGCGAGCTGGCCACGATGTACCGCGACGCGTGGGGCGCCAAGTGCGACCTGCACGTGATCAAGATGGAGAACTGGAACCGCGCGATGTGGTTCGACGAAACCGGCCTGACCTGGGCCAACCCCTCGCCCAACATGCGCAACCTGACGCAGGCGCTGCTCTACCCGGGCGTCTGCCTGCTGGAGGCGACGAACGTTTCCGTCGGGCGCGGCACCGACCAGCCGTTCGAAACCTTCGGCGCGCCGTGGATCGACGGCCGCAAGCTCGCCAGCGCGCTCAACGCCGCGAACCTGCCCGGCCTGCGATTCATCCCGATCGAGTTCACGCCCGCGTCGAGCAAGTTCAAGAACGAGAAGTGCCAGGGCGTTTACCTGCTGGTGACCGACCGCCAGAAGATCCAACCCGTCGCCGCCGGCGCGACGATGGCCTGGACGCTGAAGCATTTGTTCGGCGAGACGTTCGAGGTCGACAAGGTCGAGCGCCTGCTGCAAAACGCCAAGGCGATGGAGCAGGTCCGATCCGCCGCCGACCCCAAGGCGATCCCCGCCACCTGGGAATCCGATCTGGCGGGCTTCATGCAGACGCGCGAGAAGTACCTGATCTACAAGTGACACGGCCGGTCAGGATGCACGAGCAGCCCAACCCCCGTGGCTTGGCGTCTCGCGCGAGCATTTGCCGCGGCAGCGGAGGGTAGAACAAGTGGGGTAGGACAAGCGCGGCTGCCCGCCGCACGCGCTCGGGCGAGACGCCCGAGCCACGGTCGCGCGCACCAGCGACGCTTGCCGGCCCCGCGCGCCAACCCTTTGCTGCGATGCCTTCATCCTGCGTGCCGTGGAGACGGAGGACGTTGCTTGTCGTTACGAACCGGGCGCGCCCGCATGGCCCCTCCCGGCGCCCGCTGCCCCCCTACCATTGCCTGATGCTCGAGTGGGCGGCCGACCTCAAGATCGCGAACACCGACGTTTACCTCGACAGCCGCCAGACCCGCGGCGTCTGCTTCGTCTCGCACGCGCACTCCGACCACATCTGCACGCACGACCGCGTCATCTGCACCCCGCCCACGGCGCGCCTGGCCGGGCACCGCATCGGGATGACGTGCAGCGACCCGCTCGACTACGGCATCGACCGTCAACTCGACGGCGACACGCGCGTCCGCCTGCTGCCGGCCGGGCACGTGCTCGGCAGCGCGATGATCCACGTGACCCGGCCCGAGGGGACGCTGCTCTACACCGGCGACTTCAAGCTCCGCGCGAGCCTGACGGTCGAGCCCGCGCAGGTCGAGCCGGCGGATTTCCTGGTGATGGAGAGCACGTACGGCCTGCCGATGTTCCGCTTCCCCCCGTGGCAGGAGACGGCCGCGCGACTGGTGGAGATCGCCCGCGCGGCGCTGAGGGCCGGGCGGCAGCCGGTGGTGATGGGCTACTCGCTCGGCAAGGCGCAGGAAACCGCGCGGATCCTCGCCGACGCCGGCATCCCCGTGACCATGCACGGCGCGGTGCACGCGATGAGCCGCTTGTACGAAGAACTCGGCGTGCCCCTCGGCGCGTTCCGAAAGTACAGCTTCGCCGACTTCCACGGCCCGTCCGCGCTCGACCTGGCCGAGCGCGGCGTGCTGCTGGCACCGCCCTACGTCGCGCGCACGCCGTTCGTCACGCGCTTCAAGGACCCGTGCCGCGTGATCATGACCGGCTGGGCCCTGCTGAAGAACGCGATTTACCGCTACGGCGTCGACCACGCCCTGCCCCTGAGCGACCACGCTGACTTCGACGAGCTGATCGAGCTGATCGACCGCGTCCGCCCGACGAAAGTCTTCACGCACCACGGGTACAAGGAATTCGTGGACGAGCTGCGCAAGCGCAACATCGAAGCCGAACTGGCCCGGCCGGACGAGCAGTTGTCGCTGTTCGAACCGTAGGTCGAAACGCGGAGGCACGGAGGGCACGCCAGGAGGAGGATGGAACCGCGGATGAAGGCGAAGGAGATGGAGGTGCAGGAAATCTTTCTCCTGATCTGCGTTCATCCGCGTTCATCTGCGGTTTCTCCGCCGTCTCCTGCTCCGTCCTCTCCGTGCTCTCCGTGCTTCCATCCCTCACTGCATTCGATGCTGCTCCGGCGTCAGGTCGCGGGCCGCTTTCGCAGCGGCGCGGACGATCGGGTCCGGCTCGTCCTTCGCCATCTCCGTGACGCGGCGGTTGGCGGCGCGCTGAGTGCCGACGGTGCCGCCGGCGCCGGCGAAATAGCGCAGCCGCCCCAAGGCCAGCACGGCCTCGGCGCGCCACATGCGCTCCTTCGATCGCGTCGACAGCTCGAACAGGTCGCCGGCCTGGGCGCCCACGATCTTTGGGTCGATGTTGCGGGCGACGCGCAGGACCGGGTCGATGCGCTCGCTCGTGATGGCGGCGCGGCGGGCGTCGAAGTCGAGCAGTGCCGCCGCCTCCTCCGTCCGCCCCGCCTCCTCCGCCAGCCGCGCCAGCGCGGGCGCGCTCTTGGCCAGCAGCTCCAGCCCGACGTCCAGCTCGGCGTAGGCGACGCGCTCCTGGCTCAGGTGCCAGCCGAGCGCGAAGCCGGCCCGGTAATACTTCGCCGCGTCGTCGGCGCGGCCGGCCCGCTGGCTGAGCAGCCCGAGGCGGTCGAGCGTGACGCGCCCGAGCAGCCGCAGCGCGTCGATCGCCGGCTTCTGGTGGTCGTAGTTGATGACCTGGTCCGGGCGCGACGCGAAGAGCGTCATCCGCCGGCACGCCGAGCCCTGCACGAGCAGTTCGATCGCGTTGAGCTGCTGCGCCTCGGGCGAGGCGAGCGTACCGGACTCGGCGAAGCGCTCGTAGGTCGTGCGGCTGACCAGCACCGCGTCGATCGCACGGCGGTAGAAGTTGCCGGCGTCGGCGTCGGAAGTCGACGGCGGCGGCAGCGCGCCGGGCGGCGGCGCGGGCAGTTCGATCGCGTCGAAGTGGCGCGGGTCATCGCTCCACGCCGTCGCACGCGCGGGGCGGGCCGCCGACATCGTCACGTAGACCAACGCGCCGGTCAGCAGCACCAGCACGGCGGAGATCGACCACCCCAGCGAATTTCCCCACATGCGGCCGCCTTGGTGCTTGGTATCTTTTGCGAGCGAGCGAGCGAGCGAGCGCGCGGGCGTTCTCGCTGGCTCGTTACTGGCCCGTGCCGCCGCCCACGCGGCGATGAACCACGCGCGCTAACGGGAAAAGCGTAACCGACGCCGCCGGAGGGAGTCACGATGTCGCGCCGCCGCACGCCGCTGGTCTCGCTCGCGACCGCAACCCTCGTCATTGCCGCCGCCACCTGCGCCGCCACCTGCGGCGTCGCCCGCGCGCAGTCGGTGGTGGACCCGTCACTGCGCGTGCAGACGTGGGCGCGCGGGCTGAACCAGCCGACGGGGATCGCCTTCATCGACAACGCCGGCACCGCGCTGGTGACCGAGAAGTCGACCGGCCGCGTGCGAATCCTTTCCGGCAAGGCGGTCACCGGCACCGCGCTGGACCTGCCGGTCAACGGCGAGTCGGAGCGCGGGCTGCTGGGGATCGCCCTCTCCCCCACCTTCGCCAGCGACCGCCTGGTCTATCTCAACTACACCCGCGCCAACGCCGATGGCGGCGACGCGATCGACAACCGCGTGGAGCGCTACACCTGGAACGGCTCGTCGCTCAGCTTCGACCGCCGCGTGCTGACGATGCCCGCGACGCCCGGCCCGAACCACAACGGCGGCAAGATCGCCTTCGGCCCCGACGGCAAGCTGTACGCGGCCGTCGGCGACCTCAATCGCAACGAGTCCACGCTCAACTTCGAGCGGGCCAAGACCATCACGCGCACCGGCGCGATCCTGCGCGTGAACCCGTCCGGCTCCAGCGTGACCACCAACCCGTTCTACGACGCGAAATTCGTGGGGACGCGCCACGAGGCGATCAACGATCTGTACGCCTACGGCGTGCGCAACAGCTTCGGCATCGCCTTCGACCCCGTCAGCGGCAGCCTGTGGGACACCGAGAACGGCCCGGAGCGAATGGACGAGATCAACCGCGTCACGCCCGGCTTCAACAGCGGCTGGCAGGACGTGATGGGGCCGACGTCGCGCAACGGCGGCTCGACCGGGAAGCTCGTCTCGATGGGCCCCAAGGCGCACTACGAGGAGCCGAAGCTGAGCTGGGACGCGCCCGTCGCGCCGACCGACGCTTACTTCATGGAAACCGCGCGGCTCGGGCGCGAGTACAAGAACGACCTGTTCGTCGGCACGGTCCGCGGCGGCGGCGTGATCTACCGCTTCGGCATGAGCCCCAGCCGCAAAACGCTGGGCCTGAGCGGCGACCTCGCCGACGGCGTGGCCGACAACCGCGGCGGCGGCCTGCTCGCCGAGCAGGACGACATCGTCTGGGGCACCGGCTTCGGCACCGTCACCGACATCCTCGCCGGCCCCGGCGGCATGTACGTGCTGTCCATCGGCAACGGCGCGCTCTACCGCATCACCACGACCACGTCTGCATCGGCCCTGCCCGCGGCCGACGTGACGGCCGTGCCCGAGCCACCGCCGCTGGCGCTGATCGCGCTGGCGGGCGCGTTCCTCTGCAAGCGCGCGACCCGCCCGCGCGTGGCGTGATGGCGTCAAGCGGCGCGGTCGGTCTTGGGATCAATTCTTGCGACATCGGCCTCGCGCGGGTGCGAGCGGTGCGGCATCACGGCGGCGAGGCAAGACGCCTTCGCCGCGCATGGCGGGCCGGCCGGTGAAGCGTGCGGAGTGGCCACAAGTCTTCAGCAACAGCGGCTGGCCGCCGCGAGTGCATGGGCGGGGCCGCCCATGCCACATTCGTTGGCTCGCCTTTATCGCGCGGCGCGATCCGCCGCCGCCGATGCCACTGCATGGGCGGGGGCGCACATGCCACGCTAATTCATGAATCCTGGCCGGCGTCCGTCCCGCGCCGCACCACCACGCGCTTGCACTCAGGCAGCGCGTCGAGGAAGACCTTCCCGTACCGCTTCGTCGTCACGCGGCTGTCGAGCAGCACCACGATGCCGCTGTCGGTCTTGCTGCGGATCAGCCGGCCGAAGCCCTGCTTCAACTTGATCACCGCTTCCGGCACGGAGTATTCCATGAACGCGTTCCCGCCGCGGCGGGTGATCGCTTCCAGCCTCGCCTCGACGATCGGCTCGTCCGGCACGGCGAAGGGGAGCTTGACGATGATCACGTTGCGCAGCGTCTCGCCCTGCACGTCGATCCCCTGCCAGAAGCTGGAGGTGCCGAACAGCACCGCGTTCTCGGTCGAGCGGAAGCGGTCCAGCAGGATCTTCCGCGGCGCCTGCTGCCCCTGCACCAGGATCGGCAGCCCGAGGTCGTCCAGGATCGGCTTAAGGCGGTTGGCCGAGTCGATCAGCATCTTGTACGACGTGAACAGCACGAACGCCCCGCCGCGGGTCTGCTTGAGGTACTTGACGATCTTGTCGCACGCCGCCGGCAGGAACCGGTACGCGTCGGACGGCTCGGGCAGGTCCTCCTCGATGTAGAGCGTCGCCTGCGCGGCGTAATCGAACGGCGAGCCGAGTTGCAGCGTTTTCTCGCGGATGACGCCAAGGCGCGATTTGATGTAGGCGAAGGCGGGGTCTTGCTCAACCGTCTGAGACGTGGCATGGGCGCCCCGCCCGTGCATCTCCCGCGGAGCGGCCGCTTCGCTCAATGCGCTTCCGCCGATCATGGCTATCGCAGCTTGGTCGCACCTGTACCGCCAAGGCCAGTCCTCCAGGCCCGCGCGTTCGGGATTGGACCAGGCGTACTCGATCTGGTTCACCAGATCGTCCTCATCTCTCACCAGATGGTCGTAATACTCCGGCTGCCACACCGCGCCCGACCGCGCGGCGAGCTTGTTCATTTCCTTGGCGGTCCACGACTTGATTGAATGCAGGATCTCGTGCAGTTCGTGCCCCGGCAGCGGTTGCAGAACCGCGTGCACGTGGTTCGGCATCACGCACCACGCCGCCACGCGGTACTTCGAGCCGTCGAACCTCGCAAAGGTGTCGGCGACAAACTTGGCGCACTCGTGCCGTCGGAGCAGGCACTGGCCGTACCCGGCGTCCAGCGACGCCTCCACTCTCTCCCCGAACAAGTGCTCCAGCGCCGCCCGCTCGTCGGGGGTGAGCGGTCGGTTTCCGTCCTGCGCAACCCGCGCGGTGCGCTCCCGTTCGAGCCGCCACTCGTCCAGCACCTGCTGCGGCAGCGCGTCGGCAAGCCTGAACGTGACGGCGTAGATGCTTCCCTGCTTGGTCCAGTGTGGTAGGTAGGCACCGCGGCGCACGCGGAGTTCATCGGTTGAGGACACCGGTTGGACACCCATGCCACGGGGAACGCCCACCTCATCCGCAGAGGCGGCTGCCGCCGCCGGTTGCACGGGCGGGGCGCCCGTGCCACGTGAAGGGCCACCGCGTTTCCGCGTGTTGGTCGCACCGGCTGCCCGCTCCTTGGATCCCCCCGCGCACAGCGTCGCGCTGGTCATCACCACGCTGTGCATCCGATCGAACAAGTACTTCTTCAACCCCTCCGCCACGTCGATCGGCGCCGCGTGCAGGCTCACGCGCTTGGGCGTGCGTCCGGCCACTTCGACCCAGTAGACGGCGTCCTCGACCTTCTGCCCCAGGATCGCCTCCAGCGATTCCGCCGAGATGAGCGCGCGGTTGCTGTGCGACGTCAGCTCGCTCTGCTCCTCCTCGCTCTCGACGCGCGTGATCATCTCCTTCAAATGCTTGGCCAGGTCCTTCAGCTTGGGCGACAAATCGTTTTCCACCCAGTCCGGCTCGTGGATGCGACCGTTGGCGCGGCCCTGCGCTTCGTGGTAGCGGGCGCAGCGCTCGAAGAACGCCTCCATGCGCCCGTGCAGCTCGACCACGTCGCGGATGGCATCGTTGGCGGCCGAGCCGTGCGTGCTGAGCATCCCCTTGCCGCGCTTGGGGTCGTAGAGCGTTCGGAGCTGGTAGCGCAGCCCGCCCTCGGTGATCTTCAGCCCGAAGTGGTCGCCGGCGACGTCCTCGACCGTGTGCGCCTCGTCCAGGATCAGCAGGTCGTACTTGGGCAAATAGTTCACCCCCGCCATGCGCAGGGCCAGGTCGCTGAAGAAGAGCGCGTGGTTGACGATCAGGATGTTGCCGCCCTGCATGCGCCGCTTGGCCGCCTGCCAGAAGCAGTGCTCGTAGAACTTGCACTTCTTGCCCATGCAGTTGCCGTGCTCGGCGCAGACCTTGTCCCAGACGTCGCGGTTGGGGATGGCCGGCAGGTCCGCCAGCGAGCCGTCGCCGGTGTGCGCGGCCCAGTCCTCGATTGCCCAGAGCGACTCGAGCTGCTGCTCGTGATCGAACAAATAGCTCTGCCGCCCGCGCGCCTGCTCCAGTCGTCGCTTGCAGAGGTAGTTGCTCCGCCCCTTGACCAGAACGGCCGTGAACTCATCCGGATAGACCGACTGGAGCAGCGGGATGTCCTTTTCGATGAGCTGTTCCTGTAGCGCGATGGTGTGGGTGGAGATGACCACGCGCTTCTTGTTCCGCACCGCGAAGTCGATGGCCGGCAGCAGGTAGGCGAACGATTTTCCGACGCCGGTGCCCGCCTCGACCAGCAGGTGGTGCCCTTCGGTGAACGCGCGCTCGACCGCCGCCGCCATCTCCAGTTGCTGCGGCCGGTGCTCGTACTTGTCGCCCAACCGCCGGGCGATCGCCCCTTGGGGGCCGAGGATGGAATCAAGGGTGGAGGCGGTCATACGTCCGTGTAACCCCGCAGGGGCGGCGCGAAGTATACCAAACTCCGCCCAAACCTCCCCCGGCTGCTTACGACCGCCGGGCCATCGCCGTTCGGATGGCCGCGGCCGCTCGCAGGCGTGCTGGCTGGTTCAGGGGCCGCGCCGCGCGCCCGGAGTGCGACGACATGGTGCGTGAGCGGGCGACGCGACGGCGTGCGACCTTTAATTCTCCGCCCATTCGACTCCGCCCGGCCGTTCACCGGCGGCAAACTCGAGGTGAACGACGCGGCGGTGGCGCGGGGACGTGGCGGGCGAGGAGGCGTGCAGGATCAGCGGGCGCATCACCACCGCCCCGCCGGCGCGGACAACGCACGCGGTGACCGAACCGGCGTCGACCAGGCGCTCGAGTGCCGCCGGCGCGAGCACGCCGTGCGCGTGCGAGCCGGGGATGACCTTCAGCGGGCCGTTGGCGTCGTCGCAGTCGTCCAGGTGTAGCCGGACGGTGAGCATCTGTTCCAGCACCGCGCGCGGCGGCTGGACGTGGACGACGCCGGCCTTGGCGGACCACGGGCCGTAGCCGGGGGCGTCCTCAGTGCGGCGGCGCACCGCGATCGAAAGGTCCTGGTGCCACGCCACCTTCCAATTCGCGCCGGGCGTCTTGTCGAAGAAGATCCCCCTGCCCGGGCGCGCCGAAGCCCCGAGCAGCGGCACGACCAGCGCCCGCCCCGCGCGGCTTTCGGCGGCGGCACGGACGGCCGGCAGCGAAAGGATGTTTCGAGCCGCGTACACCCCGCCCCGCCGCCGCCGCGATGCGACGCGCGCTGGCGGGGCCGTCTCCTTGGCTGTGTCCAATGATGCCGCGTCGGCAGCGGCCGAGGGGAAGGCGCCGAGCAACGCCGCGACCGCGTCGGGCGATAGAACTTCCGGGACAATCGCGAAGCCGCCGCGCGTCACCTCGTCGTGAACGTTCGTCACGCCCCCGAACCTACCCCGTCCCCCGCCACGCCGGCAACACGTCAAGGCAGCCGCGCGGCGGCGGTGGATGCTTGCGCCGGCGGATTTTTCCGCCGCGTTTTTCGATTTCGGTTGCTACGTTGCGGGGTGGTTTCGGTCGAGCCGTATCGCCCCGTCGCCGGCGGCGGGCGCGTGGAACGGAGGTGGCCAGTGAACGACGTGAAACGCGAAAACGAACCCAATTCGCCTGCGGGCCGCGGAAGCCCCGGCCGGGCCGCGAGATGTGGCGCCCGGCCGTGCGGGCGCGGCACGCCCGGGCGCCGTCGACTGAACATTTCCGAACATGCCCGGGACGAGCGAGCGGCGCGGGCCGCGGGGCGCACGCGAAAATGCAAAACGAACCCACCGCGGTCCGCGCGCGACTTAACCGATTCCCGGGGCACCGGTTACGCAGACGCCCAGCAAGACCGCGATATCAGATGCGGGCGAAGGTTTCGTCGAACGATCGAACGCCGGCCGACGCGCCCAGGGCGGTGCAGCAATCGGCGGCGGCGCGGTTGGCGAAGCGGCCGGACTGCTCCAGGGGCATCCGGCGGTGCAGCGCCGTCAGCAGCCCGCCGAACCAGGTGTCGCCGGCGCCGGTGGTGTCCACTACGTTCACCTTGTACGCAGGGCAGAAGCAGCTCGCGGCGCCGTCGTCGAGGAAGCACCCCTCGGCGTCGAGCTTGATGCCCACCAGCGACCCAGGCGGCATCAGCGGTCGGAAGGAGGCGACCATCGCCTGCGGGTCGGACTCGCCCGTGAGCGCGGCGGCCTCGCTGCGGCTGGGGCAGAAGACGTCCACGTGCGGCAGGATCGGGTCGAGCAGCTCGCGCGCGGCCGGCGGGTTGACGGTGTCCAGTGCCAGCTTCACCCGCGGCGCGACTTCGCGAAGCTCAGAGAGGAGGTTGGGCAGCTCCGGCGTGAGCGCGGGGAGCAGGCCGAAGTACCCGATCTGCACGATCTCGCACCGGGCGAAGAGCGGGAAGCAGCGGCGCAGGGCGCCCGCGTCCAGCAGCGTGGTGGCGCCGGGGACGTGGAAGAACGACCGCTCGCCGCCCGGCTCGACGGCGACCACGGTGGCGCTGGTCTGGGCGCGGTCGTCGGCGACGACGCAGCCGACGTCCAGGCCCGCCTGCTTCAGCCGGTCGATCAGCGCCGCCCCCAGCGCGTCCCGCCCCACCGCCCCCGCGGCGGCGACGCGCAGGCCGAGCCGCGCCATCGCGATCCCGGTGTTGCAGACGTTCCCCCCGCTGGTCAGCTCGATCCGCTGGAGGAACTGCAACCCGCCCGACGGCGGCGGCGACCGCGCGTCCAGCGGCGACGCGATCACGTCCGCGACGATCAGCCCGAAGATGGCAGCGTCCATGGCGGGATCACGACAGGAAGGCAACGCGAAAGGGGGAACACGTGACCAGGGCAGCTCAGGTGACGCGCTTCGTCAGCTTGCCAACGTTTCGCCTCGTCGCGTCATGCTCAGGCCGGCAGGTCCGACTCGTTCTGCTTCGGGGTCGCGCCGGCGGCGGGCGGCGCGGCGGACGACGGGGGCTCGAGCTCCACGCGGCTGTACTCGTCGAGGTTCAGCGTGGTGATCTCCCCGTCGTCCTTCTTGATCACCAGGCGGTCGAGCCAGAGCTTGTCGTTCTTGGCGTGGGCGAACCAACTGCCGGTCTGCTTCTGCTGGAACTGCACGATCGTCCCGCGCACGTCGGCGGACCACGTGTAGTCCCGGGCGGCGATCTGCTGCGTGACCCGCACCCGCGCGCCCGGCTTCAGTTGGTTGCGAATGTCCGACTCGTCCATGCGCGCAGTGTAGCAGATGGGGGAGGAACCGGTCAGGGGGCGAGGCGATCGTGCGGCGAGGAAGCAAAAAGGCGAACCACCACGATGGCGGCTGGTTGTCGGCACGCGGCGGCTGGTTGTCGGCTCGCGCTCGCGCCGCCGCCGCTGCCGCGCTTCGATCACCCCAGCACCCTCTCGTTCAGTTCTTCCCACAACCGGCTCATCGCCTCGGGGACGACGCGGATCTCGCCGACGACGCTCATGAAGTTCGTGTCGCCGCCCCAGCGCGGGACCACGTGCTGGTGGAGGTGCCCGGGGACGCCCGCGCCGGCGGCGCGGCCGAGGTTGATGCCGACGTTGAACCCCTGCGGCGACAGCGACCGCTTGAGCAGCAGCACCGCCTGCGTCGTCTGCCGCTGGAGGTCGAACGCCACCTCGTCCGCCATCAGTTCCAGGTCCGCCAGGTGCTGCCGCGGCGCGATCAGGAGGTGGCCGTTGGTGTAGGGGTAGCGGTTGATCAGGACGACGCAGTGCTCGCTCGTCCACAGCACCAGCCGCTCGCGCCGCTCGGCGTCGGTGGAGCTGGCGGCGGCCGAGCAGAGAAAGCAGGCGTCATCCGCCGGCTCGTGCAACGTGCGGATGTAGTCCATCCGCCAGGGGGCGTAGAGCGGTCGGTCGGACATGCGGGGGATGATAAGGGAAGGGGGGGAGGGGTGGGGAGGGACGGAGGCACGGAGGCACCGAGCGACGGAGCGACGGAGCGACGAAGCGACGAAGGGAACGCTTATGCGGGGCGGTGCAGCAACTTCGGGGGGCAGGTGCGTGGGCGAGGGCGCGGCACGGGGCGGTTGGCTTTGGGCTCACGTGTGGTCGGCGGCACGCGTCAGCCGCGGGGCGAGGGTGGCTGCGATGGCCACGGCGGTCGCGGCGCCGGCGACGTCGGCGAACCAGTCGGCGCGCTCGCAACTGCGGTTGACCAGGAGTTGCGTCCACTCGTCGACCGCGCCGTAGGCAATCAGCGTGGTCAGCACGACCACGGCAACGTCGCCCGCGCCGCGCTGGCCGCGGAGGTAGACGGCGGTGTAAAGCCCGGCGCCGAGCAGGAAGTAGGCGACGAAATGGGCGGTCTTGTCCGTCACCGGCACGTACGGCAGCCGCGGCGTCGGCAGGTGCGTCAGGCCGAACATCGCCGCCCAGTAGAGCAGGACCAGGACCCAGCAGGCGCGGGCGAGCCGGGGGCGCGTCGGCGGCACCTACGCGACCTCCTGCGCCGCATCGTCCGGCGCGGGCCGTGCGTGGGACGCCGTCAGCTTGGACTGGTCGATCGTCGGGTTGACCGTGACCGTCACGGCATGCGGAGCGGGCGGCGGCGGCGGCGGCGGCGGCGGCACGGGGGCCACCGCGGCAGATGCCGGCAAGGGCGCCGCCGCGTGCGGCGGCACCGCGATCGGCGCGTTGGCGGGTGCGGGTGCGCCGGCCGGTGCGGGTGCGGTCGCGGGCGCTGGAGCGGTCGCCGATGGCGC
>DASQDR010000282.1:0-14379 GCA_035634055.1 Tepidisphaeraceae bacterium | reverse complement strand
CCCACACTTGTTTTTGTCGGTGGAGGAAGGAGGGAGTCGGGGCGGGGGAGGGCCCAATAGCAAATGTCGGAGGTCGAAACAATGTTCGACATGAACCTTCGCCCTTCCCCTGCGCCGCGCCCGCGCGCCCGCGCCCCGCGCCCGCGCCCCGCGCCCGCGCCCCGCGCCTGAAAAATCAGTCGCAGCGTTGCTGCTTCAGCCGGTCGAAGAGCACGGCGGCGAGGAGGATGCCGCCGCTGGCGACGTACTGGTAGAAGGGGGGGATGTTGAGCAGGTTCATGGCGTTGTTGACCGTGCCCATGATCAGCACGCCGACCACCACGCCCAGCATCGTCCCCACCCCGCCGGTGAGCGAGACGCCGCCGAGGACGCAGGCGGAGATGACCGACAGCTCCAGCCCCTCGGCGGTCCTCGGCTGGCCGCTGGTCATGCGCGCCGCGAGGATGACGCCGGCGAAGCCGGCCATCAGGCCCTGGAGCGTGAAGATGACGATCTTCAGGCCGACCACCGCGATGCCCGCCAGCCGCGCCGCCTCGCGGTTCCCGCCGACGGCGAGCGTGTTGCGGCCGAAGATCGTGCGGTTGAGCAGCAGGCCGAAGATCGCGAAGCACGCGGCCATGATCCAGACCGGCGTGGGGATCCCCAGCAGCGAGGAGATGCCCAGCTCGAAGAAGGCCACCTCGCGGATGCCGATGGCGCTGCCGCCGGAGACGATGTAGGCCAGCCCGCGGACCATCTGCATCGTCGCCAGCGTGGTGATCAGCGCGTTGATCCCCAGGCGGGCGATGACGAAGCCGTTGAACAGCCCCACCGCCCCGCCGGCCAGGACGCCCGCGGCGATGCCCAGCGCGATCGAGCCGGTGCGATTGATGACCACCGCCGCCAGCACGCCGGACATGGCGACGACCGAGCCGACCGACAGGTCGAAGTCGCCCGCGGCCAGGCAGAAGAGCATCGTGCAGGCGATGATGCCGACCGTCGCCACCGACAGCGCCAGCCCGGTCATGTTCACCCAGCTGAAGAAGTTGGGGACGAACAGCGAGACCCCGGCGAACAGCAGCGCGAAGACCAGCAGCATGCCGCTGTTCTGCCAGAGGCTGCGGGCCCACCCGTGGGCGCGCAGGTGCGGCCGCCGCGGGTCGGGCGGGCGGTGGTCGAGCGTGGTGGCGGTGGCGGGCGTCATGCGACTTCCACTGGGCCGGCGGGCGCGGGCGCGGGGGCGGGCGCGGGGGCGGGCGGGGGGGCGGGGGCGGGGGCGGGGGCGGGGGCGGGGCGCCGGTCGGGCCGGGGGTCGGAGGGGGCGGCGACCGGCAGCGCCAGCTCCAGCACGCGCTCCTGCGTCGCCCCGTCGCGCGGCAGCCAACCGGCGATCGCCCCCTGCCGCATCACGCCGATGCGGTCGCAGATCCCCAGCACCTCCGGCAGCTCGCTGGAGGCGACGATCACCGCCGCCCCGCCCTCGGCCAGGCGGTAGATCATCGAGTAGATCTCCGACTTGGCCCCCACGTCGATCCCGCGCGTCGGCTCGTCGAACAGCACGACCTTCACGCCGGCGGCGCCGAGCGCGCGGCCGAGCACGACCTTCTGCTGGTTGCCGCCGGAGAGGTGGCAGACCTTCTGCTTCAGCGACGGGGTCCTGACCGAGAGCTGGCGGACGTGCCGCTCGGCGTTGCGCCGCTCGCGCGCGTCGCTGATGAAGAAGCGCAGCGGCGAGAAGCGGCGGCGGGCGGAGAGGTTGACGTTCTCCATCACGCTGGCCAGCGGGATGATCCCCTCCTTCTTGCGGTCCTCGGGGCAGAGGACGATGCCGCTGCGGATCGCGTCGCGCGGGGCGGCCGGGCGGACGGGCGCGCCGGCGACGCGGATCGTGCCGGCGGTGGCGCGGCGGGCGCCGTAGATCAGCTTCAGCAGCTCGGTGCGCCCGGCGCCGATCAGGCCGAACAGGCCGACGATCTCCCCGGCGCGCACGGTCAGGTCCGCCGGCTCGGCCAGCCCCGCGCCGCTCAAGCCGTTCACTTCCAGCACCGCCGGGCCGTGCGGGCGCGGGGCGTAGTGGAAGGCGTCGTCGATCGACCGCCCCACCATGCGCTGCACGAGCACCTGTCGGCCGACGCCGGCCAGCGCGTCGAAGGTCTCGACGTGCCGCCCGTCGCGCAGCACGGTGGCGGCGTCGCAGGCGGCGTAGATCTCGTCCATGCGGTGCGAGACGTACAGGATCACCCGCCCCTGCCCCCTCAGCCGCGCGATCACCTGGAACAGGCGATCGGTCTCGCGCGCCGAGAGGCTGCTGGTCGGCTCGTCGAAGGCGATGATCTTGGCGTCGCGCGTCAGGGCCTTGGCGATCTCGACCATCTGCCGCTGCCCGATCGGCAGCGCGCCCACGCGGACGCGCGGGTCGATCGCCTCGCCGAGCAGCTCGAGCTGTTCCGCCGCCCGGCGGCGCAGTTGCCCGCGGTCCACCCACCCCGCGCGGGCGGGCAGGTGGCCGAGGAAGAGGTTCTCCGCCACCGACAGCTCGGGCACGAGGTGCAGCTCCTGGTAGATGACCGCGACGCCGGCGCGGATCGCGTCGGTCGCGCCGCCGAACGCGCGCGGGACGCCGCCGATCAGCAGCCGCCCGCTGTCGGGGTGGCAGACGCCGGCGAGGATCTTGAGCAGCGTGCTCTTGCCGGCGCCGTTCTCGCCGACCAGCGCGTGGACCGAGCCCTCGGGGACGCTGAAGCTGACGTTGGAGAGGGCGCAGACTCCCGGAAACGCCTTGCAGACCGAGTCGAACTGGAGGTGCGGGGCGCTCATCGGGTGGTGATCGGTTCTGTGGCGCCTCCCGCGCGGGTCACGGGGCGAAACCGCAAGCGGGCGGCGGGCGGCAACCGCGAGCGACACAAGCGCGCGCGGGGCGGTCAGAGCAGTCCCTGGTCCTTCATGATGGGTTGATAGGTTTCGCGCGTGATCAGGATGCCGTCGGTGTAGGTGACCGGCGGCGGTTCCTTCCCGTCCTTGATCCACTCGTACATCATCTTGGCGGTGTCGTGACCGTGCTTCTTCGGGGTGAGCAGGATCGAGCCCCAGAAGCCGGTGGGCTTCTCCTTCTGGAACTCCACGAGGCAATCGGTGCCGTTGATGCCGATGCCGCAGACGCGCTCCGCGGCGATGCCGCGCCCCTCCATGGCGCGGACCGCGCCCATCACGGCATTGTCGTTCATCCCGCAGATCAGCCAGTTCTTCACCTCCGGGCGCTGCGTGAGCAGCACGCCCACGGCGTCGAACGCGCCCGGCACGTCGCTGGTCTTCTGCGGCGCCTTGTAGATGCGATCGGCGGGAAAGCCGGCGGCGGCGAGACCCTCGGCGGCGCCGTCGGTGCGCTGGCGCGCGGTGGGAAGCTCCTCGAACGTGACGGCGCACACGCCGGTCTCCTCCGGCTTCCAGTTCCGCGCCTTCATCTGCTCGGCCAGGGTCTTGCCGACCATCTTGCCGATGTTGCGCGCGGAGATGCCGAGGTGGCGGACGTCGGCCATCGGTTGCCCGTCGGCGCCGACGAACTGGTCGTCCACGCTGAGGAGCTTGAGGTTGCCCGCCTTCGCCTTGGCCGCCAGCGCGGGACCGAGGCGGACGTCGGGCGTGCAGATCACGGTGCCCTGCGCGCCCTGGGCGACGAGGTTGTCCAGCGCGGCCAGCGCCTTCTCGCCGTCGGTGGCACCGATCTTGATGAGCTGGAACTTGTTCTCGTCCGCCGCCTGCTGCGCGAACTTCCACTCGAGCTGGAACCAGGGCTCCTCCGGCTGCTTGACGACGAAGCCGATCTTGACCGGCCCCGCCCCACCGCTCGATCCGCCGCCACCGGAGCCGGAGCCGGACTGGCTTCCGCCGTCACAGCCGCCGGCGCCGGCGAGCAGTGACCCCAACAGCACCAGCAGCACGGCGGGCGCGACATTTACACGGACGTGACGCATCGGGGCGCTCCGGGTTCGAAATCCTGATCGCGCGTCCCGTCCGCTCCAAGACGGCCCGGGGGGGGGCGCGCGTGCCGAACCATCGTCGCCCGCGCCCCGGCGGTCCGCAACCTCGCCGCAACCCACAATTGCCCGTCACCGGCCCAACGGGATGAGCTCCGAAGCGAGATTGCCGCCCTCGCCTGGGCCGCCGCGGCTTGAAATTGACCGCGGTGCGCGTAAGGTACCCCGCGGGGTGGGAGACACTCCCCGTTGCAGGTTCCCCCCCTCCTGCGACACCTCCCACCCTTTTTTCATGCGCTGAATCAGCGAAAAAGCGGGCGGACGCCCCGTCGCGGAGCCGCAGCGGCCATCGACCGCGGCGATCAATCCGGCGCCTCACCCCTTCGTGGTCACCGCCTGGATCATCTCCCGCAGCGACGCGAAGTTGACCGGCTTGGTGAGGTGTTCGAGGAAGCCGGCCTCGCGGCTTTGGCGGATGTCTTCCTCCATGCCGTAGCCGCTGAGGGCGATCCCCTTCAGCCCGTATCGCTCGCGGAGATGGCGCATGAGCTCCAGCCCGCTGCCGTCGGGGAGACCGAGGTCACTGACGACCAGGTCGAACGGGTGCTCGGCGGCGACCTTGAGCGCGCCCTCGATGCTGCCGGCCCACTGCACGTCGTAGCGGTGGCCGCGCAGCAGGCGGAGCATGATGCGCGCGGTGTCGGCGTGGTCCTCGACGAGGAGGATCCGACAGGGACGCGCAGGCGCTTCGGCGGGGGCGGCGGGCGAAACCGCGGGCGACGAGGTGGCGTCAGGCGTCGCGCTGGCCGGCTTTGGCGCGGCGGGCAGGCGTACGGTAAACGTCGCCCCCTTGTCGCGCCCGTCGCTGTGCACCGAGAGCGTGCCGCGGTGCAGTTCCGTCAGCGCCTTGGAGATCGTCAGCCCCAGCCCCAGCCCGCCGAAGCGGTGCGACGTCTCCGGGCTGCCCTGCTCGAAGGCGCGGAACAGCCGGGGCATGACGCCGGGCTCGATGCCGATCCCCGTGTCGCTCACCCGCACGCTCACGTGCCCGCCGTCGTCGCGCGACCAGGAGACGATGATCTTCCCGCCCGGCGGGGTGAACTTCACCGCGTTCTTGATCAGGTTCCACAGCACCTGCTGGAGCCGGGCGGAGTCGGCGCGGGCGTAGCACTCGCCCGGGGGCGGCAGGTCGACGCTCAGCAGCAGGTTCTTCTCCAGCACGTCCTCGCGGCAGATGGCGACGGCGCGCTCGATCAGGTCGCGCAGGTCGATCGGCTCGAGGTTGAGCTGGAGCTTGCCCTTGGTGATGCGCGTCAGGTCGAGCAGGTCGTCGATCAGCCGCGTCTCGAGCTCGACGTTGCGGCGGATGACCTCCAGGTCGGCGCGGACCGAGCGCGGGAGGTCCGCCTGCGCCTCCAGCGCCGAGACCGTCGCCAGCACCGGCGTGAGCGGCGTGCGCAGCTCGTGGCTGAGCACCGCCAGGAAGCGGTCCTTCGCCTTGTTCGCCGCCTCGGCGTGGGCGATCGCGCGCTCGAGCTGCTGCTCGGCGGCCTTGCGCTCGGTGATGTCCTCGTGCACCAGCACGATCTCGCGCACGTTGCCCGCCTCGTCGCGCACCGGGTAAATCGTCGCGCCGCACCAGCGCGGCTGCCCCTTGAAGGCGCCGCGGTCCGGGCAGTACGGGATCTGCGGGACGACGCCTCCCTCGCCGGCGAAGGCGCGGCGGATGACGTCGGCCACCCCGTGCTTTTCCAGCTCCGGGTCGGCCAGGATGTTGTAGTCGCGCACGTCGTCGATGGTCACGCCAAACAGCCGCTCCCACGCCGCGTTCGACTGGAGGATTCGGCCGTCCGGGGCGTAAATCTGCGTGCTGAGCGGGGACTGCTCGACGAGCGTGCGGAAGCGGGTCTCGCTGCGGCGCAGCGCGTCCTCGGCGGCGCGGCGGTCGGTGACGTCGGTGCAGGTGCCGATCCACTCGCGCACGCCGCCGTCGTCGCCGATCACCGGCACCGCGCGGGCCAGCAGGTTGCGCCAGGATCCGTCGGCGGCGCGGGCGCGGAACTCGTTCTCGTGCGGGCGGCCGGTGCGCAGCGATTCCCGCCACACCGCGCCGACGCGCTCGCGGTCATCGGGATGCACGGCCTCGAACCAGCCGAACCCCTGGATCTGCTCCCAGGTCTGCCCGGTGAACGCGCGCCAGGTCGGCAGGTCTTCCACCACCTCGCCGGTGGCGCTGGTGGTCCAGACGACCTGCGTGCTGGCCGACACCAGCGAACGGTAGCGTTGCTCGCTGCGGCGCAGCGCGTCTTCCGCCTGCTTGCGCTTGGTGATGTCGCGCGTGAAGCAGCGCGTGTGGACGAAGCGCCCCTCCTCCCACAGCACGTTGGCGTCGATCAGCACGTGCTTGATCGACCCGTCCGCGCACCGCAGGCGCGCCTCGACGTTGTGGACGGCGCCGCCGGCGTGGAGCCGGGCGAGCATGTCCGCGATAACGTGCGCGTCGACGTGGAACTCGCCAGCGTGCCGCCCGACGTACTCGCCGCGCGCGTGGCCGAGCATCTCCAGCTCCGCCGCGTTGGCCCAGAGGATCGTCCCGTCCGGCCCCATCCAGTGCAGGCCGACCGTGGCGTTGTCGAGGAAGTCCTGAAGCTCCTGCCGGCTGCGGTTCAGCTCCTGCTCGAAGCGCTTGCGGTCCGAGACGTCGATGCAGACCGCGCACAACCGGACCGCCGCTCCGCCCGGGTCGAGGATCGTCGAGACGCTGTTGCTCACCCAGACCAGCGAGCCGTCCTTGCGGATGTAGCGCTTCTCAATGACGTAGGAGGATCCGGCGGTCACGCCGCGGTCGAACAGCGTCAGGTTGCGCGGCAGGTCGTCGGGGTGCGTGATCTCCTGCATGCGCAGGGTGAGCAGCTCGTCGGCACAGTAGCCGGTGATGTCGCAGAACTTCTGGTTGACCAGGACGAAGCGCCCGTCGGTGTCGACCTCGGCGATGCCGGCGGCGGCCTGGTCGAAGATGCCGTGGAAGCGCTGCTCGCTCTCGCGCAGCGCCGCCTCGGCGCGCCCGCGCGCGAGCTGTCGCTCGGCGTCGGCGTCGAGCTTGCGCTGGGTGACGTCCCGGATGATCCCGAGCCCGCCGACCACCGAGCCGTCGTCGCCGAGCAGCGGCGAGTAGTTGACGTCGTACCACCCCTGGCGGCCGGTCTCGGGGATGCGGTAGTGCAGGTCGACCGAGCGGACGTGCTCCCCCTCCAGCACGCGCGCCATCAGTTGGTCGACCCCGGTCTGCCTGAGGAACGGGAAGAGGTCGAGGGCGGACCGCCCGATCACCTGCTCGCGCGGCAGCCCGGCGATGGTCTCCATCGCGGGGTTCCAGACGGTGTAGTGGAACTGGCAATCGAAGGCGAGCACGCCGTCGACGCTGGCGTCAATGATGCGGGCGAGCAGCTCGTCCCGGTGAAGTGACGACGCGCGGGCGCCGCTGCCGCCGCCACGCGGGCCCGCGGCGGGCGGTGTGCTCTGGACCGACGGATCTCCCATACCGCGCTCACGTTCCCGCCGCGTCGCACGCGCGCCTCCACCTGCTCGACCTCGCGCGCGGGGCAATCGGGAAGGGTACTGATCGCGCAGGGCCCGCGGCAACAAGGAAATGCGGTCAAGGGCGAATCAAGGTTGGAACGGATGCGCACGCGCGGTGCGCCGCGGCTAGAACTCGCCCGCGCCGCCCGATCGTGCGGGCGTGCCGGCGGCCATCGGCTTTTGCGGGACCTTGTTCGCGAACGGCGTGGGGACGATCGTTTCCAGCGACCGCGCCGCCAGGCCCAGCTCCGCCGCGCTGGGAGGTTGCTCGCGCTTGTAGCCGCAGTAGATCACCCAGGCGTCAAAGCCCTTGGTGACCGCGTAGCCGCGGACGTGGTAACGGGCGTTGCGCGCCTCGAACCAGGGCCTGCCCAGCGAATCGGTCCACTGCCCCAGCAGCTCGCCGTCGCCGGAGCCCTTGGAATATTCCTTCTTCGCCAGCCAGACCAGCGCGCCCGCCGGCAGCGGGAGCGGCATGCGGATGTGGGCGACGCCGACGCCGGTCATCTTGCTCGGGCTGCGCCACTGCATGTCGGTGAACAGCGTGGTGCGCTTGGGGGCCAGCGTCTCCCACTTCTGCGGGGCGGCCACGTGGACCTTGACCGCGTCGTAAGTCTCCACTTCCTTCAGGCCCGCGACATCGATGACCGCCTGGTGCTGGATCAGCCGCGCCGTGGGAACCGTTTGCGCGAACTGGCAGCCGGTGGAAAAGACCAGGAGGAAGACTATCGCCGCCGCGGAAACGGCGGCCCGCGCGATTGAAAGACCAGTGCCCATAGCTCTCCTTCCCGTACGACCGGAGGCGCTTTCGGGATCGTGACACGTCGTCGTGGTTGCGGTGGTCGCCCGATTCCGGCGACCTGGCTCACTGAACGTCAGTCGGAACAACGCTGGCGGTCGACCCGCGCGGGGCGCGCTGATCGATCTCGTGAAAGTCACCGGGCCAGAGCGTCCGCCGGGGTGGGCGAGGCGGGTTGCGCCTCGCTTGGCGGCGCGATGCCCGTCGCGCCGCCGGCCGGCGACCCGCCCGGTGGGTCCGGCAGGCCGAGGGCGGTATTCTCACGAGCGCGGACGGCCAGTTCAAGCTCTTCCTCAAAGATCGGCTGGTTTCTCAACGTGCCGGCATAAACCGCCCAGCCGTGAAAACCGCGCGTCTCAATGGTGCCGCGGACGAGGTAGAGCCCGCCCTCGGCGACGAAGTTGAGCGACCGCGTGCGCGGGTCGCGCCACTTCTGCCGCAGCGTCGCCTGTCCCTCGACCCGTTTCATCTCGCGCAGGAACCCCCACAGAGCCGCGTCCTCGCCCACGGGCAGCGGCAGCGCGAACCGGATCACGCCGTACGCGGTGTTGCCGCTGGGGCTGATCCAGACCTGGTGCTTGTGCTGCGGCGACGCTTTGAGTGGATCCGGCCGCCAGCCCGCCGGCGGGACGACGACGGCCTCAACGTCCGTCAGCGCGACCGGCTCGCTCAATCCTGTGACGGGAGTCGGTGGCGCCGGCGACGCGGGACGCGCGGCGCGGCCGCGGCAGCCGACGGCCAGCAGCGCGATGAGGAGGATCTTCCAACCGGTCGCACGCACCGGGCGACTTTAGGCGCGGGCGCAAAAAAACCAGCGCCGCGACCGGGAGTTTTGACGGGGGCTCGTCCGGTCACGGCGCTGGAATGTCATCAACCGGCCTGGTGCGGCCGGGCACGATCGGGCGCGAGGACTACTTGGCCGCGCCCGTCGCCGCGGGGGCAGCGGCCGGGGCGCCGCCGGCGGTCTTCTGGAAGCTGTAGGTCCCGCCGAACTTCTTGCTGAACCGCTCGACGCGGCCGGCGGTGTCGACGAACTTCTGCTTGCCGGTGAAGAACGGGTGGCAGGCCGAGCAGATGTCGACCGTGATCTTCGGCAGCGTGCTGCGGGTCTCGAACGTGTTGCCGCACGCACAGTGGACGGCGCACGTCTGGTACTTGGGGTGGGTCTTGGTCTTCACGGGATACTCCTTCAATCGCCGGGATCGTGCGAGGCCGCAGCGCGCGGCGACGTCAGCCCGGGCAGATGATTATACGTCGCGCCGCCACCGGGGTTTGGGCTCCCCGTGCGGAGGGGCGGAGAATGTATCAGCCGCCCGCGGCCCTGACAAGCGGCCCGGGCTGGCGCGCCGTTCGCTGCCTTGGTCGCCGGCAACTGTCACACTGCTGAGCCCGCCCCTATCATCAACGCGTATCGGTAGATGCGGTAACAACACCAGACCCCCGGAGGTGGCATGCTCGCTCGTCGTCAAACCCCGCTCGTCGTGCTCTTTTGCCTGCTCGCCATGTTCACCCTTGGCGTGGCGCCCGCGTCCAGCCCGGCCGATGCGCCGCGGAAGCCGGAGTTGAACCAGCAGGCGCTGGATAAGCTCGGCTGGACCCTCGGCTGCCAGGCGTGGACGTTCCGCGAGATGACCCTGTCGGAAACCCTCGACACCCTCAACGGGCTTGGCATCCGCTACGTCGAGATCTACCCCGGCCAGCCCTTCTCGCCTGAAAACAAAGCCAAGTTCGACCACAACGCTCCGCCGGAGTTGGTGGAGCAGTTCCTGGCCAAGTGCAAGTCGGCCAACGTCACGCCCGTGAATTACGGCGTGGTCGCGCTGTCGAAGGACGAGGCGACCAGCCGCAAGGTCTTTGACTTCGCCAAGAGGCTCGGCCTGCAGACGATCGTGTCTGAGCCGCCCAAGGACGCCTTCGACACCATCGACAAGCTGGCCGGCGAATACCAGATCAACGTCGCGGTCCACGACCACCCCAAGCCGTCGACTTATTGGAACCCGGAGACGGTGCTGGAGGTGACCAAGGACCGTTCACCGCGCGTCGGCGCGTGCGCGGACGTGGGGCACTGGTACCGCTCGGGGCTGACGCCGGTGGACTGCCTGAAGCAACTCCAGGGGCGAATCATCTCGCTGCACTTCAAGGACATCGACCGTCCCGAGCGCCGCGGCGAGGACGTGCCGTGGGGCACTGGCAAGTGCGACGTGCCGGCAATGCTGGCGGAGATCAAGCGGCAGAATATCCACCCGGTCTTCTCCATCGAGTACGAGACCGGCAAGGGGCCGGAGCTGCGCGAGAACGTCGCCAAGTGCATCGAGTACTTCAGCCAGCAGGCGACGAAGCTGGCGGAGAAGTAGACGACCGCGTTCTGAGCCGAACCGCCGCCACGCGAGCATCGGACGCCAGCGCACGAGGCGCACGCGCGAAGGAGCGCAACGAAGATGAACGATCGCGACCTGTCCCGCCGGCGGTTCCTGCTTTCGGGCGCGGCGGCGGCGGCGGTGACGGCGGGCGGCAAGTTGTCCCTCGCCGCCGGCGCCCCAGCCGCTTCCCGCCCCGCGACCACCCGCGCGGCTGCCACCACCACCGCCGCGCGCGGGCCGCGCCCGCTGCCGGCGACCACGCGCACCAAGTACAGCCAGATCCGCGTCGCCTGCATCGGCGTCGGTGGGCGCGGGTGGGACAACCTCAACGAGATGGTCAAGGCGGGCGCAAACGTCGTCGCCCTGTGCGACATCGACGCGCAGCGGCTCGACCGCGCCGCCGCCGGGCTGCCGGGCGCTAAGAAGTACGCTGACTTCCGCCAGCTCTTCGACCGCCAGGGCAACGACATCGACGCCGTGGTCGTCTCCACCCCCGACCACACCCACGCCCCCGCCGCCATGCGCGCGATCCGCTCGGGCAAGCACGTCTACTGCGAGAAGCCGCTCACCTACGACATCCACGAGGCGCGCGTGCTGACCCAGGCGGCGGCGAAGCACCGCGTCAAGACGCAGATGGGCAACCAGGGGGCGGCGCTGGAGGCGTCGCGGCGGCAGGTCGAGTACGTTCGCAGCGGCATCGCCGGCGCGATCAGAGAAGTCCACGTCTACACCAACCGCCCGGTCTGGCCGCAGGGATTGAAGCGACCGGAGAAGTCGGCGGACGCGCCGAAGCACATCAACTTCGACGCCTGGCTGGGCCCCGCCCCACAGCGCCCCTACCACGTCAACGACGCCGGCGAGAGCGTTTACCTCCCGTTCAAGTGGCGCGGGTACTGGGACTTCGGCACCGGCGCGCTCGGCGACATGGCGTGCCACCTGATGAACACCGCCTACTGGGCGCTCAACCTCACCAACCCCGCGTCCGTGGAGGCGTTCAGCTACGGCGCGACCGACGTGCAGGGGCCGAACTGGTCGATCATCAAGTATGAGTTCCCCCAGCTCGGCCCGCGCCCGCCGGTCACGGTCTTCTGGTACGAGGGGCACCTGCTCCCGCCCACCACCGTGATGAAGGGCAAGCCGTTCCCGGGACTCGAGGGCAACGGGACGATCTTCGTCGGCGAGAAAGCGACCATCGCCGCCGGCTACACGAAGGATCCGTTCCTCGCCGACGAGCAGCAGCAGAAGGACGTGAAGCCGCCGGAAAAGTTCATGCCGCGCTCGATCGGCCATCACGCGGAGTGGCTGGAATCCATCCTCGGCGGCCCGGACGGCTCCAGCAGCTTCGACCACTCCGGCCCACTGACCGAAATGGTGCTGCTGGGCAACCTCGCCGTCCGCACGGGCCGGCGCGTGGAGTGGGACGTGGCGCGGATGAAGGTCACCAACGACCGCGACGCCCAGCAGTACGTGAAGCGCGAGTATCGAAAGGGATGGGAGCTGTAGTTCCGCCCGAGCATCCTCCGGTTGAGGTGTTTGGTGCGAAGGACCCGCGAAGAGCGAGTCCTTCTGCTTTTGTGGCGGGCCGTGTTCCGCGAGTAAACGGAGCAGGGCGCGCCGATGGTCGGCGCGCCCTGCGTTCCGTGAGGAGTTGTGGATCGTGGTCGCGGCGCGCGCCCCTCGAACCGGTGGAGCAGACCGATCGAGCGGCGTTGCGCGAAAAGTTAGTACTGCTTGTGCAGGAAGAACGGGACCATGTAAATCACCGCCGCCAGCCCGGTGAACACCCACGCCGGCCAGCGGGTGATGATCCAGAGCGCGGCGCTGAGGATCAGCACCATGACCAGGCAGGCGATGAAGCCCGCGGACCAGTAGGCGCTCGGGAACGTATGACGGATGAATTCGACCAGCGGCATCTGAGTGTCCTTCCTAAGGGAGTTTCAGTTGACTTCCCGACGAGCAACTCGTCGGTGGATCAAACCTAGCACGGCTGCGCGGCGCGGCCGGCGGAAGGCGATCGGATTTGCCCGCGGCGCCCCTCGAACTCGTGGGCTTATGCCGCGCGTAGCGCCTGCACCGGCGGGCGATTGGTGGGAAGGACCGAAAACCTGCGCGGGCCCCCTTGAATCCTCTCGCGCAAATTGATCCGCCCGGCGAATAGGTTCACCGCAGCGGCGCAGAGATCGCGGAGGCGCCTGGCCCATCGGGCGCGCCGCTCGTGAGCCGGCGCGCTGGCGACGCGGGGCGCGGCGTCCGATAACATTCGCCGGCATGTCTACCGAGGAAGAACTGCGCAAGGCGCTCAAGGCGTTCAAGAAGCGGATGAAGCTGACGCAGCTCGACGACGACTCGAAGCTCGGCCACAGCCCGCTGACCGGGTCGAAGTCCAAGGTCATCTCGATCCAACCCCCCAGCGGCTTCGGCCGGGAGATCTGGGAGGAGCTGGCGGAGAAGGGATACCTGAAGCGCGATGGCTCGGGGTTCTACGAGCTGGTGCCGGGGAAGTGACGGCGCGCCGAAGCGATCGTGCCCGCCGCCACAATGGCATTTGGCTTCCTCTCCGCGAATCCGAGGAGAGGGAGCTCGGCGTGTTCGCTCTGCGACGATCATCCGCCGGCGTCTTGGGCGACCGCGACCGGCGCGGGCTCGAAGGCGCGGATGAACTGCACGATGTTCGGGTACAGGGCCCAGTTGTAGCCGTGGGCGTAGAGCTCGCGGATCGCCTCTTCGCGGGACCAGCCATCCACCACCACGCGGTGGACGGCGATCTCCAGCCCGGTGCGGTCGCGGCCGGCCTTGCAGTGGACGAAGATCGGGCGCGGGGACGTTCGGACCGCCTCCAGGAAACGGGCAACTTGGCCGGGGTCGCTCACGGCCGCGTTCGTTCGGATCAGCACGTAGTTCATCCCCAGCCGCCTGACGCGCTCGCCCTCATCCTTGCGAGCGTCGTCCCGCAGGTTGATCACCGTCCGCACGCCCTTGTTCGCCAGCGTCTCCAGCCCCTCGTTGCTCGGCTGCGCACCGCGGTAGATGCCGGGGCCGGCAGTGCCGAAGTTGCTGATGCCCGGCACGCGCGTCCCCACGGTGGAACAGCCGGCGGCGAGCGCGAGCAATACGACGAATGGTGCGTGGCGACGGATCATTTGGTCCAGATTCAACGTTCATCCTCCCCCGCCGGTTCGTTAGGCTCAGGCCGGAATCAGCAAAGGTGCAGCGCGCATGGCGAATTTTGTACAGCTCGGACAGCGGGTGGTAAACCTCGATCACGTGGTGGCGGCCGAGCGGCAGGGCCGCGGCGCGGTCACCGTCTACTTCGCCGCCGGGCAGGGGCCGCTCAAGTGGACGTTCGACGACCAGCACGAGTCGGACGTGATCTGGCTCAAGCTGGTCCCCACCCGCGGCGACCTCAGCGACCTGCGCGGCGGGCCGTACTCCATCAGCGACAACGAGGCGACCGCTTCCGAGCAGGAATAGCAGCGCGGGGATCCGCATCCCCGGCAAGTTCATCCGCATCCGCGACGATATCATCAACCTCGGCAACCTGATCCGCGTTGAGCGCGGCCGCAGCGGCGAGCGCGCGGACCGCAGCGGCGAGCGGCGGCCGTTGAGCAATGTCATCCCGAAGCGTACTCGCGAGGGATCTCGGGCAGGTGAGTCGTTCTCCATCCCGAGATCCCTCCCGAGTACGCTT
>DASQDR010000281.1:0-5965 GCA_035634055.1 Tepidisphaeraceae bacterium | reverse complement strand
CCGCCGATGCCCGAGGCGACGGTGAACGTGTGGCCGGCGTCGGCGACGTCGATGCCGCCGTTGAAGCTCGACCAGTTGACGGCGCGGCCGTCGAGGTTGGCCAGGGCGCTGCCGGTGACCTGCAGCGTGCCGCCGTTGAAGACGACCGGGGCGGCGGCGGTGGTGCCGTCACCCACGAAACCGAGATTCTCGTTGGCCGAGACGCTGAGCGTTCCGGCGTTGAGCGTGGTGGCGCCCGTGTAGAGGTTGGTGCCGGTCAGGGTCTGGGTATTGGTGCCGACCTTGGTCACGCGGGCGGGCCCGGTGACTTGGGCGGCGGCGTTACCGATCACGCCGGCATACGTGGCGTTGTTCGTCGTGTTGGCGCCAATGTGCCAGTTCACGAACCGGTCGGCAACGGGTTGCCCACCGATGAGCGCCCCGGCGTCGCCGGTCAGTTCGCCCAGGACCTGCACGGTTTCCCCGCCGGCCGGCGGGTTGAAGTGCTGGGCCATGGCGACGCCGGAGGCCAGGTGCAGCTTCGCGTTGGCCAGGTTGAGCGGGCCGGTGAGGCGGAAGTCGCCGCCGGCGACGGCCGGGCTGACGTTGATCTGCCCGGTGAAGCCGTTCCACCCGCCGAGCGGGTTGATGTCACCGCGAACGTAATTGACGACGAGGTTGAGCGTGCCCGAGCCGCTGAGGGCGCCGCCGAAGCTGCCGCGCTGGGTGACTCGCAGCGTGCCGGTCTGGTTCGCCGGAACGTCGATCCACGAGTTCAGGATGCCGTAGCCACCGCTGTTGCTGCCGGTGTGCCCGTTCATCTCCAGGGTGCCGCCGGCCAAGGTGATGGCGTTGGCGAAGGTGCTGTGGTCGCCGATGGCGGCCTGCCCGTTCGCCTGCCCGCCACCCAGCTGGATGGTGCCGGCGCTGATGGTGACCGGGCCGTTGAAGCTCGGGCTGTTCGCGCCGGACAGGAGGAGCGTGCCGGTGCCGGTCTTGGCCAGCGCGGACGACCCGGTGAGCTGCCCCGGGACGGTCAGCGTGGTGGCGTCGGCGACGTTGAAGGTCGCGCCACCCGCGCCGAGGTTCACAGCGCGGTTGGCGCCGGCGTTGGAGAGCGAGGTCGTGGCGGTGCTCTCGAGGATGGTGCCGCCGCTGAGGTTCAGCGCGGCGCCGGTGGCGACGTCGCCGAGGCTGGCGTTGCTGTTGATGGTCAGCGTGCCGCCGGTGGCGGTCGTCGAGCCGGTGTAGGTATTGACCCCACTCAGAACCAGCGCGCCGGCGCCGTTCTTGATCAGCCCACCGGTGCCGCCGTTCAGCGGGGTGATGGTGCCGGAGTGGGTGAGGTTGAAGCCGTTGGTGTTGATCACGGCATTGTCCGTGCCGTTGAGCTGGTAGTTGCGGGCGGTGGTGACGTCGGCGAGGAGTTGCAGGTTACCGCCGCCGAACACCAGGTTGCCCGCCGCGTCGCCGAGGCTGCTTGCGTTGTTGATCTGGATCGTGCCGCCGTTGAGCCTCGTGCCGCCGGTGTAGGTGTTGGCGCCGGTCAGGGCGAGGGTGCCAATGCCCGACTTGGTCACGGCGCCGTTGCCGCTGACCGCACCGGAGACGCTGAGGGTGTTGCCCGCCTGGGCAACGTTGACGAGCACGCCGTTGGTCGTGAGGGTCAGCGGGACCTGGACGCTGTGGTTGCCCGCGCTGTTGGTGAGGAACGAGGTGCTGGCGTTGTTGTCCAGCGTGATGTTCGCGCCCGACCCGGCCGCGAGCGTGTAGGAGTGGGACGGGTTGTTGAAGGCGACCGTCCCGGCGGTGTAGGCGCCGTCAACGGTGACGGTGCGGTTGCCCGTGATCGCGGTGCCGCCGCCGCCGAAGGAAGCGAACGCGCCGGCGGAGTTGGGGGTGGGCGTGGTCCAGGGGCCGGTGCTCCAGTTGCCGTCGCTGTCGGCGTTCCAGTACGAGATGACCGTGCTGGAATTGGCGACGGTCAGGGTGACGAAGCCGCCGGCGGAGCCGATCGTGTACGACTTGTTGACGATGTCCTGGTTGGCCGAGGCGACCGTCATGGCGCCGGTGCCGATGCCACCGATGTTGCCGGTGTAGCCGATGAGGTTGTAGACGCCGTTTGCAGTGAAGGGGCTGGTGCCGCCGTTGATGTTGAGCTGCCCGCCGTTGATGGTCAGGCCGTCAGCGGTCGACACGATGATCTTGTCGAGCGTCGAGGCGTCGGTGACGTCGTAGTCGAGAACCGAATCGGCGTTGAGGGTCAGCGAGCCGACGGTGAGGGTGCCGACCTGGCCGGCGGCTGCGCCGGGGGCGATGCGGCCGTTGGCGTTGGCGGTGACCGGACCGGCCACCGTGCCGCTGCCGCCGAGCACGCCACCCGTGGCAATCGCGACGCTGCCGGTGCCGGTGGCCGAACCGCTGGAGTTGTTCGCCAGCAGCGCGCCGCCGTTAATGGCGGTGCCACCGGTGTAGGTGTTGGCCCTGGTCAGGGCGAGCGTGCCGGCGGGGCCGCTCTTGACGAGGGCGATGGAGCCGGCGGCGCCGTCCTGGATCACGCCGTGGTAGGTGTTGGCGGCGGTGGTGTTGACCGTCAGGGTGTTGACGCCGGTCGCCGCGCCGCCGTTCTCGATGACGGCGGAGCCGGGGTTGGCGTGGGAGTTCAGGCTGCCGATGGTGGCGTTGTTGCCGTTGAGCTGGAGCTTGCCGGTGCTGTTCTCGCCGAAGGTGACGCCCGCGCTGGCCGAGCCGAGCGTGGCGCCGGTGCCGAGCTGGGTTAGCCCGCTGTTGAACGACCAGACGCCGTTGTAGTTGTTGGCGCTGTTGAGCAGGACGGTCCCGGGGCCGGCGACGTTGAGGACCGTCGAGGCCGAGCCGCCGGTCACGTCGTTGGCGCTGTTGCCGATCGTGAAGACGTCGGTGGCGTTGACGGTGGCGATGGTGGCGCTGGTGGCGGCGGCGTTGACGTTAATGCGACCGTTGGTGGCGTTGCTGCCGTTGGAGCGGATCGTGCCGTCCTGGAACAGGTTCAGCGACAGCCCGTTGTCGAGCGTGATGTTGTTGGACAGCTCGAGGGTGCCGCCGGTGACGCTGGACAGCGTTTGGGTGGTGGTGCCGTTGCTGGTGTAGGTCAGCGACTTCTTGCCAATCCAGACCTGGAGCTGGTTGGCGGTGGCGCTGGAGCCGAGCGCGTTGTTGTTCTGAACCGACAGCACGCCGTCCAGCACCTGGATGCCGGCGTTGCCGCTCACATCGTTCATCAACGTGCCGGTGAAGGTGTTGGCGGCGGTCAGCGCCCAGGTACCGGTGCCGCGCTTGACGAGGTAGGGGGCGGTCTGGCTGGAGCCGGTGTACGAGATGACGCCGCTGATGGTGTTGGCGCCGGTGTTGGCGCCATCGAGCACCGTGACGACCGGGCGGGTGCCAGCGTTCGTGATCGTGCCGCTGAGGGTCAGCGACGCGGTGGAAGTCGTCGAATCGTTGAGGAAAGTGTACCGGCCGTTCGTGCTGGACGGCTGGCGGAAGATGAGCGGGTTGGCGATGACCTGCGAGGAGGTCACCGCGGCGCTCATGCGGATGCTGCTGTTCCCCTGGTTCGTGTAGAGCGTGAGGGGACTGCCGGACGCCGAGCCGATCTGGTACGAGCCGACGTTCGCGGTGTCGAACAGGATGCCGGCGATGGTGCGGGTCGCGTCAATGGTGATCGGATTGGAGGCGTCGCCGATGTTCACGCCGCCGACGTTGGCGATGGGCGTGTTGAAGGTGGCGAGGTCGGTGCTGGCGGCGTTGAGCGTGCCGGGCACGGCGTTGCCGGTCCAGTTAGCGGCGGTGGTCCAGAGCGCATCGGTCGGGGTGGCCGACCAGGTCTGGCTCGCCGCGCGGGCGAAGGCCGGCACCAGCGACGCGGTCGCCAGGGCGAGCGTCATCGCGGTGCGGCGGTTGCGGAGGTTACGGTTGTTCTGAGCCGGGAGAAGAGTGACGGGTGATGACGACGCCATCTGTGCGCCTCCAGAAGGAGTGGGAACTCGCTTGGTTCTAGGTAGAGCTTCGCGGGGAACGGGTCTGCCTGTGGGCTCTCCCTCCACTGGCACCCCCATGATTGAATTTAACACGAAAGCGGTCAGATGCAAGAAACACCGTGAAATTACCGGTGAAACTTTCACAATCTGACTGTCGATCTATCGATGTACGGCGGCAGATCACAATAGGTTTAAAAATAATGCGGATAACGAAACATTGTTCGGGGCGGTCGGATCGCGTAGGCAAATCGAACGCGATCCATACATGAGTACGGTTGCAACGCTTATATCGGTCGGCGGTGATGGCAATTGCGTGGAAGTTGCAGGCCTTGCGGTAGTTGGGCGAGCGATTATTCCTCTCCAGTCGCGCGGTTTCCGGACATGAAAGGCGGTTCCGGGTCCGCGGCACAAGCGGTTACGCTGTGCCATCTCTGTTCACAGGATTAAACATGCTTCATGTTCCTAGAGCGCTCCTTGGGCTGGTGGTCGTGCTACTGGTCGCAGCAGGCGCGGCGGAGGTTTCGCACGCGGCCGCACCGGCGTCGCAGGCGGCCTCTCGGCCGGGGCCATCGGTCGGTCGCGACGAGAAGATCAACCCAAACCTCCCCACCCTCTGGCTCGTCGGCGACTCCACCGTTCGCGTCAACGGCAAGGGGCAGCAGGGGTGGGGCGACCCGGTTGGCGACTTCTTCGATAAGAGCCGCATCAACGTCGTCAACCGCGCCATCGGCGGGCGCAGCAGCCGAACCTTCCAGACCGAGGGTCGCTGGGACGATGTCCTCAAGAGCGCCAAGAAGGGCGACTTCGTCATCATCCAGTTCGGTCACAACGACGGCGGCAAGCTGGCGGGCGACAACCGCGAGCGCGGCACCATCCGCGGCCTGGGCGACGAGACCGAGGAGGTCACGCTCACCCTCAAGCAGGGGAAGAAGGAAACGGTTCACACCTTCGGCTGGTATATGCGCAAGTACATCAACGACGCGCGCGAGAAGGGCCTGACGCCGATCGTTTGTTCACCGGTGGCGCACGTGCCCAAGGCGAAGGTGACCGACGCGACGCCGGAGAACTGGGACTACGTCCGCCTGGCCGAGCAGGTCGCCCAGGCGGAGAAGGCGGATTTCATCCCGCTCAACACGCTGATCATGAAGCGGTGGGTGGGCATGGAGCCGGCGGAGATCAAGGAGAAGTACTTCACGCCCGCTGACGGCACGCACACCGGCGTCGCCGGCGCGAAGCTCAACGCGGAGGCCGCCGTCGAAGGCATCCGCAACCTGAAGGACAACCCGCTGAAGAGTTACCTCAAAGAATCGCCGTCGTCGGAGAAGTAGGCCGCGCCGTCGTCGCTGCCGCGAGGACTCGCGGTCACCGTGCCGGTTTTTGATCAATCGAGCCGCCGCCGCGGCCAAGCATCAGGGCAGTTCGCTCGAGGCCACAAACGTGAGGAAAAACATGCGCAGGTTCCTTTCGATTGCCGCGATCATCGCTTGCGTTACGTTCACGGCGAGCCCGCTGCTCGCACAGCGGCAGATGGAGGCGCTCGGCCGCGGCGTCGTCGCCGTCAACCAGGGTGGCGGCAAGGTTTGGGTGGGGTGGCGCCTGCTCGCTACCGACCCGGACGACATCGCGTTCAACGTCTACCGCAAGTCCGGCCAGGGCGAGGCAACCAAGATCAACCCGCAGCCGCTGACCGGCCCGACGCACCTCGTTGATACCAACGTGAAGCTCGACCAGCCGGTCGCGTACGTCGTCAAGCCGGTGCTGAAGGGCGCCGAGCAGGAGGCGAGCCAGCCGTTCACGCTGCCGGCCAACGCGCCCGAGAAGCCGTATGTGTCGATCCCGCTCAAGACTCCTGATGGGTACAAGCCGAACGACGCCTCGATCGCGGACCTCGACGGTGACGGCGAGTACGAGATCGTCCTGATGCAGGCCGGCCGCGCCCGCGACAACTCGCAGGCGGGCGAGACCGA
>DASQDR010000280.1:0-4665 GCA_035634055.1 Tepidisphaeraceae bacterium | reverse complement strand
CGCGACGAGCAGTACCTGGTGACCGAGGATCAGAAGGTGCAGATCATCGACGAGTTCACCGGTCGCATCATGGCCGACCGCTCCTGGCGGCACGGCCTGCACCAGGCGATCGAGGTGAAGGAGGGCGTCCCCGTCACCGCGGACAAGGAGAACCTTGCCCGCCTGAGCTTCCAGCGCTTCTTCCGCCAGTACCCCATCATGGGCGGCATGACCGGCACCGCGTGGGAAGCGGCGCCGGAGCTGTGGCAGATCTACCAGCGGCCGGTGGTCAAGATCCCGACGAACAAGCCGTGCATTCGGGTGCAGCTCCCGACGCGCATGTTCGACACGATGGACCAGAAGTGGGACGCCGCGGTGGCGCGCATCGCGCAGATCAACGAGTCCGGGGCGCCGGTGCTGGTCGGGACGCGCTCGGTGCTGGCGTCGCAGGAGGTGAGCCGCCGGCTCGCCGCCCTGGGCAAGCCGCACCGCGTGCTCAACGCCACGCAGACGGCGCAGGAAGCGTCGATCGTCGCCGAGGCCGGGCAGGAGGGGAAGATCACGGTTGCCACCAACATGGCCGGCCGCGGCACCGACATCATGCTCAGCCGCGGGGTGGCGGAAAAGGGCGGGCTGCACGTGGTCAGCACCGAGCCCGCTGCCAGCTACCGCGTCGACCGCCAACTCTTTGGCCGCGCCGCCCGGCAAGGCGACCCCGGCTGCGCGCAGATGTTCTGCTGCGCCGAGGACGATTTGTTCCTCCGCCACGCCGCCAAGCAGCGCAAGCTCTGGCGCGTTCTCGGGGCCGACCGCCTGATCAAGATCGCCCAGTCCCGCGCCGAGCGCCTCGCCCGCTTCAACCGCAAGCAGGTCCTCAAGAGCGACGACTGGATGGACGAGGCCCTGCCGTTCTAGCCCGCCGCCGCTTCTTTCGGGTGTAGACCGTTACCGCCTTGGGCACGATCGCAGCGACCCCATCGCTGCGCCGCAACAGGGCCGCGCCAATGCCGCCATCCCGCGCGCTCTCTCCACGGCCGGGTCACGAGATTTGCCGATGCGGACGTTAAGATGCACCTGATTAACGGAAGGAGCATCTTCTATGGGACGCGTCAAACCGGCCGACGTGGCGGTGGGAATCTTGCTCGTGCTGCTGTTGGGAACCTTCAGCCTCGCGCAGATCGGCGCGGCGGAGGAGGTGGCCCGGCGGGTGAAGTGCGCGGCGAACCTCCGGCAGATCGGGCAGGCGATCCTTCTGTATTCCAACGAGAACCGCGGGGCGTACCCGCGCGCCGTCGCGGACATGAACAAGCCGGTGCCAGTCTGGGGCACCCCTTACCAAGGCAACGACAAGCTCGGAGCGGTGGCGGCGGAGAAGGCGGACCCGTTCGACGCGCAGAAGTCGGAGGTCGCGCCCAAGCCAAACGACGTGACGGCCGCCCTCTACCTGCTGCTCCGCACCCAAGACATCACGTCCGACGTCTTCATCTGCCCCAGCACCGGCTCGGAGCCGTTCGCCTTCGGCGGCGGGGGGAATAAGGCTGTCAACTTCTCCAACTGGCCCGGCAACAAGGCGCTGGCGGAGCACATGAACTACAGCTACCAGAACCCCTACCCGACGAAGGAGGCGATCGGCAAGGGGTTCAAGCTGAACAACGCGATCGGCGCCGAGTTTGCGATCGCCTCGGACATGAACCCGGGCGTCGATGACCTGCTCAAGGTTCACCCCAAGTCGCCGGCGCGCGAGATGCGCAAGGGCAACTCGCCGAACCATAACTACGACGGCCAGAACGTGCTGTACGGCGACGGGCACGTGTCGTTTGAGGCCAACCCCTTCGTCGGCGTGAAGCGCGACAACATCTACACGTTCGGCCCCAGCGGAAACGACGTCGCCGACAAGGGCGGCGACGGAATCATCGGCCCGACCACCGGCCCGGACGATTCGATCCTGCTGCCCACGGCGAAGGACCTGGGCGTCGTCGACGCCAGGGGCGAGTACGCGGCGGCCGTGAACGAGCGCCGCGCGAACGCCAACCTCGTCGGCTCCGGCGCCGCCGATGTCCGCGCTGGCACGCCCGAGGAGCAGGCGGCGACGCGCCGCGCGATCCAGGGCAACTACGTCCGCGAGGAGAACGGCCGGACCATCAAGCTCACCGTCACCGCCGACCGCGTGAGCGCCACCCAGGGTCCGGTGACGGTGGCCTTCACCTACGCGCCCGAAGTGCTAGGCCAGCGCGCCGCCCGCCTCACCCTCAGCGCCCCGGACACGCCGCCGAGCGCGATGGTCATCCAAACCGACCCCGACGGCGGCATCACCATCAAGGGCAGCCCCTTCCTCGAGGGGAAGTGGAAGAAACAGTAGCGCTCGTGAAACCGCAGGTGCGTGCCGATGCGCGCGGGGATGCTGAAGGACCAGCGCGGTGATTACGCTTCAGGATGACACCTCTCCTGCTGGCCGGCTACACCCACAGAGCAGCGCGCCCGCAGGGCCACGAACACACGAATGGCCACGAGTGGAAGACCAAGCAAACCCGCCTCTCTCATTCGTGTTCATTCGTGCCATTCGTGGCTTCTCTCTCCTCCTGCTCCGCGTCCCTCCGCGGTTCTCCAAGTCACTCGTCAGTCACGCATCCTTCCGATGCGTTCTTCACGTTCTTGATGTACTTGAACAGCGTGCCGCGGCTGGCCTTGTACGGGGGCTTCTTCCAGGCGGCGCGGCGCTTGGCGATCTCGGCCTGGTCCACCTCTAGATCGATCCGGCCGTTGTCGGAGTCGATGGTGATGGTGTCGCCGGTCCGGGCCAGCGCGATCGGGCCCCCCTCGATGGCTTCGGGGACGACGTGTCCGATGATGAAGCCGTGGCTGCCGCCGGAGAACCGTCCATCGGTGATCAGCGCGACGCCATTGATCAGCCCCGCGCCGGCGATGGCGGCGGTGGGGGTGAGCATCTCCGGCATGCCGGGGCCGCCCTTGGGGCCCTCGTAGCGGATGACCACCACGTCGCCGAGCGTGATCGTCTCCAGCCCCGCGAGCATGTCCTCCTCGCTGTCGAAGACCTTGGCGGTGCCGCGGAAGACGGTCCCTTCCTTGCCGGTGATCTTGCCGACGCACCCGCCGGGCGCGAGCGTCCCCTTCATGATCTGGATGTGCCCATCCTTCTTCACCGGGCGGTCGTAGGGCGCGATGATGGTTTGGTCGACCTTGTCGATCGGCTTCACCTCCGCCAGGTTCTCGGCGATGGTCCGGCCGGTGACGGTCATCTGCTTGCCGTCGATCAACCCGCGGTCGAGCAGCATCTTCATCACCGCGGGTACGCCGCCGACGCGGTGCAGGTCTTCCATCACGTACTTGCCGCTGGGCTTGAGGTCGGCCAGGAACGGCGTCTCGTCGCTCATGCGCTGCCAGTCGTCCACGGTCAGCTCGATGCCGAACGCGCGGGCCATGGCGATCGAGTGAAGCACGGCGTTGGTCGAGCCGCCGAGCACGATCGTCAGCCGCATGGCGTTGACGAAGCTCTGGCGGGTGACGATGTCGCTGGGCTTGAGGTCCTTCTCGAGCAGCGTGCGCATCATCGCGCCCGCCTTCTTGCACTCGGCGATCTTGGCGGGATCCTCGGCGGGGGTGGAGGAGGAGTAGGGGAGCGTCAGCCCCATGCACTCGATGAAGGAGGCCATCGTGTTCGCCGTGTACATCCCGCCGCACGCGCCCGCGCCGGGGCAGGCGTTCTCGACGATGGTGCGGCGCTCGGCCTCGGTGATCTTGTTGGCGATGAGCTGCCCGTACGCCTCGAGCGTGTTGACGATGTCGAGCTTCTTGTCTTCGCCACGGAACGTGGCGCACCCGGCGCGAATGGTGCCGCCGTAGACCATGATCGCCGGGCGGTCGAGCCGCGCCATGGCCATCACGCACCCGGGCATGTTCTTGTCGCAGCCGGGGATGGTCACCAGCGCGTCGTAGAACTGCGCGCCCATGATGGTCTCGATCGAGTCGGCGATCAGGTCGCGCGACTGGAGCGAGTAGCTCATGCCGTCGGTCCCCATCGAGATCCCGTCGCTGACGCCGATGGTGTTGAACCGCATCCCGACGCAGTCGGAGGCGGCCACCCCCTCCTTCACGTGCGTGCCGAGGTCTTGAAGGTGCATGTTGCACGGGTTGCCCTCGTACCAGACGGCCCCGATGCCGACCTGCGGCTTGTCCAGGTCCGCGGGCTTGAGCCCGGTCGCGATGAGCATGGCCTGCGAGGCGCCCTGGCTGGCGGGCTGGGTGATCCGGCGTGAGTATTTGTTCAGCATGTCTTCTCCTGCCGCTGCGCCTCGAGCTCCCTGGCAAACACGGGGAACTTCAGACGGCGGCCTCGAACTTGACGTTGTGGGGGTGCAGGTCCGTCACGTAGATCCCCGCCCGCGCGATCAATTCATAGTAGAAATCGAGTACGCGATCGGCACGTTCGCCGAATCGTGCGTGAACGAGATCCTCAAGCGTGTGCCCTTCATCTTCGATGAGTGCCGGGTCGTGATCCAGCACCGCCGACGCAAAGTCAACTACCGACGGTGGCGTTACGATCGTCATCTCAACGACAAACAGCGCGTCGTCGAATCCAACGAGCTTTGGCACAGCCAGACCAGAGATTTCCGCGATCCCGAGATTACGCAGGCGGATGTACGCATTTCGCTCAACTTAGTAGGATGC
>DASQDR010000279.1:0-17446 GCA_035634055.1 Tepidisphaeraceae bacterium | reverse complement strand
GTCGCGGTGACGATGACTTGAACAGAGCAGCTCCCAGCCCATGGTGCGTGTTCGCACGCACATTGGGCGCAGCCCGATCAAAGCCATCCGCGGCCAGCGGATCTTCAGGCAACGCGACGGGCGCGGGAGGAAGATCGCTCCGCGATTCGCGGCTGCGCCGCGAGCGTGCGAATACGCACGCCATGGGCTGGGAGCCCATGCCACGGAAGAAGATCGCTCCGCGACAGCTTCTTCGCGGCTGCGCCGCGAGCGCGTGAGTACACACGCCATGGGCTGGCAGCCCATGCCACGATTCGCGGCTGCGGCGCGAGCGTGCGAGTGCCCAGTACGCGCGCACGCCACGATATCACCTCATCGCGGGCTCTGGTCGAGGTCAGGCGATCCCGAGGTCCTTCGTCGTGAAGAGGCTCTCGAAGATCAGGCCTTCCTTCTCGATGTTCTCTCGGGCGCCTTCCAGGCGGTCGATGACCGCGACGATGCGCTCGATCTTCGCGCCGGCTTCCTGAAGAGTCTTCACGGCTTCCAACACCTGCCCGCCGGTCGTCAGCACGTCTTCGACGATCATCACCGTGTCGCCGGGGTTGAGGACGCCCTCGAGCTGCTTGGCGGTGCCGTAGTCCTTCTTCTGGTTGCGGATGAAGACGATCGGCTTATTGGCGGCCATGCCGGCGGCGGCGGCGAGGGGGACGGCGCCGAGCTCGGCGCCGGCGATGCGGTCGGTGTCGGTCGTGACGCGCTCCGCCAGCATTCGGCCCAGCGCGGCCAGCACGTCGGGCTGGGTCTCGAAGCGATACTTGTCGAGGTAGTAGTTGCTCTTGCGGCCGCTGCGCAGCGTGAACTCGCCGCGAAGCAGCGACACCTCCGCGATCCGCCTGGCCAGTTGCTCGTGGGTCATGCGGGAGAAGGTAGCGAGAGGGAAGGAAAAACGAAAAAAGGGAAACGTGGGGAACAAAGCCGGCCTGAAAAAGGAAGAAGGCGCCGCGTGACCCGCGGCGCCTTCATCTCACTTTGCTTGCCGGCCTTTCCGTCTTCCGCTCGTTGCTCACTTGCCAATCGTGGTCACCACGCCGGGCGGGGGGTTGCCGGCGAAGCTGGCGGAATTGCGGATGGCCATCCCGTTGGATCCGCCGCCGAACCCTCCACCGCCGCCAAACCCGCCCCCGGGTCCGCCACCGTGACCGCCACCACCGCCACCACCGCCGCCGTGGTGGCGCCACCCGCGGCCGTTGATGATGACGATGGGGGAGTTATCCCACCCGTACCCGCCGTAGATTCCGCCGAAGTACGCCCCGCGGTGGTACGAGAACGGGCCGGTGTAATAGGGATAGCCCTGGTTGCCGTTGATGCCGTAGGTAACCGGGTACATCGGCTGCTGGTAAGTGGGGGTGGCGTCGTAGGGGACGTAGATGCGCTGGCGGAAGAGCGGGCCGGGCGAGTTGAGCGAGCGCTGGAGATCGGAGCCCTCGTACGCCCCGTACTTGCCGGGAGCGAAGGGCGTTTCGACCTGAATCGTGCCGCGGGCGGTGGCGGTGTTGGTCGCCGCTCCGGCGGGCATGCCGGCCGCCGCGGGAGACGCGGGAGACGCCGGAGACGCCGGGGCCGTCGGTCCGGTGGTCGTGGCGGCAGCTGTCGCACCCGGCGCCGCCGCGGCCGCGGGGCGGACAAGCTGTGCCACCTGCCGGGCCAGGTCATCCTCGATGGCGAACAACTCGCGCTCCGAGCCGGTTGCCTTGAACCCGCCGACGGTTGCGCCGTTGGCGTCCTGCACCTGCCCCGTGACGCGCAGCTCGCCAGCGACGCGCTGGATGGAGCCGGCGACCACGTACTGCGCGTTGAGGTTCTTCGCCTGTTCGCTGCTCGCCTGCGGCGAGGTCGAGCTGCTCGACGCCGGCGCGGCGACCACCTCGACTGATCCGGCGCGCGACAGTTCGTCGCTCACCGCCTGGTGGATGGCGCGGTTGATCCAGTCCGGCGGGGTGGACGTGTTGGCTTCCTGGAACGGCGCGACGTACACGCGCGTGGAAGCGGCCCAGGCCGACGAGCAGAACATCAACGCCGCGACGAACGCAAAGGCAACACGCATTGCAAGGCTCCCCGTTGTGGACTTCACTACTATAGTACCGCCAGCGTAGCAAAGGTTACACCCACGAACCGAGACGCCGCGGAGAAAACTCGCATGTTGCTTGCCGAATTCAGCATGTGGCCCATGGACAAGGGGGAAAGCGTCGGGAAGTACGTCGCCCGCCTGCTCGACATCATCGACCGCAGCGGCCTGCCGTACCGACTCGGCCCCCTTGGCACGTGCGTGGAGGGGGAGTACGACCAGGTGATGGCAGTTATCCGCCAGTGCCACGAAGCCCTTGCCGCCGACTGCAACCGCATCGCCTGCACGATCAAGATGGACTACCGCAACGGGCACGACAACATGCTGACGTCGAAGATCGATTCGGTGGAGCAGCAGCTCGGACGAAAGCTCCGGACCTGATCCACCCTTCCCTGGCAGCGGGAGCCGCCGGTTCCAAACCGGGGCCGCGTTTCTACTTACCGCGACTTCGCCGCCGCTTATGGTTTCTTTTGGTGAGGGGGCTGTATGGACCGCCCCTCACTTTCCCGAAAGGAGCGCGCAAGGAGATTCGATGATGATGAGCAAGTTATACAATAACGTGAAGACGGCCGTGCTGCTCGGGTTGATGACGGCGCTGATCCTGTTCATCGGCTCGTTCTTCGGTCGCGGCGGGTTGATGATCGCGATGATCTTCGCCGCCGTGTCCAACTTCGTCGCCTACTTCTTCAGCGACAAGATCGCGCTGATGACGATGCAGGCAAAGGAGGTCGGGCCGGAGCACGAGCTTTACCGGATCGTGGAGCCGCTGGCCCGGCGGGCGGAGATGCCGATGCCGCGGGTGTACGTGTCGCCGGCGGCGGCGCCGAACGCCTTCGCGACCGGTCGCAACCCGCGCAACGCCGCGGTCTGCGCCACCGCCGGCCTGCTCCAGATGCTGAACCGCGATGAGATCGCCGGCGTAATGGCCCACGAGCTGGCGCACGTGAAGCACCGCGACATCCTGATCGCTTCGGTCGCCGCCACCATCGCCGGCGCCATCAGCGCGCTGGGGTACTTCTTCATGTTCGGCGGCGCGCAGGATGACGAGGGCGACTCGCACCCGATCGCCGGGCTGCTGACGATGCTGCTCGGCCCGGTTGCGGCGGGGCTGATCCAGGCGGCCATCAGCCGCTCGCGCGAGTTCAACGCCGACAAGGAAGGCGCCGCCATCTGCGGCAACCCGATGTACCTGGCCAGCGCGCTGGAGAAGATCCACGCCGCCGCCCACCAGGTCCCTCTGCCGGTGAACCCGGCGATGAACGGGCTGTTCATCGCCGAGCCGTTCAACCCGGTGCGCAGCGTCGCCAACCTCTTCCAGACCCACCCGCCGCTCGAGCAGCGCCTCATGAACCTGATCGGCCGTGAGACGACCGGACGGTTCGGAAGCGCCCGCGGCGGCGGCGGCGGCGGCGGGCGGTACGCGTACGGATACTGATCCGGCGCGGCGGTCGGCCTTGACTCATTCGAAGCGGTGAAGCTCGTTGCTTCACCGCTTCTTTGGTTTCTTGAACACCGCTCGTCCGGCCAGGTTGACGGTGCCGGTGCTGTGCGCTGGCAAGTTGCTGCGCGAGTTCCACCACGCGCGGCCTGCGCCGGAGGATTCGCGTGTTCGACCGCGCCCGGCCGACCCCTTGCGACCCTCGCGTCCCGCGGTACCGTATCCACCTCTCTCCGGGCGTCGTTCGCCGTTGCGCAAGGACTCGTGCAACCCGTGGTGTCTCGCATGATGTGGTCTGGTCGTCGTCTCTGCCGCCGGCTCCTCCCGCTGGCGCTGCTCGTCGTCTGTTCCGCCGTGCCCCCGGCGACGGCCCGCGCGGACCTGTCGGGCGACGTGCGGTCCATCCTGCGCGACAAGTACCTCAACAAGGTGGAGATGGGCGTCGCCGTCGCCAAGCTCGGCGACTCGCCGCAGGGCTCCGCCGTCATTTACCGCTTCGACAGCGACATCCCGCTGATCCCCGCGAGCAACCTGAAGCTGCTGACCACGTCCGCCTTCCTCGACCACTTCGGCGCGGACTTCAAGTTCCGCACCGTGCTGCTCCAGAAGGACCAGGACCTCTACCTGATCGGCGACGGCGATCCCGCCCTTGGCGACGCCGAGATGCTCAAGAAGCTCGGGTGGGAGAGCACCACCGTATTCAAGGCGTGGGCGGAGGAACTGAAGAAGCGCGGCGTGACCTCGGTGCGCAACGTGACGGTGGACGACAGCGTTTTCGACGAGACCTTCGTCCACCCCAACTGGCTGGCGCGCTACGCCAACTCGCGCTATTCCGCTGGCGTGGGCGGGGTGAACTTCAACGCCAACTGCGTCGATTTCTTCGTCCGCCCGACCCAGCCGGGCGAGCCGGCGGCGGTCGCCACCGATCCGCCCAACACGCGCTACGTGGCGGTGAAGAACCAGACAATCACCGGCGGCAGCGAGAGCGTCGTGGCGCTGCTGCGGGCGCCGGGGAAGAACGACGTGACCATCCGCGGCGACGTGCGCGGCTCGCTCGGCGAGCCGGCGTCGATCACCGTCCACGACCCGCCGATGTTCGCCGCCACCGTGCTGGCCGAGACGCTGTCGGCGGGCGGCGTGGCGGTCAACGGCGCGGTCGGGCGCAACCGCGCGGTCCGCGAGGAGCACGCGAAGGACCCGGCCGGTTGGACCGTCGTCGCGGCGCTGGACACCAAGCTGGCCACGGTGCTCGACCGCGCCAACAAGGACAGCATGAACCTTTATGCCGAGGCGCTGTGCAAGCGGCTCGGCCACGCTGCCAGCGGCGGGCAGCCCGGCTCGTGGGAGAACGGCCCCGCCGCCGTCGCCGCCTTCCTCACGAAGATCGGCGTTCCCGAAACTCAGTTCCGGATCGACGACGGGTGCGGCCTGTCGCGCGACAACAGCGTCAGCGCCGACGCGCTGCTCAAGGTGCTGGCCTACAACTTCCACTCCCGGAACAAGGACGCGTTCATCAGCAGCCTGGCGGTCGGCGGCGCCGACGGCACGTTCGAGCGCCGCTTCGAGGGCCCGCTCAAGGGTCGGGTGTTCGGCAAGAGCGGCTACGTCAACGCCGTCAGCGCCGTCAGCGGCTACCTGAAGGCCCGCGACGACCAGTGGTACGCCTTCTCCATCCTGATGAACAACTGCCCGCCGGGAACGAACAACACCGCCAAGCAGGTGCAGGAGCGAATCGTCGCCGCCATCGATGCCAACGCTGCGCCGAGCACGACGACCGCCGCAACCGGCCGGTAGCTTTGCCACACGCGCGCCGCGCGATGCCAACGGCCTGCGCCTTCGCGCGGTATGCGGGCGCCTGCCCCATCCGTGGCTTGGGCATCTTGCCCGAGCGCTCGCGCCGGACCAGCCGCCTCTTAATACGGATCGGCGGAATGCGCGGCGCGTCGACTGTAGGGGCGACACCTGTGTCGCCCGCTTTCGCTGCCGCAGAGGGCGAGACAAGTCTCGCCCCTACGAGCGCGACGCCTTTCCCGAATCCGCATAATCCCCCTCCGCTATCGCGGCAAGCGCTCGGGCGGGGGACGCCCAAGCCACGGGTTTGGCGGGCGCGCGTTCGGCAGGCGGGTGACGGGACGGCGGGCCGCCGATCAGACCGTGCGCCCGCCCACGGTGACCGGCACCATCGGTTGCGGGGCGGGGACGTAGCTCGGCTCGATCGCCAGTTGCAGCGGGCGGCGCTTGCCGGCGGGGGGCAGGCCGTCCTGGTCGACGATCCGCTGGATGGCCATCACGCCCTCGAGCAGCGTTTCGGGGCGCGGCGGGCAGCCGGGGACGTAGACGTCCACCGGCATGTACTGGTCGATCCCCTGGATCGTCGCGTACGCGTCGAACACACCGCCCGTGCTGGCGCAGGCGCCCATCGAGATGACCCACTTCGGCTCGGTCATCTGCTGGTAGATGTGCTGGAGGACCGGCATCATTTTGATCGTCACCCGGCCGGCCACGATCATCAGGTCGCTCTGCCGCGGGCTGAAGCGCATCGCCTCGGCGCCGAAGCGGGCGATGTCGTAGCGGCTGGCGCCGGTGGCCATCAGTTCAATGCCGCAGCAGGCGGTGGCGAACGGCATCGGCCACAGCGAGCTGCGCCGCGCCCAGTTCACGACCTTCTTGAGCTGCGTGGTCAGGACGTTATCCGGGAGCTGCTGGGTATCGATCATAAGTGGTCACCGGTACGGGCCCGGCCGATTTTAGTGCGGTGGGGCGGGGGAGGCAAAGGCGTCGGCAAAGTGGCCGGCTCGTGCTACGATTTCACGTCATGAGCCCACTCACGCCGTCGTTGCTGATCACGTCCGTGTTCGCCCTGGCCGGCATTGCCGCCGCCGCGCCGCCGAGCTTGCCGTTGAAGCTCGATTTCGGCTCCGGCAAGGTCGAGGCAGGGTACACGCAGGTGACGCCGGACCTCACCTACTCCGACGATCGCGGCTTCGGCTTCGAGCCCGGCAGCGGCGTGACCGCGATCGACCGCAAGACGGCCGATGCCCTCCGCGGCGACTTCGTCACCAGCGACGAGCCCTTCTTCTTCTCCGTCGCCGTGCCCGACGGCAATTACAAGGTGACCGTCACGCTCGGCGACGCCGGCGGCGAGGCGTCGGACACCACCGTCAAGGCCGAGCTTCGCCGGCTCATGCTCAACGGCGTGAAGACCGACGCGGGCAAGACCGAGACCAGGTCGTTCGTCGTCAACGTCCGCACGCCGGACTACCCCGGCGGAAAGGTGAAGCTGAAGGTCCCGCGCGAGAGCGTGGACGAGGCCTGGGCGTGGGACCCGCGGCTCACGCTGGAGTTCAACGGCGCCCGCCCGTGCGTGTCGGCCATCGAGATCGAGAAAATCGACGTGCCGACCGTTTTCCTCCTCGGCGATTCCACCGTTTGCGACCAGAGCGGCGAGCCGTACGCGAGCTGGGGGCAGATGCTCACCGCGTTCTTCAAGCCCACCGTCGCCGTCGCCAACCACGGCGAATCGGGCGAGACGCTACGCTCGTCCACGGGCGCCAAGCGCATCGACAAGGTCCTGAGCCAGATGAAGAAGGGGGACTACCTCTTCATCCAGTTCGGGCACAACGACCAGAAGTCCAAGGACGCCGACGCCGTCGAGCAGTACAAGGCGTCCCTCAAGGATTGGGTGGCCAAGGTGAAGGCCAAGGGCGGCACGCCCGTGCTGGTGACGCCGATGCTGCGGCACCGCTTCCAGGGCAGCACCGTCACCAACAGCCTCGGCGACTACCCCGACAAGGTCCGCGAGGCCGCCAAGGAAGAGGGCGTCCCGCTCATCGACCTGAACGTGATGAGCAAGTCGCTCTACGAGGCGCTCGGGCCGAAGCAGTCGGTTCACCTCTTCAAGCACGAGGGGGACGATTTGACCAAGTTCGACGGCACGCACCACAGCCCCTACGGCGCGTACGAGCTGGCCCAGTGCATCGTCGAGGGCATCCGCCAGAACAAGCTCGACCTGGCCAGCCACGTGGCGGGCGACTTCAAGGGCTTCGACCCCGCCAAGCCCGACGCCCCCGAAACGTTCAAGCTCCCCGCGAGCCCGCGCCGCTCGACGACGAAGCCGGCGGGAAGCTGAATGGAAGGAGTGAAGGATGAAGGCGGAAGGATGAAGGTGAAGAAGAGGGTCGTACTTTCATCCTTCATCCTTCCGCCTTCATCCTTTCCTCCATCGGTGGCTAAAATTTTTCCCTTCGCCTAGAGTAGCCCCCGCTCACATGAGAGGCGTCGATTGATGATGCTTTCGCTGCTCGCCCAGGCCGCCAACACGTCCGCCGCTACGCAGATGGACGCCGCCGATGCGCCGGCGTCGTGGCTGCCGGTGGTTCTGCTGATCGTGATGGGGATCGGCTTCGCCGTCTCCAACATCGTCGGCTCGATGCTGATCGGCCCGGGCCGGACCGGGCCGGGCAAGAGCATCACCTACGAGAGCGGCATGGTCCCCATCGGCACCACGCGCAAGCGGTTCAACGTCCGGTTCTACATCGTCGCCATGATCTTCCTGGTCATCGACGTGGAAATCGTCTTCTTCTACCCCTGGGCCAGCATCTTCTCCCCCGTTGTCCGCAACGGCGAGCCCGGGCAGGCGACCATCCTGCTGGTGGAGATGATCGTCTTCGTGCTGATCTTGCTGGTCGCCTACGTCTACGCCTGGGGCAAGGGCGTCTTCCGGTGGGACTAACCGACCGCGGAGCGTGATTTTGCCCGCGCGGAACTTCCCGCTTCCGCGGGCGTCTCACCCGTCATGCGACCGATGCTCCTGCTGACGACGGTGCTGGCCTGCGCCTCCGCGGCGTTTGCCGCGGCGCCCTCGACGCAGCCGACGCTCGAGCAGAAGTGCCACGCGATGCGCGCCCGTTGGGACGACCGCTTCCGCGCCGAGCGACTCAGCGTGATCGTCAGCCCGCCGTTCGTGGTGGCCGGTGACGGCGGCGAGCGGAAGCTTCGCGGGTACGTCGCCGGCACCATCCAGTCCGCCGCCGACGCGCTGCACAAGAAGTTCTTCGACGCCCGCCCGAGCGAGCCGACCCTGATCCTGCTGTTCGAGGCCGACGAGCCGTACCGGCGGCTCGCCCGGCAGTGGTTCGGCGACGCCGACGTCACGCGCTACGGCTACTACCGCCACCGCGACAACACGATGCTGATGAACGTTGGCACCGGCACCGGAACGCTGGTGCACGAGCTGACGCACGCGCTGATCCGGCCGGACTTCCCGGACGTGCCCGACTGGTTCAACGAGGGGCTGGGCAGCCTGTTCGAGCAGTGCACGCTGGCGGGCGGCGAGATCCGCGGGCTGGCGAACTGGCGGCTGCCGGCGCTCCAGCGCGCGATCCGGCAGGACAAGCTGCGCCCGATCGCCGCCCTCCTCGCCGACGACGACTTCTACGGCGACGCGCACGTCGGCATGAACTACGCGCACGCCCGCTACCTGCTGATGTACTTGCAGGACCACGACAAGCTCCCCGCCTTCTACCGCCAGTTCCGCGACGGGCACGCTACCGACCCGACCGGCGTGGCCACGCTGAAGGCAACCGTCGCGCCGCGGTCGATGGAGGCGTTCGAGAAGCAATGGCGGGCGTGGGTGCTGACGCTGCGGTTCCAGGGCTGATCGCGGACGTCCCCGCTGCCACGCGTGCTCCAGGCTGCCCTGGCAGCCACCGGCGCGTTTCCCCGGGGCCGCCGGTCGCGTCCGACCCCTCGCTTCCTTGAACCTCAACCCCCCGCGCATAAGATCAGCCGCCTGTCCCCGCTCCGGCCGCCTTGTCGGCCCCGCTTGGACGTGATCCGTCAACCGCTGACATTTATGGCCAACAAAATCGACCCCTTCGGCGCTTCCGCAACGATCTCCACCAAGGCCGGTGACGTCCGCATCTCCCGGCTCGACGCGCTGGAGCGCGCGGGGCTGGCGGACCTGGACAAGCTGCCGTTCTCGATCAAGGTCCTGCTCGAGAGCACGCTGCGCAACCTCGACAACTTCGAGGTCAGCGAGCAGGACGTCACCCGCCTGGGCAAGTGGAACGCGCCGAAGCCCAACAGCAACGAGGTGCCGTTCAAGGTCGCGCGGGTGATCCTCCAGGACTTCACCGGCGTGCCGTGCGTGGTCGACCTGGCCGCCATGCGCGCCGCCATGAAGCGCGCGGGCGGCGACCCGCAGAAGATCAACCCGCTGGTCCCGGTCGACCTGGTCATCGACCACTCGGTGCAGGTGGACGAGTTCGGCTCGCAGTTCGCGCTGCTGAACAACGTGCAGCGCGAGTTCGAGCGCAACCGCGAGCGCTACGAGTTCCTCAAGTGGGGGCAGAAGGCGTTCAAGAACTTTGACGTCGTCCCGCCGGCCACGGGGATCGTCCACCAGGTGAACCTCGAATACCTCGCCAAGGTGGTGCAGGTTCGCGATGGCGTTGCCTTCCCCGACTCGCTCGTCGGCACCGACTCGCACACGACGATGATCAACGGCCTCGGGGTCGTCGGCTGGGGCGTCGGCGGGATCGAGGCGGAGGCGTGCATGCTCGGGCAGCCGATCTACCTCGTCACCCCGGAGGTCGTCGGCTTCCGCCTCTTCGGCAAGCTGCCCGAGGGCGCGACCGCGACCGACCTGGTGCTGGCGGTCACGCAGATCCTCCGCGCGCACGGCGTGGTCGAGAAGTTCGTCGAGTTCTACGGCGAAGGGTTGTCGTCCATGTCCGTCGCCGACCGCGCCACCATCGCCAACATGGCGCCGGAGTACGGCGCGACCATCGGCTTCTTCCCGGTGGACGAGCAGACGCTGGCCTACCTGCGACTGACCGGCCGGCCGGGCGCGCACATCGACCTGGTGGAGCGCTACTGCAAGGAGCAGGGGTTGTGGCGCGAGAAGGACAGCGCGCCCACGTTCACGCAGGTGCTGGAGCTGGACCTGGCGAGCGTGGTGCCGTCGCTCGCCGGGCCGAAGCGGCCGCAGGATCGCGTCGAGCTGCCCAGCGTGCGCCCGACGTTCCGCAAGGCGTTCGCAGACGCGCTCAAGCCAGTTGCGGGCGGCGCGGGCAGCGCGGGCACCGGCGGGCGCACCGGCGGGCAGGGGGAGTCGCTGGTCGGCGGGCAATCCAGCCTGAAGCCGCACGCGGCGCAGGCGGGCGGGGGGACGGCCGTCGCCGACGCCGCCGCCGACGGCCAACTCCAGCACGGCGACGTCGTTATCGCCGCCATCACCAGTTGCACCAACACCTCCAATCCCAGCGTCATGATCGCCGCCGGCCTGCTGGCGAAGAAGGCGGTCGAGAAAGGGTTGCAGTCCAAGCCGCACGTGAAAACCTCGCTCTCGCCCGGCTCGCGCGTGGTGACGGATTACTTCAACAAGGCCAACCTCCAGACCTACCTCGACCAGCTCGGCTTCCAGACCACCGGCTACGGGTGCATGACCTGCATCGGCAACTCCGGCCCGCTGCCGGAGCACATCGCCGCCGAGGTGGACGCCAAGGATTTGGTGGCCGTGTCGGTGCTGTCGGGCAACCGCAACTTCGAGGGGCGCATCAATCCGCACGTGAAGGCGAACTACCTGGCGTCGCCGCCGCTGGTCGTCGCCTACGCGCTGGCCGGCACGGTGGAGATCGACCTGACCACCGAGCCGCTCGGCACCGACAAGAAGGGCAAGCCGGTGATGCTGGCCGACATCTGGCCCAGCCAGGACGAGGTGAACCAGACGATCGCCTCGTGCATCAGCCCGGACATGTTCCAGGCGCAGTACGACAACGTCGGCGAGAAGAACCCGGAGTGGAACGCCATCCCGGTCAGGGGCGGCGAGCTGTTCGAGTTCAGCGACGCGAGCACCTACGTGCAGGAGCCGCCGTTCTTCATCGATCTCCAGCCCGAGCCCGCGCCGGTCAGGCCGATCAGCGGCGCCCGCGTGCTGGTGATGGTCGGCGACAGCGTGACGACCGATCACATCTCGCCGGCCGGCAGCATCAAGAAGACCTCGCCCGCCGGGCAGTACCTGATGGAGCACGGCGTGCAGCCGGTCGACTTCAACAGCTACGGCTCGCGCCGCGGCAACGACCGCGTGATGACCCGCGGCACCTTCGCCAACATCCGCCTGCGCAACCTGCTCGCCCCCGGCACCGAGGGAGGCGTCACCGCGTGGCTCGGCGTCAAGCCGCTGCCGCACCAGCGCCCCGAGCAGGCGGTCCACGCCAGCGACGACCCGCGCGTCGGCGAGATCATGTCCATCTTCGACGCCAGCCAGGACTACCAGAAGGCGGGCATCCCCCTCATCGTCCTGGCCGGCAAGGACTACGGCATGGGCAGCTCGCGCGACTGGGCCGCCAAGGGCGTCTACCTCCTCGGCATCAAGGCGGTCATCGCCGAGAGCTTCGAGCGCATCCACCGCAGCAACCTGGTGGGCATGGGCGTGCTGCCGCTGCAATTCAAGAAGGGCCACTCCCGCCAGAGCCTGGGGCTGACCGGCACCGGCATGTTCGACGTCCAGATCCCCGAGACGATCCGCCCGCAACAGGACATCCACGTGATCGCCCGCTACGCCGACGGCCCGACCATCGAGTTCGACGTCGTCTGCCGGATCGATACGCCGGTGGAGGTCGAGTACTACCGCAACGGCGGGATCCTCCACACGGTCCTGCGGCGGATGCTGAAGGGGGCGCGGTAGTGGCGAGGGGTGCGCGAATGGCCGGAGGGGCACGCTATTTGGACTTGGATCGAGAGTCGCTCGGACGCGCGAGTACGCTTCGGGATGATGCAACTCCTGCTGCCCACGCTACGCCGCGAACACGCACCACTCTAACTAGCTGAAGATGCAACTTGAGCTGGCGGCGCAGTAATGGGGGCGGGGCCTGGCTCGCGCCCCGTGGTGCCGCCGAGCTTCGCGTCAGCGGCGCGCTGGTGTTAACGCCGCCGCCAGTGTCGGCACGCGCGCCAGCAGCTTCAGGTCTCCTTTTTTCGTGTAGGCCGGGGGGGCGTAGAAGTTGAGGGTGACGAGCGGCGACTTGCCCGTGGCCGTGATCTGGTGGGGCTCTCCCTTTTCGATGAGCAGGAGCGAGTTGGGCTTCAACGCCGCGCGGCGCTTGCCGGCGATGGCCTTGCCCGTGCCGCCGAGGACCAAGACCCACTGCTCGCAGCGCGGGTGCTCGTTGACCGGTTCATCGGACGTGCTCTGGCCCGGCTTCAGCGTCATCATGGCCGCCTGCGCGTCGGCGGTGCTGAGCAGGACCTTGAAGAACGACCGCCGGGCCGACGTGGTGCTGAGGTGGCGCATGGCGTGGGTTGTATCGCCGACCTGCGACGGCGTCAGCCGCGCGCGTCCGCGCACGTTCGCGCACGTCGGTGCGCCGCGACGTCGTCACCGCACGCGGCGGGCGGGGTGGGTGAACATCACGTAGGTCATCAGCATCATCGCGCCGAACATGAGCGTGACGCCGAGCGTGCGCCCGTGGGCCAGCGGGTCCGCCAGGCCGCGGCCGATCTGGCCGAGGATGTGGTGCGGGCGGGTGAGCAGGTCCCAACTGTTCCACCGCTCGAACCGGCCGAGATCGATGCCGAACCCACTCAGGATCGCCACCGTGCAGACGAAGGCCCACCCGAGCGCGGGGCCGAGCCGCCGGCGGACCAGGTCGTGCATGATCCGCAGCGACGCGATCCCCAGGAAGCACCCGGCCAGCGCGAACATCAGGACGAGTCCGAGGTCGAACCACCACGGCATCTCCCGCCGCGCGCGCCAGTGGATCAGGTCCGTGAAGATGTACGGCGCGTTGGGGAGCATTGCCAGCCACGCTGCCCAGACGGTGGCGGCGAGCCACGTCGCGCCGGCGCGGCGCTGCGTCGACCGCGGCAGAGCAGCGCGCCGCTCGCCGCGCTCGTGCAGGATTGTCGCGATCAGGCTGAAGCAGTAGGGCGTCCACGCCAGGAACAAGTTCTTGACCAGGAACCCATAGCCGAAGTGCCCCAGCAGGTGCGCCCGCGCCGCCAGGAAGGCGAAGCAGACGAGCGTGCAGAGCACGAGCGGGTAGAAGCGGACGTCGAGCAGAAACCGGTGCAGCCGGCCGACGACGTGGCGAGCGTCCGATGCGACATCATCGCGGATGTCGCCCCGGGCGAGCCGGGCACCGGCGGCGTCGCGGCCGCCGAAGTCGGCGCAGGCGGAATCGGCGCGGGCGGCTTCGGCGCGGCTGTCGGGCTGCTTCGAGAGGTCGTTCCACAGTTCCATTGACAAGCTCCTTCGACTGGCGGGCACCTTCGGCTGGCGAGGCTCCTTGACAATTACTTTACACCATAAAGTTACCGCCGTCCAATCGGCGTGCGCGGGCCGGGGCGCTGCGAGCGGGGGCGCTGCGCCGCGCGCGGCATATGCGTTGCATCCTCAAGGCACCTGAAGGAGGCATTCAATGGCCAAGGAAAAGAAGATCGCCCGTCTCGTCGCCGGCCCGTCGCCCCGCAAGAAGCCGCGCGGGCGCAGCGCCGATGTGAACGCTTCGGCCCTGCCCGGCAAGGGCGACATCAACGAGAAGGGGAAGATCAAGCTCGAGAAGATGATCGACGTCAGCCGCGCCGAGGGGAAGCCCGGCAAGCGCGGGGGCAAGAACCGTGGCAACCGCCGCGACACCAACAAGACCTACACCGGCAACGCCCGCCATTCCGCCCGCGGCAGCACGCCGCGCGTGGACGTGTCGACGCGCAAGCGGTGAGGGGGATCGGGTTTCGGGACTGGGGTTTCGGGGCTGGGTTTCGACTGGGGTTTCGGGGTCCGGGTTGGGAGACAGCATCGGGCGCGGCCCATGAGGAACAACGCACGACCCGACACCCGACACCCGACACCCCACACCCGACACCCGACACCAAAGCCCGACACCAAGGAGCCCGTCATGGCGATGATTTCCACCCGTACGCACGGGGTGCTGGACTATGTCGTCGGCGCCGCCATCACCGCGCTGCCGCACGTGATGAAGTGCGAGCGGCCGACGGCCACGCTGCTCAAGATGGCCGGCATCGGCGCGGGCCTGTACAGCATGATGACCGATTACGAGCGCGGCCTGGTGAAGGTGCTGCCGATGGAGGCGCACCTCGCGCTCGACGCCCTCAGCGGCGCCACGCTGATCGGCGCCGCGGTGATGCTCGAGGACGAGGCGCCCGACGTCCGCCTGACGCTGGCGGGCATCGGCGCGTTCGAGATCGCGGTGGCGGCCATGACCTCGCCGCGCCCGCACGTGCCGGGGGCCCCGTCGCCCGCCGGCCGAATCGCGGAGTACGCCGGCGTCTCCTGAGCTCGTTCCCCCCAACGCTGCGACCGCCGCAGTCGCAGCGTTGTCTTTTACTCAAGATACCCTAACAAACTGCTTACTCCGGCACGCGTGTTGCGACTCCTGTCCCTCGTCTTTAACCACAGGAGCCACGCGATGTCGAAGCTGAACGAACTGCGTAAGAATGACATGATGAACCACCTGCTTGACGCGCTCGAGCAGGGCAAGGACATCGGCCACTACGGCCGGCTCGTCTTCACGATGGTTGCCCACCACTTCCTCGACGAGAACGAGCTGACCAAGCTGCTGGCCAAGAGCAAGAATTTCGACGAGGAGCAGGCCCGCGCGCTGGTGCTCCAGGTGAAGGGCCGCGACTACAACCCCCCGAAGCGCGAGAAGATCCGGCAGTTCCAGGAGCAGCAGGACTTCCCGATCTGCCCCAACGTGGACGACCCCGACGCCTGCAACGTCTACAAGAACCTCAACTTCCCGGAAGAGGTCTACCAGCACATCAACCAGTATTACCAGCAGAAGGCCAACGCGTAGGCCCCGGGCGGAAGAGGAACACGAATGGACACGAATCGACCCGAATGAACACGAATGAAAGAGAAGGGAACAGAGGAGAAGAACAAGAGGCAGAGAGAGAGAGAGAGAGAGCGTGTGTGACGCCGACAGCCGCACTCTCTCCATTTTATTCGTGAACATTCTTGCGCATTCGTGTCCATTCGTGTTCTAAATTTCTTCCCTCCAACGACCAACCACCGCCGCGGCCCCGCGTTGCCGGTGATCTCCGGTTCCCTATACTCGCCGGCAGCGACACCCGGAGAGAGAGAGAGGAACCCGCGCATGCTGCCGACGAGCACCGACGTCACCGTTTCCACCCAGGCCAAGTTGCCGCCCGATGCTGACGCGGTGGTGACGTTCGTCACGCAGGGTGACGGGCGGACGCTGTCGGAGCTGCTCGGCGACGACGACCGACGGGCGGTCGAGCGGCTGCTGGCGGCGGGCGTCGTGCGCGGCAGGGCGAAGGAGATCGCCTTCGATCTAATCGATGCTCCCAAAGGGAAGCACCGCCGGATCTATGTCGTGGGCCTGGGCGCGGCCGACAAGGTGACGCCGGAGACGTTGCGCGTCGCCGGCGGGCAGGTGGCGCGGGCGGCGAGGAAGCATCGGCTGGCGCGCCTCGCGCTCATCCTGCCGACCATCGAAACCGTCGCCCCCACGTGGGCGGCGGACGCGCTGGTCACCGGGCTGCTGCTGGCGGGCTTCCGTTACGAGGAGTTCAAGGGGTCGGCGCAGAAGAAGGACGACGACGGCGAGAAGCCGGCGGCGCTGGACGTGACGATCGTCGCCGCTGGAGCGGGCGTCGGTAGTGGCGGCGGCGGTAGCGGGGGCGGTGTGGGCGCGAGCGGGAATCCCGATGCCGCGATTGACGTCCGAGCGGCCGTCGAGCGGGCGCGGGTCATCGCGGACGGTCAGAACTTCGCTCGCACGATTGCGTCGCGCCCGGGCAACAGCATCAACCCGCCCTCGCTGGCCGCCGTCGCGCAGCAGCTCGCCCGTGAGGTCGGGCTCCAGGTCCGCGTGCTGGACGAGAAGCAGATGCAGAAGCTCGGCATGGGCGGGATCCTCGCCGTCGGTCAGGGGAGCGAGCGCCCGCCGCGCATGATCGTGCTGGAGCATCGCGGCCCGCGCGGCGGGCGCGGTCCAGCGGCGGGGCGCGGCGCCGCGGGCAAGCGCGCCGCCGGCGCCGCTTCAACCAAACGGGGCGTCGCCGGGCAAGCCGCTCCCGTCCTTGTCGTCGGCAAGTCGATCACCTTCGACACCGGCGGCATCTCCATCAAGCCCGCCGACCGGATGCAGGAGATGATCTTCGACAAGAGCGGCGGGATGACGGTGCTCGGGCTCATGTACGCCGTCGCGCGACTCGAGCTGCCGATCCCCGTCATCGGCATCCTCTCCAGCGCCGAGAACATGCCCGGCGGCAACGCCTACCGCCCGGGCGACATCCTCCGCATGTACAACGGCGTGACCGTCGAGGTGACCAACACCGACGCCGAGGGCCGCCTCGTCCTCGGCGACGCCCTCGCGTGGGGCATCGAGACCTTCCGCCCGTCGGCCGTGGTCGACCTGGCGACCCTCACCGGCGGCGTGGTCGTCGCGCTGGGGCACACCATGGCGGGCGTGATGACCAACAGCGACGCGCTGATCGCCGAGATCCAGCGCGCGGCCGACCACGCGGGCGAGAAAATCTGGCGGCTGCCGGTGGGCGACGAGCAGCGCGATCAGATCAAATCCCACTACGCGGACATCGTCAACTCCGCCGGGCGCTGGGCCTCGCCGCTCCAGGGCGGCGCGTTCCTCAGCCACTTCGTCCCGCGCGATGACTCGGTCCCGTGGGCCCACATTGACATCGCCGGCGTCGCCGACACCGACAAGGAACTGCCGTACTACGCCCGCGGCGCCACCGGCTGGGGCGTGCGCACGCTGGTCGAATGGCTGACCTCCCGCGTCGCCCCCGTCGCCGCCCACGCCACCCCCCGCGCCGCCGGGGGATGAGGCGCGACAATCCGGCGGGCGGTCGGTCGAGCGCCGCCGTCTTAGCCGCGTCCTGGGGCGTGGTCCGTTGTC
>DASQDR010000278.1:0-1702 GCA_035634055.1 Tepidisphaeraceae bacterium | reverse complement strand
CTTGAGCATTGGTCGTCCCTCCACCGAAGACCGTGGGATCTGGCGCCGAAAACGACGCGGGCCGGGCCACAAGTTCACGGGCTCGCCCCCTCCGCCCTCGGCTCGGGGCGGCGAACCGCCACCACATCTAGCAGCCTGTCGGATTCACCTCGCGCGGTGAGTGGTGCAAAGTGCGGCGATGGGCACGTTCGTTCCGTTCAGCCGCGACCAGTCGTTCCTGCTGCCGCCTGACATGCGGGACTGGCTGCCGGAGGACGACTTGGCGCACTTCGTCGTGGCGGCGGTGGAGCGGGTGCCGCTGGGTGCGTTCCAGGCGAAGACGGCGACGGGCGGCAAGGCGCAATACCATCCGCGGCTGATGCTGGCGCTGCTGGTCTACTGCTACGCCAACGGCGTCTTCTCCTCGCGGCGCATCGAGCGGGCGACCCACCGCGACCTGGGCGTGCGGTTCGTGGCGGCGAACCTCCACCCGGACCACGACACGATCGCGGCCTTCCGCCGCGCCAACCGGACGGCGTTCGAGGCGGCGTTCCTGCGGGTGCTGCTGCTGGCGCGCGAGGCCGGGCTGCTGCGGGTGGGCACGGTCGCGATCGACGGGACGAAGATCGACGCGAACGCCTCGAAGATACGCTCGGTGCGCTACGACCGGGCGCAGGCGTTGCGCGCCAAGCTGGCCGCCGACATCGCTGCCCTGACGGCACGAGCCGAGGCGGCGGACGCGGAGGACGCGCCGGACCCGCAGGCGCTGCCGAAGGAGATCGCCCGGCGCGAGGCGCTCAAGGCCAAGCTGGACGCGGCCTGCGCCCGGCTCGAGGCCGAGGCGCGCGCCGAGGCGGACGCGGCCCGCCCGGCCTACGAGGCCAAGAAGGCGGCCTACGACGCCAAGCGGGGACGGCGGCGCGGCCGCCCGCCCAAGCCGCCCGCGGACGACCCGCCGCCCGGGCGCCAGAGCAACCTGACCGACCCGGACAGCGCGCTGATGCGCCGCTCGGACGCGCACGAATACCGGCAAGCCTACAACGCCCAGGCCGTGGTCTGCGCCGAGGGCTCGCAGTTGATCCTGGCCACCGGCGTCGCCGCCACCACGGCCGACGCCCCCGGCTTCGCCGCCACGGTGCTGGCGATGGAACACACGGTCGGCCTGCCGCGGACGGTGCTGGCCGATACCGGCTTCGCCAGCGGCGAGGCGGTCGCCGCCCTCGAGGCGCGCGGCATCGAGCCGCTGGTGGCGATCGGCCGCACCCAGCCGCACCGGCCCTACGACTTCCGCCCGCCCCCGAAGCCGAAGAAGAAGCGGCGGATCACCGAACCTTGGCGGACCGCCATGAAGGCGAGGCTCGAGACCGACGACGCCAAGATCCTCTACGCCCGTCGCAAGCAGACCGTCGAACCGGCTTTCGGCATCATCAAGAGCGCCATGGGCTTCGTCCGCTTCCGCCTCCGCGGCATCCGCAACGTCGCCGCCGAGTGGACCCTGGCCGCACTCGCCTACAACTGCCGGCGCCTCCACAGCCTCCAGGCCGCGTAGACCACACGCGGCCCCGGCCAACACGCCGCCGCTGGCCCGAACCCGACAGGCTGCTAGTTTTTTTCAGCAGGCGCAGCTCGAGGGCCTGCTCCGCCACGACCTCCTTCAGACCGCGGGCCTCCTGGCGCAGCGCCTTCACCTCGTCGGTGGTCGCGGCACGTGCGGTGTCGCCCG
>DASQDR010000277.1:0-7635 GCA_035634055.1 Tepidisphaeraceae bacterium | reverse complement strand
CGTAGCTGTTGGAAGCCGATGTCACGAAGTCAGCCGCTGTTGGCCGTCGCCGCCGTCCTGAGTCTGCTCGCGGTAGCGCCGATCGTGGGAGCGGCGCCGCCCGCGTCGCCTGCACCGCCCGCGTTGCCCGCGACTCGGCCGGCCACGCAGCCGGCGGCGCCCGAGGGAATGGTTCGCATCCCGGGCGGCACGTTTCGCAGGGGGACGGCGGACGGGTTTCCGTTTGAGGGGCCGGTGCATGCGGTGACGATCAAGCCGTTCTTTCTCGACAAGCACGAGGTGACCGTCGCGCAGTTCGAGAAGTTCGTCGCGGCGAGCGGCTACAAGACCGAGGCGGAAAAGTTCGGGTGGTCCGGCGTGTTCGACCGCAAGGCGGGCGGGTGGGCCGGGGTGGACGGCGCCGACTGGCGCCGCCCGTGCGGGCCCGGCGCGCCGGCGGCGCGGGCGGACGAGCCGGTGGTTCACGTCTCGTATGCCGACGCGCAGGCGTACGCGAAGTGGGCGGGCAAGCGGCTTCCGACCGAGGCGGAGTTCGAGTTCGCCGCCCGCGGAGGGCTCGAAGGCAGGAAGTACGCTTGGGGCGACGACCTCCAGCCCGCCGGCAAGCCGCTGGCGAACATCTGGCAAGGCACCTTCCCCCAGAAGGACGACGGCGCCGACGGCCACCTGGGCATCGCGCCCGTCGGCTCGTTCCCGCCCAACGGCTACGGGCTGCACGACATCACCGGCAACGTCTGGGAATGGTGCGGCGACTGGTTCGATCCGAACTACTACGCCCGCAGCCCCGCCGCCAACCCCACCGGCCCCGAGGCGGGCCAGGAGCGCGTCCTGCGAGGCGGGTCGTGGATGTGCAGCGAGAACTACTGCGCCGGCTACCGCGTCGCCGCGCGCAGCAAGACCGCGCCCGACAGCGGGTTGGACAACCTGGGGTTCCGCTGCGCCAAAGACGACGAGCCGGCGACTGGCGGGAAGTAGTCGCGGCGGCTGGAGTGCCGAGTGCTGACCGAGCCGGCGCAGCGTTGAGCACGGGCCGCGTCGAGGAGCGACCTGACGTAGACTGCGCTCGGGCCAGCGACGCCCGGTGAAAGAAAGGCGATGCAGGATAATGAAACGTCTCTCCCGCCAATTGAAGGTCCTGCTGTTCGCCGCCGCCGCGCTGCTCGCGCCCGTGGCCGGCGTCTCGAGCGCGGCGCGCGCCGCCGATCGCAAGCCGAACATCGTGCTGATCCTGGCCGATGATCTGGGTTACGCCGACGTCAGCTTCAACGGCCGCCGCGAGTGGACCACGCCCAACCTGCACCGCCTGGCGAACGAGGGGACCATCTTCCGCCGCTGGTATACCGCCGGCGTCGTCTGCGCGCCGGCCCGCGCGGCGCTGATGACCGGGCGTTACGGCATTCACAACGGCGTCACCGGCAACGGCTCGCTCGACCTGCCGGCCGAGGAGGTCACGCTGGCCGAGGCGCTCAAGCCGCACGGCTACGCGACCGCCCTGTTCGGCAAGTGGCACCACGGCGCGCCGCGCCCCGGCAAGGACGCCTACACGCACCCGATGGACCAGGGGTTCGACGAGTTCTTCGGCTTCACCAACGCCACCGACGCGCACCAGAAGTTCCCCAGGGAGTTGTGGGAAGGGCGCGAGAAGCGCCCCAGCGAGGGGTTCGCCGACGATCTGTTCACCGACCGCGCGCTCGACTTCATCAAGCGGCACAAGGACGCGCCGTTCTTCCTGCACGTCCCGTACATCGCCCCGCACGGCCGGCCGGCGGCGCCGCAGGAGGAGATTGACGCCCTCAAGGGCAAGTTCCGCGAGAAGGACCCGGCCAACCCGTCCAACGCGCGCTACGCCGCCGACATTGTCCGCATGGACAAGTCCGTCGGCCGGATCCTGCGCGCGCTTGAGGACCACGACCTGAACGACAACACGATCGTGATCTTCACCTCCGACCACGGCGCGACGTTCGAGCGGCTGAGTGAATTCGCGCCGGTCTACTTCGATTCCAACCGCCCGTTCCGCGGGCAGAAGCGCACACTTTGGGAAGGCGGCATGCGCGTGCCGGCGGTGGTGAGGTGGACGGGGAAACTCCCCGGGCGAACCGACTCGCGCGAGGTGGTTCACATGTGCGACGTCTTCCCCTCGCTGCTCGCCGCCGCCGGCATCCGGCCTGACGACGCGCTCAAGCTCGACGGCGCCAATGTCCTGGACGTCTGGCGCGGCAAGGCCAAGACCCCCGACCGCACGCTCTACTGGGAATGGCGCGAGGGCGGCGACACGCAACTGGCCGCCATGCGCGGCGACCTGAAGATGGTCATCACCGGCAACAACAAGCCGGAGCTGTTCAACGTCGAGATCGACCCCGCCGAGCGACGCACCCTGTCGGCCGAGCTGCCGCTGGAACTGAAGTCCCTCCGCGACGGGCTGGACCAGTGGCTCGCGACCGAGACCGACGCCGCCAAGCAGCGCCGCCGCCCGCGCGGCGCCACCGCGCCCGCGGGGGAAGAGTGAGTGCGCACAAGCGGGGCCTGCGTTGCCGTCTCCGGGTGATCGGCGGAGGGCGACACAAGGCCGCTGCGGCGTCGCTGGCGCGTAGGGGCGAGGCGGGGCTCACCCTTTCTTGTTGCCGACAAAGGGCGACACAAGTGGCCGCCCCGACCGGCGTCGCATGGGGCGCGGGCGGCTAGGCGGGGCAGGGCCGGGACGGTGATGCTCACCCGCCGGCCGGCGATGCGCCGGTGTCGGTCGCGGTCGGCTGCGTTGCGGGGGCGGTGGCGTCGACGGTGAACTCGTCGGGGTTCAGCTCGGGCGCAATCTCCTGGCGGAGCTTCTCGAACTCCGGCGACCACTTCGCGCCGCCCACCGTGCGGCCGTGGCGGACGTAGAGCTCCTTCAAGTAATTCGTGGTCCGCTCCCGCGCGGCCTGCGCCTGCGCGTCGGCGGCGTTGACAGCGGCCAGCGCGGCGTTGGCGCGCATCAGCTTGAGCGTCGCTTCCCAGTACTGATCGTTCTCCACGAGCTTGGACTGCCCGTTCTCCTCGACGCCGACCGTCGGCGTCCCAAGCTTGCGGTCGGTCAGCAGCCGCCCGAGGCGCTGCTGCGCGGTCGCGAAGTCGCCGAGGTCGTAGGAGATCAGCCCGATGCCGAGGCTGACGGCCGGGTCGGGATAGTTGCGGTCCGGTGACGCCGGGTCGAGCGTCGCGCGGTACAGCTCCGCCGACTGCGGCGATTCGAGCTGCTGGTAGAGCTTCATCGCCGCCTGCAACCCCGCGCGGCGCTGCGCCGGGTCGTCCTGAAGGTCGGCGGCCAGGTGCTTGGTGGCGGCGTCGAAGACGCTGTAGCGGTAGGTGAATTTTCGCGTGTTCGGATCGGCGTTGCCGCGGGCCCATTCCACCAAAAAGCCGCTGAGCTGCGCGCGGTTCTGCGCCAGCGCCTGCATCTTTCGGCGGTCGCCGGCGCGGCGCGCCTGGTCCAGCTCGTCGTTCAGCCGCTGGAGCAGCTTGTAGACGATCGCCGCCCCCTCGCCGCCGGGCCGGGTCTTCAGCAGCGCGACGAGCGTCTGCGTCGCGGAGTTGCTGTCGCCCAGCCCCATGTACGCCTGCACGCGGGCGTAGAGCGCGCTTCCGTTGAGCTCCTGCTCGTTGGGCAGACCGGCCGAGAGCGATTCGAACTTCTCCAGCAGTTGCAGCGACCGCCGCGGATCGTTCTGCTCGCGCCGCGCCACGTCCGCCGACAGCAGCAGCGTGCGCACGAGCATCGACCGGAACTGCGCCCGCTCGGCGTCGGTGGGGGCGGCGTTCATGCCGGCGGTGACGCGCTGCGCCACGTCGTCCACCAGCCCGCGGATCTCGGCCGTCACCTGCTGTCGCTCGGCGGGCGACAGCTTCGGCTCGTTGTCCAGACGCTGCTGGAGCGCGACCATCAGGAAGAACCGCGCCTGCGCCAGCCGCTTGTCGTCGGGCGGCACCTTGCGGAAGTACTCGACCGCTTTCGCGAACTGGTTGGTGAGCTGGAGCCGCCGGGCGTACTCGTAGGCGAACTCCGCGCGGTTGAACGGCGCGGCGATCGCGACGGGGAGGAACCGGTCGTACGCGCGCACGGTTCCCGGTTGGTCGGCGGTCGCGGGATTTGCTCGAAGCCTCGCGATGATGGCCAGCGCGTTGTCCAGCGCGAGCTGCTGGTTCTGCGGCGCGCTCGGCCCCGGCGACTTGAGGTAGTCGAGGAACGCCTCCGCCGCCGCGGCGGGCTGCCCCAGGCGGTCAAGGAAGAACCCGCACAGCAGAGCGGCGGCGTCGGCGAGCTGCGGGTCGATCGACTGCCGCCGGCGCAGCATCTCGCGCGCCGCGTCGAGCCCGCGCTGCAACACCTTCGCGTCCGCCGGCTCGTTGGCGGGTCGCAGCCGCTCCTCGTCGGCGCGGGCGACGAAACCCTGGAGCAGCAGCGGATCCAGCGCCTTGAGGTCAACCGTCGGAGGCAGCTTCGGCATGAGCTGCTCGAAGATGACCGACTGGAGGTCCGGCCGCTTCTTCACCAGGTCCATCAGCAGCGCGACGGCCTTGTCGTTGGCGGCGCGCTTGGCGGCCTCGTCGGTCGCGGCGTCGGCGCGGGCGGAGAGGATGCGGTACTGGAGCATCGATGTCGCCGCCGACGCGCCGTCCTGCGCCGCCTTCTCCTTCGGCAGGCCGGACTGCTGCCAGGCAATCACCTCGTCCAGCGCCTTTTGCGCGTCGTCGGGCTTGCCGGCGAGCAGGTCGCTCACCGCGCCGAAGTAGCGCGCCTCCCACTGCTGCGGCGCGTCGGGCGCGGGCTGGATGGCCGGGTCCGGCTTGGCGACGGTGGCGAAGATTTCCTCCGCACGGTCGAACTCCCCGCGAGCCATGTGCAGCTTGGCGACGCGCAGGCGCACGACCGGCTGCACGCTGCTGTCGGCGTTGTCGAACTGCGCGAGGTAGTCGATCGCCTTCTGCGCGATCTCCTTGCGCTGCGGCGACGCGCGGTCGAGCGCGATCGCGTGGTAATAGTCGGCCATGTGCCGCGTGTAGGCGGCGGCGGTGGCGACGGTGGAGAGCTCCTCCCACTGCCGCGCGCGCGGGTCGGCGGGGCCGACGATCGCGTTCGCCATCGCGTCCGCCTGCTGCCTGGCGATGCCGGCGGCGCGGTCGAGCAGCTTGAGCGTCGCCTCGATCACCGGGCGGACCGCCGCCTGCGTGCGCGAGTTCTCGCCCCAGTATTCCAGCGTGTTCACGTCGCGCTCCACGCCGTGCTGGAGCAGGGCCGACGCCTGCTGCGTCATGGTCTGCGGATCGTTGAGCCCGGGCAGGGCGGCCTCGAGGTTGGCGGCGATGCGCTGCACCAGCTCGCGCCGCTGGGCGACCGTCATGCGCGTCTTGGGGTCGCCGAGCTGCCGCAGGGCGACCAGCGTCTTGATCGCGTCGCGCCGCGCAGGCGCGACGTTGTTGACGGCCAGCGCCCGCTCGAGGAGGGACCCGAGCCCGCGGGTGGCAAGCTCGTTGAGCAGCTTGTCGTCCCCCAGCGCGTCCAGACCCGAGGAAGGCGCGTTCACGGTTGCGGCGGCGCCCGCGCCAGCGCCCGCGCCGGTAGGCGCCTGCTGCTGCTGCGCCACCGCGATTGGCGCGGCAAAGAGCGCGAAACCGCAAGCGGCGGCGAGGACGTACCGCGTGGTGTACCGGCTTTTCCTACTCGACATCAACACCTGACGCTCGTCACCCCTCACCCACCACTCCGTCCTCGCTCCGTCGCGCACTTCCCTTCGTCGCGTCGCTCCGTCGCTCCGTCGCTCCGTCGCTTCCTTCAATGCGACGTCGCGAACGCCACCTTCTTGAACCCCGCGTTGAGCGCCGCCTCGTACACGTCGACCAGGAAGCGGTACTTCACGTTCTTCCCCGGACCGATCTTCACCTGGATCTTGTCGTCGCTCTTGCCGGTCTTGTTCAGGTTCTGGCGGATGCGGCGCAGGGCGGATTCCAGCACGCGCGCGTCGCCGGTGCGAACCTGCCCGCACGTGGCGAGGAACCCGTCCGGCGTCGGGCTGTCCACGCGGATGTCCACCGGCTCGTCCGGGATGAACCCGGCCGGCAGCGTCACGTTGCCGGCGCCGGCCTGGCTGATCGGCAGGTTGCTCACCAGGTAATGCTCGGCCCCGATGAACTGCCCGACCAGCATCATGAAGATGAGGATCACCATCACGACGTCCACCAGCGGCGTCATGTTGGGGCCGGAATCGTAGTGAACTTTTTTCGCGCCCTGGATCTTCATCCCGTGTTACTCGTCACTGACCACTAACCACTAACCACTAACCACGACCACTCATTCGACCACCTTGCGCGTATTGAAGTTCACGCTCCTCACCCGCGCTTCGGCGCACGTCACCAGGACCGGCTCGAGGAACTGGTACGGCATGTCCTGGTCGCCGCGGATGATGATCTTGAGGTTCTTGTCGTCCGGCGTGTTCGGGCGGCGGTCGGCGCCGGTCTTGATCCGCTTGAGGACCTCCAGCAACGGCTTCTTGCCGGAGGCCGCGTCCACCAGCTTGATCTCCTGCGGCGCGTTGGTGCCGCCCTCGACCAGCGCAGTGACGAGCGGCAGGTCGAGCGCGCCGCGGCGGACGTTGAGGGTCAGGGCCTGCCCCGGGTCCTTCAGTTGCTGCTCCGCCAGGTCCTGACCGAGCCGCGAGGCGGGCAGGTCGATGGTCGGGTCGACCCCCTGCGCGACGCCGATCTTGGCCACCAGCATGAAGAAGATGATCAGGCACATGACCACGTCGATCAGCGGGGTGACGTTGACCCCGCCTTCGCGGACCTCAGGCATGCGGTGACGGCGGCGCATCGGCGTCGTTTCCTTCAGGTGGCGGGGACGCCGAGGGTGCCGGGCCCGCCCATCGGGCGGCGCGGCGGCGGTGGCGGGGCGGCGGCGTGCGCGGCGCCGGCGGCAACGGGTCGCGCCGCGGCGGCGGCGGCGGCGGGCTTGGTGTCCGGCGGCTTCATCATCAGCAGCAGTTCCTCCGCCACCAGCGCCCCGCGCACCGTCAGCCGGTCCACCATCGTCCGCAGCACGCCAAACGCCGCCAGGCACGGCACCGCCAGGAACAGCCCCAGGAACGTGTGGCACAAGGCGGTCGAGATGCCGCCGGACAGCGCCCCGACGTCCGCCTGCCCGCCGGTGGTCGCCACCGCCTGGAACGCCTCGATCATCCCCAGCACGGTGCCGAGCAGCCCGAGCAGCGGGCCAAGGTTGCCGATGATGTTGAGGTACTCGATGCGGCGGAACTGCTCGGCGGTCTGCTCGCCGATGGCGGTTTCCATCGCCTCCTTCATCCCGGCGAAGGACGGGGCGCGCTTCAGCGCCGGGTTGAGCGCCTTGGCGACAAAGCTGGGGTCGTGCTCGGTGAAATCGATCAGCTCCTGGAACCGCCGCCCCTGGATCATCTCGCGCATCTGGTTGGTGCTGCTCTCGGGCATGAAGACCGAGGCGCGGTTCTTGATGAACCCCTGGAGGATCAGCGAGAGCCCGATGACCGACAGCGCGGCGATGGTGAAGAAGACCGGGTCGGGGTGACTGAGAATGAGCTGGGTGAGGCCGACCTTCTTCGCCGGCGTCGCCGCGGGGTCGCCGGGCGCGGC
>DASQDR010000276.1:0-16422 GCA_035634055.1 Tepidisphaeraceae bacterium | reverse complement strand
GGGCGCCCGCCCCGCCGGCGCGGCGGCGGCGGCGGCGCGCGGCGCTGCCGGTCGCGCTGCTCGCGGTCGTCGTCCTGCTCGCGTTCTTTCCCGTCCTGCGCGGCGGTTTCGTCAACTGGGACGACACGGACATGATCGTCCGCAACGTCGACCTCAACCCACCGGCGCTGTCGACCGTCCTGCGCTACTGGCGCGGGCCGCACATGGGGCTCTACATCCCGCTGACCTATACGACGTACGCCGGCCTCGCCGCCGTCTCGCGCGTCACGGGCGGCGGACCGGGCGCCACGCCGCTGGACCCGTGGGTCTTCCACGCGTGCGCGCTCCTGCTCCACCTGGCGTCGGCGACGTTCGCGTGGCTGATCCTCCGCCGGCTGGGCGTTCCGCGGTGGGCGGCGTGGACGGGGGCGGCCATCTTCGCCGCTCATCCCATCCAGGCGGAAGCGGTCGCCTGGGCGGCCAGCCTGAACACGGTGTTGAGCGGCGCGCTGCTGACGGCGGCGCTCTGGTGCTACGTGGAGCACGCGACCACGGCCCCGCGTCGCGCGGCAACGCGCTGGTTCATCGTCGCGACGGTCCTGTTCCTCCTTGCGCTGCTGGCCAAGCCGTCGGCCGTGGTGGCGCCGCTGCTGGCGGCGGCGATGGAGGCGCTGATGCTCCGCCGGCCGGCGCGGGCGTGGTGGATCGGGATCGCCGCGTGGCTGGTGGTCGCTGGTACCTTCGCGCTGATTGCGCGCGGCGCGCAGCCGGCGGCGACGTTGCCCGCCCTGCCGCTGGCGAAGCGGCCGATCGTGGCGGCGGACGCGGTGGCGTTCTACCTTGAGAAGGTCGCCTTCCCGCGCGCCTTCGCCATCGACTACGGCCGCACGCCCCAAGCGGTGCTGGCGTCGGCAGGCAGCCCGGCCGCGGCGGTGCTGGTGACGGCCGCCCTGCTGGCGGCGGCGTGGACTTGGCGGCGCCGCGAGCCCGCCATCACCGCCGGCATCGCCCTCTTCGTCCTCGCGCTGCTGCCGGTGCTGGGGCTCGTGCCCTTCGAGTTCCAGCAATACTCCACCGTCGCCGACCGCTACGCCTACCCCGCGATGCTCGGCGTCGCGCTGGTCGCAGCGCGGCTTGCAGCGCGGTGGCACGCGGCGCGCGTGGCGCTCACCGTTGGCGTGGGCCTGCTGATGGTGCTGTCGATGCGGCAGGCGGCGCGGTGGCACGACACCTACGCCCTCGCGCACCACGCGCTGGCGGTGAACCCGCGCAGCGTGGCGGCGCACAAGGTGCTCGCGGCGACGCATGCGGCGGACAAGCAGCCGGCCGAGGCGGGCCAGCACTACCGCGCCGCGCTGGCGCTCCGGCCGGACGACCCTGAAGTGCTGTTCAACTATGGCAACCTGCTGCTGCGGCAGCGCGCGTACGTCGAGGCGGCCGAGACGCTCAGGGCGGCGCGCCAACAGCGGCCGCGCGACGTGCGGGTCATGCAGAACCTGGCCGTCGCGCTGGCGATGACCGGCGAGCGGGCAGAGGCGGAGCGGTTGCTGGTGGATGCGATCGACCTCGCGCCGGATGATCCGGAGCTTCGGCAAAACCTCCAGCTCGTGCGCGGAACGAGCGCGAGCCGACCGGCGCCGAGCGGTGCAAGTTCGGCCGCGACCACGCCGCCACCTCAACCGCCATCCACCACCACCGCAGTCACGCCGCCGCCTCAACCACCGACGATGCCGACGCCACCGACGGCAGCTATGAGCCCGACGCGACCAAAGGCAGCGACGAGCCTGCCTCCGACGCTACCAACGACGGCGACGAGCACGAGCCAACCATGACGTGCCCTGGCCGCCGCAATCTTCCGGCTCTCGTTATCGCCGCCATGATGCTCGTCGCCTCGGCGGTGCTGTTGCTGGCGCGGCTGGGGCACTACCCGCTGTGGGACGATGAGGCCATCACCGCCCTTGCGGCCGAGGGGGTGCTGCGGACGGGCGACACGAGCGCGGTTGTCGACCACAACGTTGTCGCCTACGGCGGCGGCATCCTGCTGAGCGGCCTGCACGACCGGTCGACGCCGCCGCTGCCCGCGTACGTCGTCGCCGCGTCGATGGCGCTGCTGGGGCACACCGCCCTTGCGGCGCGGCTGCCGTTCGCGCTGCTCGGGCTGGCGTGCGTGGCGCTGATCCTCCGGTGGCTCTGGCGCGACCGCGCGACGCGGGTGACGAATGCCCTCGTGGCCGCGGCGCTGCTGGGCAACGTCTCGTTCTTCCTCTACTTTCGCAACGCCCGCTACTACGGCGTCGCGATCTTCTGCTCGGTCGCCATCGTGTACCTCTACCTACACTGGACCGGCCGGCGGCGGACGCTCGCCGGCATGGCCGCGCTGTCGCTGCTGTTGCTGGCATCGAACTACCTGAACTTCGTCGCGCTCTACGCCTGCCTCGGATTGGACTACCTGGTCTGGCGGCGGCAGCAGCGCGACGAGCGCGGGCCCGCGCGACGGCTGACGGTGAGCGACTGGCTGATCCTGCTCGGGCCTCAGGTGGTGGTCGGGCTGGTGGTCGTCTCGATCTGGAACCCGCTGGCGACGCCCAACAGCGGCCCGTTCTGGGCCAACGGGTTGGGCGGCAAGGCGGTGGTCTTCTGGCGCAGCCTGCGCGACTTGTCCGCCAACGAGTACGGCCCGGTGCCGCTGCTGCTGCTGGCGCCGCTGCTGTGGTTCCGCTTCCGCGACCCGTGGCTGCTGCGCGCGCCGGCCGCGCTGCTGGCGTACCTGCTGGTCATGGCGCTGCTGGCGCCCACGCCGATCGCGCGGTCGCGGTACGCCGACGTCCGCTACCTCGCCCCGCTCATCCCGCTGTGCATCGCGATCACCGTGCGGATCCTCGCGCACGCCTGGACGGTGTCGCGACCGGCGGCCGTGGTGCTGGCGGGGCTGGCGCTGTTCACGAACGTCCTGCACCTCGGCGTGTTCCGGGCCGAGGGGCTTCGCGTGACGCTCGTGCAGTACGCGCGCGAGTTGCTCAGCCCCCCGCCCGACCCGTACTCCGCCGCCATCGCGTGGGTCCGCCGGCAGGTGCGCGACGGGCAGACGATCGCGGTGCTGCCGAACCACATGACCTACCCGCTGATGTTCCACGCGCCCGGTCCGACGTACGCGTGGCAGTTCCCGCCGGACCGGCGGGCGGACGAGCAGTTCGCGCGGCTGCCGGCGGTGCAGTTCCGATACGAGGGGACGCCGGACTATATCCTGGTCTTCGGCCCGACGGTGACGCAGGTGCTGGGGGGCGGGATCCTTCAAGCCCGGCGGGGCGCGCGGTACGAACCCTTCGACCGCCTGGAGCGCTACTGGCAGGACCGCTACCGGCCGGAGCTGATGTTCCGCTCATTCACCGGCGTGACGAATTACGATCCGAGGACGCAGGACATCTACGTGCTGAAGGCCGTGCCCGCCGCGACGTCTCCGGATAATTCGTCGACCGCACCGGCACTCGCGCCGCGGTAGCTGATGCCGCCGCCGCCACGCGATAGAATCACGAATTAAGCGGCATGCAGCTTGATCGGCGGGCGCGGCGCCGGCTTTCGCTCGGCGACGCTGAGGGGTTGCGGGGGGAAGAGGCTGGACTTGACCAGCCCCAGCTTCGACAGCTTGTACGTCACCGCCGTCGCCACGCAGCCGAAACCATATTTCGTGCTGCGGCGGAAGTTGATGCTGGAGGCCTCGGCGAAGTATTTCGTGGGGCAGCTCACCTCTGCGATCGTGTGCCCGTAGTAGAGGATCTGGGCGAGCATCTGGTTGTCGAAGACGAAGTCGTCGGAGTTGGCCGACAGCGGCAGCGATTCCAGCAGCTCGCGCGAGAAGGCGCGGTAGCCGGTGTGGTACTCCGAGAGCTTGGCGTCCATCATGACGTTCTCGAAGAAGGTCAGCCCGCGGTTGGCGACGTACTTCCACAGCGGCATCCCCTGCCGCACCGCCCGCCCGCCGAGGATGCGGCTGCCGATCACGCACGGGTACAGCCCGTTGCCGATCATCGAGACCATCGCCGGGATGAGCTTGGGGGTGTACTGGTAGTCGGGGTGGACCATCACCACCACGTCCGCGCCGTTCTCCAGCGCCAGGCGGTAGCAGCTCTTCTGGTTCCCGCCGTAGCCGAGGTTCTTCACGTGCGTGTGGACGATGGTGTTCGGCAGCGTGCGGGCGAGGGTGCTGGTCTCGTCCTTGCTGGCGTCGTCCACGACGATGACCTGGTCGACCACGCCCTGGGCCATCACTTCCTGGTGCGTTTGCAGCAGGGTGCGGGCCGCGTTGTAGGCGGGCATGACGACGATGACTTTCTGCGAGTGGAACATCGGCCGCGGCTCCGTGTCGGGTGGTGCGTGAAGTTTAGGTCGTCTCCGCTCCTCAACGCGCGGCCACGCCTCGCGCTTCAGCGCGCAGGCGCGCGTACTCCTGCCTGAATTCATCGGTCCATTGCCGCCCGATCTCCAGTCGCTCCAGCGGCGAGGCTTCGGACCAGCGTTTGGCGCGTGCCAAAGCCTCTTGCTGATCGAAGGGGAAGACCGCAAGCCGCGCGTCCAGCTCCGCCGCCCCCGGCGAGGCAAGAATTGCCTGGCGGGTCTGGCGCAGCTCGTCGAGCAGGTCGATGCAGCTCAACTGGATCAGCTCGGCCAGGATGCTGGACGTGGCGGTGCGGTCGCGGCGGGTGTTGAAGCCGCCGCTGCTGGCGTAGGGGTTGACCGGGTCGGTGAAGTCGGTGGGCGCGGCGTAGACCGATTCCATGATCGGCAGCCGGCGGAGCGACGACCGCCGCGGCCCGCCGGCGGCGCCGGCGCGGGTGTTCCACAGCCGCTGCCCCTGCTCGCTCAGCACGAACTCGATGAACCGGACCGCCACCTCCGGGTGCTGGGCCCCCTTGACCAAGGCGATCGGGTCGGGGTTCATCGCGGTGGCGCCGACCGGTTCGATGTACGCCAGCCGCGCCGCCGCGGCGCCGTTGCTCCCGCTGCCCGGCTGGCTGCCGACGGCATCGACCTGCGACCGCGCCTGGAAGTCGATCGCCATGCCGGCCGCCACGTCGCCGGTGCCGACCTGCGCCGGGACGACCGTGCCGTTGTCGGTGAAGAGCCGCGCGTTAGCGGCGATCTGGCGGACCAGGCCCATCCCGCGGGCCCAACCCTCGTCGGCGCTGCGGCCGGCGTCGATGGCGTCCTGCATGGCGCGCTCGACGACGACCATGAAGGTGGTCCGCGCGACCGCGCTGCGCCCGGGGTCGGCCAGGATCACCCAGCCGCGGTAGCGCGGGTCGGCCAGGTCGCTCCAAGTCTGCGGTTCCGGCACCGCCAGGTGGCGCAGCACGTCGCGGTTGTAGACGATGCCGAAGCTGCTCAGCGCCGTGCCGAACCATTGCGGGCGCGGGCCGGACTGGTCGTACAGCGGGAGCCCGCCGATCTCCCGGCGCGCGTAGGCGCGGCGCATGACCTCCGCCGGAAGCTCGACGGGCTGGAGGTAGCCCGGCTGCTTGAGCCGCCGCTCGAACAGGTCGTCGCCGCCGCCCCAGACCAGGTCGATCTTGTAGGTCTTGAGCGAGGCGTACACGGTGCGGCGGGCGGAGTCGAAGTAGCGGACGATGTCGCTGGCCCCGCCGTAGATGCGGTAGTCGACGAACACCGGCTCGCCGAACTGCTGGTGGTGCCAGCGGCTGAAGGCGTCGGCGAACTCGGTGCGGATCGACTCGGCGTGCGGGGTGATGATGATCAGCGGCAACCCCGCGCCGGCGGCGTCGAAGGAGGAGGCGCCGTCAGACGCCGCCGACGCGCCCGCGGTTGCCCTGGGCTCCACCGCCCAGCGCAGCGCCAGCGGCGCCAGCAGCACCACGAAAAAGAGGATGACCGGGACGTAACGGCGCATCAGGTTGATCCGCTCGGGACGACGGCAGCTAGACCTCCGCCGGCGTGTGGGCCGCGCCCGGCGCCGCCGGCGCGCCCGCCCCAACGCCGCCCTGGGGGCCGCGCGGCTTCGGGGGCGGGACGAACCGCAGACAGAACATCAGCACCGCGCCCAGCAGCCCGAAGGGGGCCATGAAGTAGAAGTAATGGTCCCAGTTCCGCTCCACGATGCTCCCCAGCAGCGCCCCGGCCAGGGCGCTGCCGAAGTACTGGAACGAGTCGATGCACCCCGAGGCGAAGCCGGCCATCTTCCGCCCGCCGATGTCCATCGCCGCCGCCGTCCCCAGGATCGAGTGGGTCGAGTTGGCGGTGAAGGCGATCAGCACCAGGAACGTGACGGCGGCGTTGACGCCCGTCACCTGCGCCGCCGCCAGGATGATGATCGTCTCGACCAGGTACAGCACCGCCGCCACCGGCGCGCGCCGCCCGGCGAAGAACAGGTCCGACACGTACCCGCTGGCCAGCGACCCGAGCGTCGCCACCAGCGGGAGCATGAAGGCGACCGTCTTGAACTGCGCGCTCTTGAAGTCGACGTGGTACACCTCGCTCAGGTAGCGCGGGAACCACTGGTCGATCCCCTGCCGCACCGCACCGGTGCAGGCGTAGGCCAGCGCGCACACCCACACCGCCGGGTTGCTGGCGATCACGCGGATCACGGTGCCGAGCTTGGGGTCCGGCTCGTTGGCGTCGTAGTGCTCGTCGGGGTCGCTGCGGTGGAAGCCGGCGGACTCCGGCGTCTCCTTCACCACCAGCGCCATGAACAGTGCAACGAACGTGGTGATAATTGCAGGAACGATGAACGCCCACCGCCAGTGCTGCGGCGGGATCGAGATCAGCCCGAACAGCACCGTGCCGGCCAGGATCGCCGGGATCAGCGAGTTGGCGGCGAAGCGCCCCAGGTTGATCATGAACCCGAAGATCCCCGCGAACCGCCCGCGCTCCTTGCGGTGGAACCAGGCTGTGTTCATCTTGATCATGCCGGGCGCGCCGAACGACTGGAGGTAGCCGTCGATGCCGCGGATGGTCAGGAACAACCAGAACAGCCCCCAGAACGACGCCAGCCCGAACAGGACGTTGAACACGATCGTGCCGAACGCGCCGATCAGCATCGCGCGCTTGCCGCCGAACTTGTCGGTCAGCAGCCCGTTGGTGATCTGCCCGCAGGCGTAGGCGAGCGAGACGGTGGTGATGATCCACCCCATCTGCGTCTTGCTGAAGCCGAACTCCTGGCTGATCGCCTGGTTGGCCAGGGGGAAGTTGTAGCGGCAGAGGTAGAACGACGCGTAGAGCAGCCCGATGGCCCCCCAGTTGAGCCCGCGCCGCGCGCGGAAGCCGGGCGGGTAGGTTTCGTCGGGATGGGCGTAATCGACCCGCTCACTCATGCGTCGGCTCGTCCTCTCGCGGCTGCGAAAACCCCGCTCGTCCCGGCGCCGCCCGGCAGGGGCGGGCGCGCGCCCACGCGCGCCAATCTACTCGCCGCGACCGACCGCCGGCAAATCGCTCCCGCGGGCGCCACCGATCCCGCGGCGTGAACCGGTTAAACCCTCACCCGGGCCGCCCCCCGCGCGGGTGCGATCGGCTTCGCTTTCGCCATCACCATCGCGCGCCGCGCACGGGGCCACCGGCACCTCCGCCGACGGGCCTACTTCCTCGTGTTTCCGATCCGGATCAGAAGCCGAACCGGGATCTGCTTCGCCCGCATCCGGGTGGGAAGCGGCAGCGTGACCGGCCCCGTTGCGTTGCGGATCAGGAGCCGGGGCGTCGTCGGCACGATCCCCAAGCGAATCCGAAGCGGGGGCAGGATTGGCTTTGTTTTCGTCAAACCAGGACGCCGCCGGCGGCGCCTCTTCGTCGGCGTCCTCGTCGCGCGACTTGCGCAGCTTGGCCAGCTCCGCCAGCGCCTTGTCCATCGCGCGCTCAAGGGTGGAGGCGAGCTTCTGCTGGTGGACGACGTGGTCGGCCATGATGGCGGCGTAGTCGTCGGCGCCGCGGATCGCCGGGTACATCTCCCGCGCCCGGCCGTAGGTCCGCGCCTCGCCGGCGAGCACCCGGCGGAGCTTCCAGGCGGCCACGACGAAGCGCTCGACGTAGATCGCCTCGACCGCGTCGATCGGCCGGAGCCGCCGCGCGACGCTCTGCCGCAGCGCTTCCAGCTCCGCCTGGCGCTCCCCCGGCAGGACCAGGTGCCGGCAGAAGAACCCGTGGGTGATCGCGTTGCGCGCGACGGCCGCCTTGCCGCGCTCCGACCGCGGACCGGTGGACCGCTGCGCGTTGCGACGGTTCGCCTCAACTTGTGCCTGGGATGCCATGACGTGCTCCTTCCGCTCGCGGGCCAAGAGGGGCGCGTGAGCGCGCCGCGCGCGGAGAACCCGCGCCGCCCGCGTTGCCAGATGTGAATGCCGCGCGTGAGCCACCGGCCCAGAGGTGAAACAGGACCGGCCAATCCACCCGCAGCCGCGGCGGCAAGAAGATCCTCCCGCTCGCGCGAGCGGGCGGCCGCGGCCAAGGGTCAACTTAGCAATCAAAATCGCCAGTGTCGGCCAAAATCCGGCTGAAAAGCCGGGTGGGCAGGCGGCGGCGGGAGGTGCGACGACGGCGCGCAGACGGCGAAATGCGGCTAGTCACGAGTTACCGTCTCGAGAGGCGTGCCGAACTTGCTCGTGCGCGCCCAGAGCGTGCGCGATCGGTGCTATAATCGCCGAGCCGAGGTGAAAATGGCCAAGAGCGAATTGCTGCTTCTCGACCCGCGCGTGCTGACCGCCGCAGCCGATGTCGCGGGTGTCGATCTGGACTTCGCGCAGGAACTTCTCAGACCGCAAATGTCCATGCTCGCGGAGCGCGGGGCCGGCACAACCTCGGACCTGGCGGAGGCCATTCGCCGGGCGCTTCAGGAGAGGGTGGACAGGGAGGGCGTGGAGCCGGCCGCTGCGGCGTTGATGCTCGGGTTGACCGAGGCTTCGTTCGGCGCGCTGGCGGCAGGGCCTTACGGCCTGCCCGTCCGGCGCGACGGCCGCGGCGAGGTCCGATTTCTGCGCGAGGAGCTGGATGCTTTCGTTCGTGCGTACCTCCCGAGGTTTAAGACCTTTGCGAGCCGCAGCAGCTTGCTGAGGGAGTTTCACAGGCAGTTGGCCGCGCGTTCGCGCGACTTCCAACCCGCCGAGCAGCGTTGTGAGAGCGACGACTGCACCAACCTCGCCGCCCACCGGTGCGCCAATCCTCATTGCCGGGCCGGCGCCTCGCCCCGGAAGGTCTGCCCCAGGCATCAGGAGCATCTGGAAGGGGCGCAGGACCAAAGGCTTTGCGACGCCTGTGCGAGGCGGGCGGTGGCCGGAGAGTTGCCGGAGTTCCGCTTGGCCGGCTCGCCCGAGCGGTTGCGCCAGGAGTACGGCAATGGCTGACGCGGACCGCTTCGGCTCCGCGCGCCGCCGCGAAGTGATCGAGCACCTGGGGCTGCTGGAGGTGCTGGCAGACGAGCAAGCGCTGGCGGTGCGTTTTCAGCCGTCCGAAAAGCTTCTGGTCGTGGCCACGGACTTTCGATCCCCGGTCGGAATCCTTTTGGCGGAAGGGGTCGCAGGGCTGATGCACGGCCAGGTGCGGCTCGATATTGAGGAGAAGTACCACTACGAAAAAAGCCAGGGCGCGCCGCTGTTGGTCAGCTACTCGTACACCATCTCGTACATGCACGAGGTGATGATCGACCCGAAGTACCTACCGCGCAACGCGCAGGGCAGTTGGGGCGAGTTGCTCCTCACGCAGCGGAAGTACTTCCGGTTCGACGGCCCCGAGGCGGACTGGGAGGGGAAGGACCTTGCTTACCGGAACCGCCACCCCCGTCATCACGTGCACGCGTTCACCGAGGAGTACCTCCGCGTCCCGGCGACTACCGCGCCGAGCCTCCTCTCGGTGGGCGCCTTTGGCGTGCTCCACTTCGACCATGACCGATGGCTGGCCGCGGCGCGGAAGCACGCGCGTGTGCTGGAGGAGACGAAGCGGCTGATGCCGCACGTCGCGACGATCTGATGAACCGCCAGAGCCCCGCATGCTCTTGGGCCGTGCGTCGCGCTCGAAGCGCACGCATCGGCGTGGGTAGTACCGCTTCGCCAGTTGCGGCTTACCGCCCGTTCATCGCACCGACGGCCTGGTCGTAGACGTCGACGCAGGCGCGGGCGGCGTCGGTCCAGCTCATGCGGCTGACCTCGAAGTTGCCGTGCTGGCGCAGGGTGCTGGCCAGCGGCGGGTGCTTCAGGACGGCGACGATCTTGTTGGCCATCTCGTTGATGTCCCAGAAGTCGACCTTCAGCGCGTGGGTGAGGACCTCGCTGACGCCGGACTGCTTGGAGATGATCACCGGCACGTCGTGGCTCAACGCTACCAGCGGCGCGATGCCGAACGGCTCGCTGACGCTGGGCATGACGTAGAGGTCGTCCATCTTGAAGACCTTCTCCACGTCGCCGCCGCGCAGGAAGCCGGTGAAGAGCACCTTGTGGCCGATGCCCATCTGCGCCGCCATCTCAATGGTGCGGCGGATCATGTCGCCCGAGCCGGCCATGACGAACTTCACGTTGTCCATCACTTCCAGCACTTTCTTGGCGGCGGCGAGGAAGTATTCCGGGCCCTTCTGCATGGTGATGCGCCCGAGGAACAGGACGATCTTCTCGTCGGTGTGGATCTTGTATTTCTCCTCGTCGAAGCCGTTGCCGTTGGGCTCGATGGCGTTGTAGACGACCTCGACCTTCCCGGGATCGACGCCGTAGTGGTGGGTGACGAGGTTCTTGGTCCAGTAGCTGACGGCGATGACCTTCATGGCGGCGTGCATGCCGCGGCGCTCGATGTCGTAGATGCGGGTGTCGACGTGGACGCCGGAGCGGTCGAACTCCGTGGAGTGGACGTGGACGACCAGGGGGACGCCCTTGATGGCGGCGACGGCCATGCCGGCGGGGAAGGTCATCCAGTCGTGGGCGTGGACGACGTCGAAGCTCTCGTTGCGCGCGACCTCCGAGGCGAGTGCGGCGTAGCGCTGGACCTCGTTGAGCAGGTCGCCGCCGTAGTGGTCGGCTCGGTTGGCGCCGACGCCAGCGGCGGGGGTGGGCTGGCCCGGTGCGGCGGCGACGTAGGTCTTGCCGCCGCCGCCGGCGGCGACAGCGCCCGCTTCAGCCTCGGCGGCGGCGGCTTCGGCGGCCTCGCCGGGCAGTCGGCGCTCGTAGTCGTCGGCGGACTCGTACGGGTCGCCCAGGGCGGCGTTGATCGTGCGGAAGGTCACGCGCTCGAACTCATCGAGGCGGAACTCGGTCGTCGGCACCGCCAGCGGGGAGCCCGGGCGCGGGCTGACCAGCTTCAGGTGCGTGGAGAAGGGGGTGGAGACCGGGCGCGGCAGGACGAAGAGGATGTCCGTGCCGATGGAGCTCATCGCCTTGGTCAGCCCGTAGCACGCCGTGCCCAGGCCGCCGGAGATGAACGGAGGAAATTCCCACCCGAGCATGAAGACGCGCATAAGCCCAACCGCCTGTCCAACCGCGTGTCTGTTCCCGCGAGTCTGTTCCCGCGGGTCCGTTTCCGCGAGTCCGCCGTCGCGAGGTACTTCCGCCGTTCCTGTGACCCGGCGCCGCCGTGCGCCGAACGCGGCGCGCGTGGACCGGGCCGTCTGCCCGAACACGAACTTTCCACGCGCCCGTGCGCCCGCTCAAGTGCCGGGGCCGTTGGCGCGAAACGTGCCGCGTTGCAAGCGGTCGCCCCGCTCGTGCCGCCGGCTGACCCGTCCGCCGATGAGCGGCTGGCCTCGGGGAACCGGCATGGGGCGCTTGAACCAACGGCGCGAACGTGCTGTTGCCCGAGGGGACGCAAAGACGGGTGCGGCGGCGCGCGACCGGCATCGCTGCCGATCCCACCACCAGAACAAAAAACCGACCCGCGGGCGCGGACGGCGTCAGTCACCTCGATTACCGGGGTCACGCGCGGCCGTCGCGCCCATCGCAGGAATAAAGCACTCGTGTACTTTTCCCGAAGTACGTTGTCAACATCCCCCGCAACAGGGCCAGCGCATTTGCCTAAACTTCACGCATCGCCCCGCGCGCCTCGGCGCGACGGAAACTTCAACGCCGCCGGGTGAAAAGCCCGGCGAAAACGCCATTACGCGATTGCGCTCCCGGCGTTGCGGAGCTTCTCAACTTCCTGAGCCCCGCCGCCGCTTGCATTCTTTCCGTGCAGCGACCCGCTTGTCCGAGCCACCGGAGCAGATACAGTGCCAAACGTGCAGCCGACGCAGATCGTGCCCATCATCTACACGCCGCCGGTGCAGCGCCCGGTGGTCCCCTGGCCGGGGCGGTTGCTGGCGCTGGCGGTTGCCGGGGCGGCGCTGGCGGTGCTGATCGTCGGCGTCACGCTCGCGCCCAGCGCGGGCGGGATGGCGACGCACCGGCAGATGGGCTTCCCGCCGTGCCAGTTCCTGGTCACCTCCAACCTCCCCTGCCCCACCTGCGGAATGACCACCAGCTTCGCGTGGTTCGTCCGCGGGAACTGGCTGGCCAGCCTGTACGTCCAGCCGATGGGGTTCGTGCTGGCGCTGATCACCGGCACCTGCTTCTGGGCCGGCATCTATATCGCGGTGACTGGCCGGCCGATCCAGCGGCTGCTGCAACAGGTGCCGATGGTAATGCTGGTCTGCGCGCTGGTGGGCCTGGGCATCGCCGCCTGGGGGTGGAAGATTTTCATCCACCTGCGGGGGATCGATGGGTGGCGGTGAAACCGAAGGATGAAGGAGGAAGGGTGAGGGATGAATAGAATGCCGCTCCTCATGGATAGCCTCATCGGTCGATCGATCCGCGGTCTCTGCTTCGTCCTCCTGTCTTCAGCCTTGAGCCTTTCCTCCTCCGGCTGCACGCTGCTCGGCTTCGCAGCGTACGCGATGCCCCGGCCGGACGTGCAGCCGAAGTACTCGGAGATGACCGGGCAGACGGTGGGCGTGATGGTCTGGGCCGACCGCGGCATCCGCATCGACTGGCCGACCGTCCAGCTCGATTTGGCCAACGCCATCCAGAAGAAGCTGTCCAACGAGGCGACGAAGAAGGACCCGCCCAAGGTGCTCAAGGGGACGACCTTCCCGGTGCAGGCGGCGTCGATCGTGCGCTACCAGAAGGACCACCCGGAGATCGACGCCCGCCCGATCACCGAGATCGCCCCACGGCTGGGGGTGTCGCGGCTGATCTACGTGGAGCTGGAAGATTTCGCCACGCGCTCGGATATGTCCGTAGACCTCTTCCGCGGCACGGCCAACGCGACCATCCGCGTGCTGGAGATCGACGGGGGCGTGGCCAAGGTAGGCTTCGAGCAGAACAACGTGCGCGCCGCCTTCCCGCAGAAGGCGCCGAAGGAAGGGATCCCCGGCGCCGGCGACCAGCGCATCTACGCGGGCATCATCGACGCCTTCGCCACCGAGGTCACGCACCAGTTCGTGCCGTACCAGGCGGAAGAGTGAGCGGACCGAAGGATGAAGGCGGAAGGATGAAGGATGAATAGGAGACAGGCGATGTTCCCTCGGCTGCCGCGCGCGGCTTTCATCCTTCATCCTTCATCGTTCATCCTTCTCCTGACCCTCCTCCCCCTCTCCGGTTGCGCCGCTGCTGGCGTGCTGGCTTACAAGGTGGCGGGGCCGCCGCCGGTGGAGGCGAAGTTCACGCCTCGGCAGGCGGCGATGCTGGTGTTGGTGGAGAACTTCCGCAACGCCTCGTCGGCGCAGGCGCACTCGGAGCTGCTGGCGGCGTACCTGGCGGAAGAGCTGACCGCCAACAAGGTCGCGCCGCTGGTCCCGCCGGAAAAGCTGCGCGAGCTCCAGGACGCCCGGCCGGGGGACTATTCCAGGATGTCCATCACCGCCGTCGGGCGCGCGGTCGGCGCCGAGCAGATCCTCTACGTCCAGCTCCAGCGCAGCGACGTTATCCCCCTGCAAGGCGGCGACGCCCTCCAGGGGCAGGCCCACGCGGTGGTGAAGCTGATCGACGCCGCCACCGGCGACACGCTCTGGCCGACCGACGTCTCCGACGGCCACGCCGTCTCGGCCGGCACCTCGCTGGGCACGCAGGGCGGCACCGACCCGATGGACGTCCGCCAACGCATGTACCGCAGCCTGGCCGTCCAGATCGACCGCCTGTTCCACAAGTGGAAGCCGGATGACATGGCGCCCGATCCGATGAGGTGAGAGGGCGAATGGGTGAAGAGGTGTGGGCGAGCAGGAAACGGGCTTCGCTTGTTCACCCCTACACCCGTTCACTCACTCATCCGCTCATCCACCCATTCGCACAACGTGTGATACAGCACCTTGTGCCCCTCCTGGATGCGGTGCGATTTCTGCGCGGGGACGATCAGTTCGATGTCGCAGGCGGCGCGAAGCTGCCCGCCGTCTCGGCCGAGGAAGGCGGCGGTGACGAGGCCCTGCCGCTTGGCCGCCTCCACGGCGCGGACGATGTTGGGGCTGTTGCCGCTGGTGCTGAAGACGACCAGCACGTCGCCGGCGTTGCCGAAGGCCTCCACCTGGCGCGAGAAGATCGTCTCGAAGCCGAAATCGTTGCCGGCGCAGGTGATCACGGTCGGGTCGCACAGCGCCATCGCCGGCAGCGCCCGCCGGTCCTTCTCGAAGCGCGCGACGAGCTCCTCGGCCAAGTGCATCGCGTCGGAAGCCGACCCGCCGTTTCCCGCCACCAGGACCTTTCCCTTGCTCTGCCACGCGTCGGCCATCGCTTGGCCCAGCCGCTGAAGTTGCGGCTCGAGCTCGGCGAGCCTGGGGATCATCTCGGCCAGTTCGCTCACGGCGTTGTTCAGCAGGCGTTTCATGTTGCGCGACCGAGTCTAACGCGAGCGCGCCGCATTTTCCGCCGGTTGGACTTGCCGGTGGACTTGCGCCGTGCCGCGCCGCACCACCCAAAGAGTGGCATGGGCGCCCCGCCCATGCACTCGCGGCGGCCAGCCGCTGTTTCCCTCCCCTCCGCTACCGCGGCAAACGCTTGGGCGAGGCGCCCAAGCCACGGGAAGAAAGTCGCCCCACCTGTGGCATGGGCGCCCCGCCCATGCACCCGCGGCGGTCAGCCGCTCGCCGCGCCCTTTCGCTGCCGCGGCATACGCTCGGGCGAGGCGCCCGAGCCACGGGAGGAATGGCGGCGCCCCATACGTGGCTTGCGCGCCCCGCCCATGCAGCCGCGGCGGCCAGCCGCTTCGTCACGGCTTACGCTCCGCTGGCGTCACCTCATTTCGTGGTCGATCCCCGCCTTGGTTAGCGCGTCGCCGATCTCACTGATGTGCTGCGCGTCGCGCGTCTCGAGGACGCAGGAGATGGCGACGATGCCGATGTCCGCGGGGCCGAACTGGCGGTCGTGGCGGACATCGTCGACGCTCGCGCCGGCCGACGCCAGCACCGACGTCAGCCGCGCCAGCGATCCCGGGCGGTCGCTCATGCGCGCGATGATCCGGCAGATGCGCCCGTCGGCGGCCAGCCCGCGCTCGATGATCTTGCCGATCACCGACACGTCGATGTTCCCGCCGGACAGCAGCAGCACGACCTTCTTGCCCGCCAGGTCCACCGCCGGGTCCATCGCCGCCGCCAGCGGCACGGCCCCGCCGCCCTCGACCACCGTTTTCTCCAGTTCCAGCAGCCGCAATACCGCCCGGGCGATCTGCGCCTCGTCCACGAGCAGGAGCTGGTCGACCGTGGCGCGGATGATGTCGAAGCAGAGCTTTCCGACCTCCGCGACCGCGAGCCCGTCGGCGAGCGTCGGCCGGGTAGCGATGCGCGTGACGCGGCCGGCCTTCAGGGAGGCATCGACCGTCGGCGCGCGCTGCGCCTCGACGCCGACGATGCGCACCTCCGGCCGCAGCGACTTCACGGCCGCCCCGACGCCCGCGATCAACCCCCCGCCGCCGACGGGGACGATGATCACGTCGACGTCCGGCACGTCCTCCAGGACTTCCAGAGCGACGGTGCCGGCGCCGGCGATAATGGCGGCGTCGTCGAAGCCGGGGATGTACGGCACGGCGCGCTCCTGCGACAGTTCCCTGGCCCGCGCCCGCGCCTCGTCGTACGACTCGCCGCAGAAAATGATTTCCGCGCCGAACGACCGGCAGTTGGCCACCTTCACCAGCGGGGCCCACCGTGGCATGACGACCGTGACCGGGACGCCCAGCTCGCGCCCGTGGTACGCCAGCGCCAGCGCGTGGTTCCCCGCCGACGCGGCGATCACGCCGCGTCGCTTCTCGGCGTCGCCCAGTTGCAGCAGCTTGTTTCGTGCCCCGCGCTCCTTGAACGAGCCGGTCATCTGGAGGTGCTCGAACTTGCAGTAAACGTCGCACCCGCACAACCGGCTGAGCGTCAGCGAGTACGGGCACGGCGAGTGGTAGATGACATCCCGGATCCGCTCGCGCGCGGCGCGGATGTCGTCAATGGAAACGGGGAGCGACAACGGCGCGGCGGCCACGGCAGGTCCGTTCGCGGGCATGGGGACATCTTAGCCGGGAGACGGA
>DASQDR010000275.1:0-2804 GCA_035634055.1 Tepidisphaeraceae bacterium | reverse complement strand
GGCAAGGGTGGCGGCGCTGCCGGCGCTTGCGAGGAAGTGCCGGCGAGTGAGTGCGATAGTCATCTGGAGATTGTCTCAACGACTTGTGGCGGGGGCGGGGCGCTCACCGGGGATTCCCGGTCGAAATGCCGGACAGGACTGCCGGTTCCTCTGCCCCACATGAGGTTACAGCTTTGTTGCAACGAAATCACAATCAGGTCACCGCCAGGGCCGCCGGGAGCGCCGCGCGGGGGCGGGGGAACCCCGCCGCGATCAGCAGCGGCAGGATCAGCAGCGGCGCGATCGGCAGGCCGACCGCGTTGAGGCCCATCATCACCGCCGGAAGGCTCCACGCGATCATCACCAGCGCGCCGATAGGGGTCGCGTCGGGGTGCAGGCGTCCCACGAGCAGTGCCCCGGCCAGCAGCACCGTCAGGTCGTAGTTGAGCAGGTAGGGGGTGATCAGCACCGTGCCGAGCATCAGAAGTGCGTTCTGCGCCACCGGGTCGCGCACCCGCACCAGCCGCCAGATCAGAAACACGGCGACCATCGCGGCAAACGCCAGCTGCAGGTTGCCAGCGAGCACGTGGTCCTGCAGCACGAGCCGCATCGACATGAACATCGAGGGCACCATCAGCAGGAACGGGCCGGTGCCGTTGCGGTCCGCTGCCTCAAGGTAGGGCAGGGTGATGCCGGTGTAGTCCCGCCACGTGCCCGGGCCGAGCAGCAGCACGCTCAGGCCCGCAAATCCAAGCACCGCCAGCCCGGTCCAGAAGATCATCGCCCAGCGCCCGCGCACCGCATAGAGCAGCGGCAGCAGGAACCCGATCTGCGGTTTCACCGTCAGCAGCGTCGCCGCGAGGATCGAAGTCGTATCGGTGCCCTTGCGCATCGAGAGCGCCAGCAGCAGCAGGCCGCACGCAAAGTTCCCCGTCTGCCCGTAATAGAGACAGGCGAACGATGCAGGCGAGCAGAGGATGATCGCGGTCTCCACCCGGTCGAAGCCGAAGCGGCGCGCTCCCAGCCCGAGCACGACGAGCCCGAGCACCGACCACAGCGCGAGCCCGGCATGGAACGGCACCAGCCCGAAGGGCCAGAGCAGCAGCAGTGATTGCGGCGGATAGGCCCAGAGCCGGATGCCGATGTCTGCGTCGATGATCGTGCGCTCGAAGGCCACGAAGTCGTCGGGCCGGTAGATCGGCTCGAGGTTCCCCGCCAGCACGAGCTTGGCCGCCGACCAGAGGTTGATGAAGTCCCCGCCCACCGGCGTGCCATTGGCGAACAGTAGACCGTTGCTGCCGGCGAGCTGGAAGATCACCGAGGCGGTAAAGCCGACGGCATAGAGGATGGAGAGGACGAGCAGGACGCGCTTGAGGGCGAGCGGCAGTTCAGTCATGGACGTTCCGGAGCGGGAGCTGGCGCCAGCATGACGGGCCGCCCTTACAACGGCGTAAACGAAGCGGTAACGGCGTTCCCTCGGTCGCTTTCGCACCAGCGGCGCGACCGCCCGGCGGCGGGGGTTCTCCCGGCGATTGCGCTTGCGCCTGACAGGTCGCTATGGCATCAACCGCGCCGTTCCGCCCGCCCTCGACGCGGGCCCCACGCTGCCGTAGCTCAGTGGTAGAGCACTCCCTTGGTAAGGGAGAGGTCGACAGTTCAATCCTGTCCAGCAGCACCATCGGATCAACGCGCGTTGCGCGATCAACCCCCACTCCTCCGCCCCAAGCGACGGCTCGAATCGTCAGGGCGGCCGACGCCCTTAGGCCGGGAGGACCGCGCCGCTTACGGCACCGCCGCCGCCGGCACGTCCTGAGCGCGGCGGCGCGACAACGCGAGCGAGCGCAGCCACGTCCGGGCGGGCCGCTGGAAGCCGTCGTAGATCACGGCGGACACGGCGAGCGCGATGCCGACCATCACGAACAGCGGCAGCTGGGACCAGGCCGTGTGCGGATAGACCTTGTACATGGACCACAGGATCGGCGTCGCGTGGACGAGGTAGAGTGCGTAGGACCCGTTGCCGAGCCACATGGCGATCGGGTTGCCGTAGAGAAGCCGGCCGAGTCCCTTGTCCTGGTAGAGGCCGACGATGAGGACGGCGCCACCGACCCAGTAGTGCGTGAAGCCCGGCTGGGTTTCCGGCAACAAAACTCAGGCGAAGCGGAGCCGTTTGAATGGCCCTCGCCGATATCGGCGTGTCTTACGCATGCGCCGGCCACAGCCCGCCAGCAGGTGGGCAGTCGTGGAAAGGGTAGCCCGCCGGAGCACCCGCTCGCGACGACATCGTCCCGAAACGCGGCACAGATAGTCCTCGGCAGGTCTCGCATGCCGGAGGGCTTTCGTGAAACGGGTCGTGCTCGCCATCGTTGCCGCCCTCTTCTGCACAGCGCCGGCCGCAGGGCGGGAATGCGCTCTGCGCCGGGCCGTGTTCGAACCCTTGGAAGGACGCGGCCGGTATGAGATGACGGTCCAGCGGACCGGCCATAGCTACGCGTTCACGTATGTCAGCAAGCCCTTGCGCCGGACGACCAGGTTCATCGGCTCGTTTCAGAACGGGACCGGCCACCTCATCCTGGAGGAAGACGGCGAAGGCGATCGCCAAGGCATCTCGAGCCGGGCCGTCCTCTTTCGCGCGGACCTTACCACGACGGATCCCTGGAGCCGCGGCTCCATCCCGGTCGCCTACGCGTATTTCGAAGGCTTCGCCCTCGCCTTCTGGGATCGCGCGCGGTCGGATGCGGAGGACGACAAGCCCGGCTCCTCGCCGCCGGACGGGCTGTGGCGTATCGCTCGCTGCCGCAAGGCTTAGATCACCGACGCCGTCGCGA
>DASQDR010000274.1:0-3753 GCA_035634055.1 Tepidisphaeraceae bacterium | reverse complement strand
AGCAGGAGGACCGCAAGGAGGACAAGCTCCTGGACCTCTACCTTCCCATCGGCCTGCTCGCCTTCGGGCTGGTCATCAGCGTGCTGCGCCTCACCAAGTTCGGCGTCGTCGTCTACCCCGTCGGGCAGGCGGTCACCATGGCGGCCATGGAGTTCGTCATCTCCATGGTGCTGCTGACCATCGGCTGCCTGCTGGCGATGCGCGTGGCGGAGGTCGCCTTCGGCTCGCCGGGGCCCGCGGCGCTGAAGGTCGCCGCCATCGCCGTGGCGCCGGCGGCGGTCTCCAAGATCGCCGACTACATGCTCAACGACCCCTTCGGCGTCGTCGGCTTCTTCCTCGCCTTCGGCATGTTCTTCGGGCTCTTCACCTACCTCTTCGACCTCGACCAGAGCGAGATCTGGATCCTGGCCGGCATGACCACCGTGGTGCAGATGTTCGCCGCCACCGCCATCATGATGGCCCTGGCCGGCGGCATGGGCCTGCCCGGCATGGACAAGATCGGCCGCGGCGGCACCACCAACGACGACAAGGTGGTGGCCAACCTCAACGAGATCGGCCGGCTGAAGAACGCCCGCGACTGGATGGCCGAGAGCAAGGGGCGCATCCTCGGCGAGCTGACGCGCGAGGATTCGGAGCTGTTCATCAACGACCTTTACGGCATCACCCCCACCGTCGAGGTCCTGCCCGAGGGCCCGCAGGGAATGGCCGTCGTGGTCAAGCTGCCCAGCAGCGCCAGCAAGCGCAAGGCGGTCTTCGACGCGCACAAGGCGTTCGCCAACAAGCACAAGCTCGCCGTCACCGACGACGTCGGCCAGAAGCACCTGCTGATCCGCTTCGGCTTCTTCCAGGAACCCCAAATGGGCTTCGGCGCCGCCCCGGCCGACACCCAGCCCGCCTGGTCCGCCCCGGCCCGGCTCGCGGCGTAGCGATCACGGGCACGGCGCGGTGCGGCGCGGTGCGGCGCGGCGCGGTGGGCGCGGTGGGCGCGGCGGCGAATGCGGCATCACTACCCGTTGTCATCCCGAAGCGTACTCGCGAGGGATCTCGGGCGCTCAGGGCGCGCGCCCCGACTTCAGATCGCTCGCGATTGCGCTTGGTGACGAGACTGCACCCGCTCAGCGCCCGGCGCTCCCCAGGCCACGCGGCCGCCCTTGAACGCGCAGCCCGCGCGCCGCACGCGCGGGGGCTCGACCCGCGCTCAGTGCGGCCGCGCGGCCTCTTGCAGGCTCCCGCACGGGCCGCCGCCGGTGGCGACGGCGATCTTGTGCACCGCGCCGTCGAACGACATCGGCCTCTCGTACCAGTGGGCCAGCTCCACCGTGCTGGCCGGCACGTAGTGGCAGATCAGGCTGCGGCGAAAGCGGTCGCGGCTGGTGTTGGGGTACGACCCGTGGATCACGTTGCCGTTGAAGAACAGCACGTCGCCCGCCCGCAGGTCCACCGGCACGGGCGACTTGCCCGGCGGCGGCTCGACGTGCTCGGTGGTGAAGAACTTGGCCGGGTCCGCCGGCTCCGGGCAGGCGATCTCCAGGTTGGACGTCTCCGGCACGCAGAGCATCCCGCCGTTGGCCTCGTCGGCGTCGTCGACCGCGATCCACGCCGCCAGGCAGGTCCCCGGCTTGACGCGCAGGTAGAAGTTGTCCTGGTGCAGGTCCTGCCCGCGCGCCCCGGGCGGCTTGAAGTAGAACATCGTCTGCACGGCGAAGGGCTCCTCCCCGCCGAACAGCGCGCGCAGCCGCGGCTGGAAGCGCGGGTCGAGCAGGTAGCGCAGCGCCAACTGGCCGACCGGAAGCTCGGGGTGGCGGTGCGGGTGCATCATCCGCGGGTAGCGCGCCAGCGGGTCGCCCGGGTCGTAGGGCGACGCCCCGTGCCGCGTCTCGCTCAACCCCTCGACCGGCCCGTCCTTGGCCTGCGCCATGAACGCCTCGCGCACCTCCGCCACCTCCGCCGGCGACAGGAGCTGCCGCGCCACGATGAACCCGTCGCGCCAAAACGCCGCCAGCGCCTCGGGCGTCCACGGCGACGATTGATCAGCGGAAGCGTGCATGTCGGTCTCTCCGTTGCGGCCTGGGTGGGAGGCGAACCTTGACGATCGACGATTGGAACTTGAACGGCCGGCGGCCGGGCAAGTGCGATAGCGAACCTTGACGATCGACGATTGTAACTTGAACGGCCGGCGGCCGCTGCAAATGCCTTTCAAGTTCCAATCAACCATCCTTGAGCGTCGACGGATCGGAAAGCGAACCTTGACGATCGACGATTGGAACTTGAACGGCCGGCGGCCGCCCAGACGCCTTTCAAGTTCCAATCCTCAATCCTCAAGCGCCCGCCCGCCCGCCCCCTCGCGCCGGCTCAGATCTGCATAATGTCCTGCTTCTTCTTCTCCACCAATTCGTCCACCTTCGCCTCGTACTGCTTGGTCAGGTCCTGCACCTGCTCCTTGCCGCTCTCGGCCTCGTCCTCGGTCATCAGCCCGCCCTTCTGCTCGGTTTCCATCACCTTGTTGGCGTCGCGGCGGGCGTTGCGGATGGAGACCTTGGCGTGCTCGGCGAACCCCTTGCACTGCCCGGCGAGCTGCAGCCGCCGGTCCTGGCTCAGCGGCGGCAGCATCAGCCGGAGCTGCTTGCCGTCGCTGTGCGGCGTCAGGCCGATCTTGCTGTCGTTCACCGCCTTCTCGATCGCCTTCAGGTCGCTGGGGCTGAACGGCTTGATGAGCAGTTGCGTGGCCTCGGGGACGCTGATCGAGGCGATCGACTTCAGCGGCGTGAGCTGCTCGTAGTACATCACCTGGATGTGCTCGACCAGCGCGGGCGTGGCCCGCCCGGTGCGGATGGTCCGCAGCTCGTGCTGGAGGTGCTCGACCGCCTTCTCCATGTGCTCCTCGCAGTCCAGCAGTACGTCGTCAACCGGCATCGGCGTGTCCTCGTGCGCGAAAGGGTTCGGGCGGTCCCCGCAACCCAGTCTAGAGCGGCGAGCGAACCGCATCAATCGCGGGGACGCCAGTGGATGAGCCGCCAGGGCGCCAGGAGCGCGCCACGGGGGGGGATGGAGCGTGGATGATGGAGCAGGCGGCACGTCCCCCCGGGGCGGCCGCGCCGCGGCGGCCATGCGATCCTGCACAGTAAGGGTCCCGCGCGGCCGCGGTCGCAGGGCGCGGCGGGTGATCTGCCGCCGGCGCGGCGCGGGCGCTGGAGCGATGCCGGCGATCGGCTGCATGCCGTGCGACGGCAGGTCCCTTCGAACCAGCGGGATCGTGAGCAGTCGGGATCGTTGCGGTCGGGAAAACCCGCAATGCTGCCGTCGGAACCGTGCGCACGGGACGCGCCCTTGGCGGCATCCACCATCACCCGGTGCCTCCTTCAGCTCCGTCGCGAGCGTCTCCGGGGGGTCGCTCCGCTCGAGCCGAAAGACGCGACCGGTCGGCGAGCGTGATCGCGTCGTTCCGTCGCGAGCCGCGACGCGGTCGGGGGCAGACGGTGGCGGCGTCGTTCGTGAAGGCGCCGTACCGGAAGCCGACTCAGTCGCGTGCCGCCGCCGAACGACGCGGCAGCGGCCGCGACAACCCCTGCGGCGAGGATGATCGAGAAACGCCTCAAGGCAGTTGACGAATCATTGGCCGGATCGCCGCCGCCGCAGCACAACATCCCCGTCCGGTTGGCGTCGCGGGACGGCGCAAGTGGGACGGCCTAAGTGGGACGGCGCAAGTGGGACGGCGCAAGTGGGACGGCGCAAGTGGGACGGCGCAAGTGGGAC
>DASQDR010000273.1:0-1537 GCA_035634055.1 Tepidisphaeraceae bacterium | reverse complement strand
TTGCTTCGGATCGTCCGGCGACGCGCCGCGCAGCGTGCCGGCGCCGTCGATCTCCGCGAGGTTCTGATCCGGCGCGAAGCGGATGGCCGGCCCGGTGAGCGTGGTCCGGCCGTCCGAGACGGTGGCGAGCGGTTCGCCGATCAGCCGGTACTGCATCTGCCCGCCGGCGGTGCTCGAGGCTTCAAGCTTTCCGGCGGTGATGCGCGTCTTGTCCGGGGTGGAGAGGCGGACGTTGTCGGTGGCGAGCATCGACACCAGCCGCGTGTCGCCGCCCATGCCGAACGGCTGCTGCGCGGGCTGGGTGGTCGCCGGCGGCGCGGCAGTCACGACGCTTGGCTTGGCGTTCGCGACGCCTTGCGTAGCGGCGGCAGCGGGACGCGTGGCGGGCGCGAGCTCGGCGATCAGGTGCCCGGCGCGCAGCTCGTTGCCGTTCTGGCTGGTAACGACCTCGCCGTCCGCGCGGATCAGCTTCGGGTACGCCCGCCCGTCGGCGTCGCGCGCGGCTTGGACGAGCAGGTTGCTCGCGTCGATCGCATGTTCGTTGGCGCCGTCGCTCATGCGCGCCCGCACGCCGCCGGAGGCGATGATTTCCCTCAGGCCCACCGAGGCCGCCTCGCCTCCCGCCGGCTTCGCCGTCGCCAGCTTCGGCGGGTTGGGGTCGAAGACCAGCGCGAGCCCCCGGGACCGCAGGTCCAGGCGCGGGTGCGTGACCGTCACGTCCTGCTCGAGTTCCGCCCGCTGGATCGCCACGCGCCCCGAGGCATCCTCGTCCAGGTACAGCCGGCACGACTTCGCCCACGACGCCTTGGCGATAGTGTGCGCCTTGGACGACGCGGGAGGCGTCATCAAGTTGCCGGTGACGCCGGCGTCGCCTTCATCGAGCGGGATCTCCGCCGTGCTCGCGCCGGTGAGGGTCGCCACGCGCCCCTGTCCCGGCACGTCGGCATATTGGATCCTCGGGGTGACAACCCTCATCCCGCGCGCGTCGGTCAGGGTCACCGCGGGGACCGCTCGCGAAGATTCGAGCGTCGCGCTGCCGTCGGCGGAGTTGTAGGAGGCGCTGCCGCACTCGACGTTGGTCCCGTCACGGTTGAGCGTGACCGGTTCGCCGAGCATCCGCACCAGCGCCTTGCCCGCCGCCAGTTCCGCCGGCGCGGCCTTCGCTTCCAGCGGCACGACGCGCAGCTTGCCCGCCCACTTCACCACGATCGGCCCCTTGAGCGTGGTCGGCGACGACGCGGGCGACGACCTGGCCGCGGGCGGTTCCGACGCGGATGATTTGGGCGACGGCGTCGATGGTGGCTCGGGTGTCGCGGCGTCGGCGCGGGGCGGGCGGCGGGCGCGGCGGCTGGATTTCGGCGCGGGCTGCGACGTCGGCTGCGTCGTCTCGTCGCGCTGCGGCTCCTGGAGCAGGTCGATCTGCATCTGCTCCATCGAGACGATCTGCTTCTCTCCCTCGAAGATCCGCACGTCGCGCTCGAACGTCGCGCGGTAGACCACCGGCGAGAGGTCGCGCACCACGCGCGGACGCGACGAC
>DASQDR010000272.1:0-42989 GCA_035634055.1 Tepidisphaeraceae bacterium | reverse complement strand
CCGCCGGCGGTTCACCCAGGTCGCCCGCGCCGGCGGCGGTCGCCGCCGCCTCGTGCGCGTAGGCGGTGGCGGCCCGCGCGGCGGCGTCGGCGTCGAGCTTCACCAGCACGTCGACGAAGCCGTAGACGCTGCCGAGCAGGGCCATCTCCTGGAGCAGCAGGATGCCGCCGTTGACCGCCAGGACCTGCCGCAGCAGCTCGCTGATGAGCGCGCGGCGGTCGGGATCGGGGGCGGCGGACTCGATCACCAGCGGGCGGCCGAACAGGTAGTCGACCATCGTCTCGATCCGCCAGCCGATGTCGTTCTCGATGACGACCTCCTTGCGCGTGCCGACGTCGGCGATGCCGCCGCCGCCGCCGCCGCCGCCCAGCACGTCGCCGCCCGGGCGGGCGCCGGTGATGCGCGCGGGCAGCCCCCACTCCTGCGCCTGGCGGTAAGGGCGGTCCTGGTCGCCGCCGGTCGCGCCGGCGCCGACGGCGCGCATCGGGTTGCGGCAGTAGTTCCACAACCGGCGGTAGCGCGGGCGGTCCACCGCGATCAGCCGGTCAACGCGCTCCTCGATCGCGTGGAGCGGCGGGAAGTCGGCCCGTGCCGCCGTCGCCATTGCCGCCGTCGCCATTGCCGCCGTCGCCGGCGCCGCAGCGTTCGCCGCGTTCGCCGCAAGCCGCCCGCTGCGCGTGGTGCTCGTCCCGTTGTTCGATCGCGTCTGCCCGTGCATCGCTTCGCTCCCGCGGTTGTGCGGCCGGCGGGTGTTTGGCAAACATCACCCGTCGCCGCGGCCCCGGTGGGACGCACGCCGCGTCCCTCCATCCCTCCCGCCGCGTTGCGCGCCCGGCGTGACGTCCGCGCAACGCGCGCGCGGCCTGCGGCGCGTTTCCGGGAGAAACGCGTTCAGAAAAAGCGAGATTTAGGATTTTGTTAACGTGGGCCGTTGCGCCCGCGTCGCGCCCGGCGCGCAACGCGCGAGTTACGCCGCGATGACCCGCCCGCGTCCGCCCCGGGCGGGCAGCGCCGCGGGCGAACGCAACGCGGATGCGCGGCCTCCACGCTGGAGCGCGTCGGAGACTGAAGCGTTAGCCACGAATGGCACGAATCGACACGAATGAAACCAGGAGCAGGACGGGGTTGAGAGGCAAGTAGGACAGGAACGAATGTTCTTCAAATTTGTGTCCATTCGTGGCCCCATCCTCTCTTCGAGCGAGATGAGATGCGGCCGCCGAGGTGTTACGCGTAGTTCTTGTCCTCGGTGACGAGGGCGTTGTAGCCGACGTCGACGCTGCTGGAGTCGGCGACCTCGCCGCCGCCCTGCTTGTCGTAGAAGTCGTCGTTGCCGTTGGCGCCGATGAGGGTGTCACTGCCCTCGCCGCCCCAGAGGTCGTCCTCGCCGGTGCCGCCGTCGAGGCGGTCGGCGCCGTCGTTGCCGGCGAGGATGTCGTCGCCGGCGCCGCCGGCGATGGTGTCGTTGTCGTCGCCGCCGAGCAGGAAGTCGTTGTTGTCATCGCCGGACATGACGTCGGCGCCACTGGCGCCGGTGAGCTGGTCGGCGCCGACGCCGCCGAACATCGTGTCGTTGCCGGCGCCACCCTGGCAGTTGTCGTCGCCGGACTCGGCGAGGAGGTAGTCGTTGCCGGAGCCGCCGTTGAGCTGGTCGTTGCCGGAGCCGCCGGTGCAGGCGTCGTCGCCCGCCTCGCCGAAGAGCGAGTCGCGTCCGCCCTCGCCGGCGAGGAAGTCGCGCCCGCCCGCGCCGGCGACGCGGTCGTTGCCGTCGCCGCCGCGCACGCGGTCGACGTTGACGCCGCCGGAGAGGTTGTCGTTGCCGTCGTTGCCCAGGACGACGTCGTTGCCCGCGCCGCCGTCGGCGTAGTCCGACCCGCCGCCGGCGAAGACCTGGTCGTCGCCGTCGTCGCCGTAAAGGGTGTCGCGGCTATCGCCGCCGAGGATGACGTCGTTCCCCGCGCCGCCGGAGATGCGGTCCGCGCCCGCCGACCCGTCGATGCGGTCGTTCCCCTCGCCGCCCTGGATCGTGCTGCCGACGGTGATCGGGCCGAGGGTCTGGTCGAAGCCGATGCGATCGTCGCCGTCGCCGGTGTCGATGCGCACGCCGAAGGCGTCCTCGAGGGAGAACGACTGCGGCGTCTCGTCGTTGACGGTGACCAGCAGGCTGTTGGCGATGTCGGGGTTAATCGAGACGGTGACGACGTCCGCGACGCCGGGCGTGGTGGTGACGGTGATGATCCCTTCCACCAGCGTCGCGTCGAGCATCCGTCGCGATTCGAGCTGCTCGATAATGCCCCTTAACGCTGCCCCCGCGGCCGCCGACACGTGACCCGCCGACGCCGCCCCCGCCTTGACCGACTTGCGCATGAACCGCTCCCTGCGAATGTTAGATGAGCCCGCATTCGTGATACCAGAATCGACGGCAGCGGGCAAAACGATGGCGGGCGTCGCGCGCGGGCTCGCGGAAGCGGCGGCGCGGCCGTGGTGGGGCACGGTCGTTACAGCGGCTTCAGGCCCGCCTCGATCTGCTGGCGGCGGGGCTCGAGGAAGGGGGGCAGGGCGAGCCGCTCGCCGAGCTTCTCCATCGGCTCGTCGGCGTGAAAGCCGGGGCCGTCGGTGGTCAGCTCGAAGAGGATGCCGTTCGGCTCCTGGAAGTAGAGGCTGCGGAAGTAGAACCGGTCGACCGGCCCGCTGTTGGCGATGCCCATCTCGACGAGGCGCGCCGCCCAGGCATCGTACTCCTCAAACGTTGGGACGCGGAACGCGACGTGGTGTACACCGCCCGCGCCCTGCCGCCCGACCCACAGGCCCGGCTCGACGGCGACGTGCAGCTCCGCCGCCGGTCCGCCGTCGGCCATCTCGTAGACGTGGACGGTCACCGCGCCGCCGCTGCCGTCGCTTGTGGTCGCGGCGTACTCGCGCGACCGGCGCATGTTCATCACGCCGGTGAGAACCTTCTCCGTCGGCTGGAGATTCGGCACGCTGATGGTGATGGGCCCGAGCCCGCGGACCTGATGCGCTGTCGGCACGGGGCTCTTCTCCCACGGCTGCCCCGGCCCGCGACCGTCATCGGCGACGAGGCTCAGGCGCTGGCCCTCCGGGTCCTCGAATTCCAGCGTCGGCCGACCCCCGCGATCGACGATTTCGCCCGCGGTCGCGCCCGCGCCGCGGAGGCGGTCGCTCCAGTATCGCAGGCTGTCGCCGCCGCGCACCCGCAGCCCGGTGCGCACGATCGAGTGCGTCCCGCGCCGCGCCTGCGTCATCGGCCAATCGAAGAAGGTCACGTCCGTCCCGGGCGATCCGAGCCCGTCGGCGTAGAACAGGTGGTAGGCCGACACGTCGTCCTGGTTCACCGTCTTCTTCACCAGCCGCATGCCGAGCGTGCCGGTGTAGAAGGCGTGGTTGCCGCTCGCGTTAGCGGTGATGGCCGTGAGGTGGTGGAAGCCGAGCAGTTGCATGAGGGCCGTCCCTTCCGTGCTGCCGCCTCCATGGTAGGCGCGGCGGCGGAAGGTGTGCGGCGTCGCGTTGCCAGGAGGTATCGGCGTTCGGCCCGTCGTCGTCGCGGGTCGCAGGTCCGAGAGCACTGGCGAGGCGTCACCGCCCACGGCTTCACCGTGGCGGCTTCACCCTTCCGCGCCGCCGGCGAGAGTGATCGTCACGTGCCCGTCACTAAATGTGACGCGGGCAGCCGGGGCGTTAGCTGTAATACCCCTCGCCGGCCGTGTTCGCGTTAAGGCCGGAGTCTTCCTTCCGGTTGTCGGCCAGGATCTGGTTGACGTCGAAGCCGAAGGCGTCGTCGTTGCCGATGCCGCCCCTGAGCGCATCGGCACCGCCGGCGCCGTCGAGGTCGTCGGCGCCGTCGTTGCCGTTGAGGGTGTCGGCGTCGTTGTCGCCGACGAGGACGTCGTTGCCGCCGTTGCCGTCGATCCAGTCGTTGCCGTTGCCGCCGGTGACGAGGTCGTCCCCCTCGCCGGCAGCGATGGTGTCGGCGCCGTTCAGGCCGCGGATCTGATCCGGGCCGTCGCCGCCGGAGATCAGGTCGTTGCCGTCCTCGCCGTCGATGAAGTCACCGGCCGCCGCCCCTTCGAGGTAGTCGTGATCGAGCCCGCCGGTGAGGACGTCGCCGCCGTCGCCGCCGTAGAGCGAGTCGTTGCCGTTGTTGCCGCGGAGGTTGTCGATGCCCGCCTCGCCGAGCAGCTTGTCGCGCCCGCCGGCGCCGAGGATCGTGTCGTTGCCTTCGGAGCCGAAGAGCAGGTCGTTGCCGGTCGCGCCGTCGATGAGGTCATCGCCGAGCGCGGCGACGACGGTGTCGTTGCCGTCGCCGGCGTTGACGTTGTCGTTGCCCGCGCCGCCGAGGACGCTGTCGGCGTCCGTGCCGCCATCGATCAGGTCGTGGCCGTCGCCGGCGATGAGCGTGTCGTTGCCACCCTCGCCGTACAGCGTGCTGCGCACGGGCGTGGCGAGGGCGACGTGGTCGACCCCCTCGCCGGCGTAAAGCCGCGCCTGCCCGAGCGTGGCGACGGAAAGGCGATCGTCACCGGCGTCGCCGTAGACGGTGATCGGCAGCGCCACGCCGGCGCCCGCCCGGTAGTCGATCACGTCGTTGCCCTTGAACCCGCGGACGTACAGGTTCTTGACCTGCGACCGCAGAAAGTTCGCGCCCGCGCCGTTGATCGAAACGAAGATCTGCGTTGAACCGACATCGGAACTCGGGGCGATGAGGATCGTGTCGTTCGAACCGGTGCCGGTGACGTTGAGCCAACCGCCAGCGTCCAAGGTGGCGGCGAACAGGCGGCGAGGCTCGAGGCGAGCGATCAGGTCGCGCGGGTTCTGACGGGGCATGCCGGGTCACTCCTTCTGAAGGTCGTATGGCACGCCGGTGAAGGCGCGCTCGCAGCAACAATGATCGGCGGGTGGACGCCGCTAGGGTGAGCGGCGGCCGGAAAGGCGTTTCAAGAATTACCCGGTCCGGCACCGGCGAGCGACCGCGGCCGCAATCTCAGCCGCCGTGGGCGGGGCACGCCTCTGCGCCGCGTCCGTTCGGCGGGCGGAGAGAGTTGTAAACCGCGGCGGGGGCGTTTATTATCTAACAGTGTTTTGTTCCGGGAGTGCGTGCGGCTGGCCGGTCGGTTCCGAGGTTTGGAACCGGTGGCGGGCGCGCGGGCGGTGAGGTTCAAGCGGATGGCTTGCCCGCCCGACGACGACTTCCCCTGACGTGACATCTCGCGGGGCGACCGGGACGGCAAGCGCGCGTGTCTCGGGGCGGCCCGCAGGGTTCGACTCGACCGTGGATCCATTCGGCGAACATCTCGTGCAGGTGGTGACGGCCCTGCTGGGGGCGGCGATCGCGCTCGCTTCCGGCGCGCTGGCGCTGCTGCTGCTGTCGGACCGCGCGCCGCAGGCGAGGACGTCGCGTCCCGCCCCGGTGCGCGCGCCCCAGCCGCTGCTGGCCGGCGTGCTCTGCCCGTCGCGCGCGGCGGCCCCACCGGGGGACGTCGTGCTGCGCACCTGCCTGCCCTCGCGGGCGCCGCCCGACCCGCTCCAACGGCCCGGTCCCTCCCGCCTGCCGGGGATCCTTTCCCCGCAGTAGAGATCCGCGCTGCCGCGCGGCGCCGCCCAGTCGTGGCGGCGCGGCGCGGTGACGCCGTCGTCACGCCAGCGGTCGTCGCTCCCACTTGAGTCATCCGCGCCATTGCTTGCGCGGCCGTCGCGCCGGCCTCTCGCGCGTCCGACCCAGCTTGTACCGGGCGGACGGGAGGTCGGATCCCGGCGCGGGCAAAGGAGTGACACGCCATGATTGAAACCCTCATGTTGTTGATCGGATTGGTCGCCGGCGCGGGGGGCGTGCTTGCCTTCACGCACTTCGCCGGCCGAAGCGCATTGGCCCGCGCCCGCACCGAGGCGGACCAGATCCGCGAGAACGCGCGCCAGGAGGCGTCCAACAAGGCCAAGGAGATCGAGCTCTCCGCCCGCCAGCAGCAGCTCAAGCTCAAGGAGCAGTTCGAGCGCGAGAACGACTCGGCCCGCAAGAAGCTCGAGGAGCTCGAGGCCCGCCTGACCAAGCGCGAGGACGTGCTGGACCGCAAGCTCGACACCCTCTCGGTCAAGGAGCGCAACCTCGACAACCTCGAGGTCAAGGTCTCCAACCGCGAGAAGCAGGTGGAGGTGAAGGAGCAGCAGCTCGACGGTCTGCTCCGCGAGCAGCGCGAGCGGCTCTTGCAGATCGCCAACCTGTCGCAGGAGCAGGCCAAGGAAATGCTCCTCCGCCGGATCGAGGACGAATCGAAGCGCGAGGCCGGCCTCATCATCCAGCGCGTGACCGAGCAGGCGCAGGAGGAGGCGAAGGACAAGAGCCGCCAGATCATCCTCCAGGCGATCCAGCGTTACGCCGCCGAGCAGACCGCCGATCACACGGTCAGCTCGGTCACGATTCCCAGCGACGACATGAAGGGGCGCGTGATCGGCCGCGAGGGGCGCAACATCCGCAGCTTCGAGAAGACCACCGGCGTGGACGTGATCATCGACGACACGCCCGGCGTGGTGGTGGTGAGCTGCTTCGACCCGGTCCGCCGGGAGGTCGCGCGCCTGTCGATGGAGAAGCTGGTGCAGGACGGGCGCATTCATCCGGCGCGCATCGAGGAGGTGGTCGCCACCACCACCAAGGAGATGGAGGACGAGCTGCTCCGCATCGGCAAGGAGGCCGCCGCCGAGGCGAACGTGCCGAACCTGGCCAAGCCGATCATCCCGATGCTCGGGCGGCTCGGCTTCCGCACCAGCTACGGGCAGAACGTGCTGCGGCACTCGATCGAGGTGGGGTACTTGTCGCAGGTGATCGCCGACGAGCTGGGGCTCGACGGCGCGCTTGCCCGCCGCGCGGGGCTGCTGCACGACATCGGCAAGTCGATGGACCACGAGCAGGAGGGCGGGCACCCGCAGATCGGCATGGAGTTCCTGCGGCGGTTCAACGAGCCCGAGGCGGTGCTGAACGCCGCCGCCGGCCACCACGGCGACGTGGCGGCGACCACCCCCTACACCCCGATCATCATGGCCGCCGACGCCATCAGCGCCAGCCGACCCGGCGCGCGGCGCGAGTCGCTGGAGCGATACGTGAAGCGGCTGCGCGACCTGGAAGAGCTGGCGATGAACTTCGACGGCGTTCGACAGGCCTACGCGATCCAAGCCGGCCGCGAGGTCCGCGTCATCGTCGACGCGAAGATGATCGACGACAAGATCAGCGCCAAGATCGCCCGCGACATCGCCAAGAAGATCGAGAACGAGATGCAGTACCCCGGCGAGATCAAGGTGACGCTGATCCGCGAGGTGCGCAGCGTCGAGTACGCGCGGTAGAAGGCGGAAGGATGAAGGATGAAGGAGGAGGGATGAACGAATGTTGGACTTCCATCCTTCCTCCTCAGGGTTCAATGGCGGCACCAAACCAATGGCCCCAATGAGGGCATTTGCCGTTCTCTATCGTGCCGGTCGCCGCTAACGTGGCCCAACACCCGTCCGCCGAGCGCACCGACGGGCGCGACGCGCGGTCGACGGTGGCCGGCGACGCCGCGCTCGCCCTTGCAACGTGATCGGCGGGACCCGCGCGCGCAACACTCACGGAAGGAGTCGCACATGATTCTCCGCATCGACCGATTGCCCATCGAGCTCCCCGCCCCCAAGAAGCAGGACCCCGCGTCCGCCGCCAGCGTGCAGGAACTGCTCGGCGGGCGGTTCGGCGAGATGTCCACGCTGATGAACTACACGTACCAGTCGTTCAACTTCCGCGCCCGCGAGGGGGCGCGGCCGTACTACGCGCTGATCGCCAACATCGCCGCCGAGGAGTACGGCCACATCGAGGTCGTCAGCGCCACGATCAACTCGCTGCTCCAGGGCCCGGCGACGTCCAACATGACCGGCGACCCCACCGGCACCCCGCTCGGCATGGGCAACGACGGCAGCGGCCTGCGGACCCATTTCATCGGCACCGGCATGGGCGCGTTCTGCGGCGACTCCGGCGGCAACCACTGGACCGGCAACTACGTCTTCTCCAGCGGCAACCTGATCCTCGACCTGCTGCACAACTTCTTTCTCGAGAACGGCGCCCGCACCAACAAGCTCCGCGTCTACGAGATGACCAAGGATCCGTGCGCCCGCCAGATGCTCGGCTACCTGTTCGTCCGCGGCGGCGTGCACGCGCTGGCGTACGCCAAGGCGCTGGAGACGCTGACCGGCGTGAAGATGAGCGAGATGCTGCCGATCCCCAACATCGAGAACAAGACCTTCCCCGAGGCCCGCAAGTTCGAGGAGGAAGGATCGCACCGCCGGCTCTACCGCTTCAGCCCCAGCGACTACAAGGAGGCGGGCGTGATCTGGCAGGGCGTCCACCCCGACGACGGCAAGCCGCTGGAGTTCATCGACGGCCCGCCCGACGGCGGCAAGATGCCCGACTTGGTCGGCATCGCCGAGGCGTTCGCGCCGGAGTACAAGGCGGAGGAAATCTTCGAGATGGCTCAGAAGCTCTACGCGAAGGCGAAGTCGTAGGCCCCGCCGCGCGCCGGCGATTTCGCCGGCGGTGAAGAGGCCGACCCGGCGAGCGCCGCCCGGCGGCGCGACATTTAGAAAAGCTCACCGGCGGCCGCACGCTCAGTGCGGCCGCCGCCGTTGTTATCGGGCCCGCGCGCTGATGCGCCCGCCGTTGATGGGTGGCGTGGTACCCTGTCGATACGAAACCGGTCGCTCGAGTCCGCCAGAACAGGGGTTTCGCCATGGATCACGCCGCCCGCGCCCGCACCGCCGCCGCCGCCGACGACGCCATCATGCACGCGCTCGAACCGCGCCGGCTGATGAGCGCGACGGCACTCGACGTCACCTTCGGCAACGGCGGCGCCGCCACGATCGATGCGGGCGACCGCGCCTTCGTGAACGCGACGCTATTCCAATCCGATGGGAAAGTGCTTCTCGCCGGCGTGACCGGCGCGGGCAGCGCGACCGACGCCTTCGTCGCCCGCATCAACAAGGACGGCTCGCCCGATTCCACCTTCGGCACCAATGGCCTGACCGTCGTCAACCTCGGCGGGAGCGAAGCCTTCGAGAGCGTCGTCGTGCAGGACGACGGCAAGATCATCCTCGGCGGCAGCTCCAGCGAGACCGATTACCTCCTCGTCCGCCTGCGCGCCGACGGCCAGCCCGACGCCAACAGCGGTTTCGGCGGCACCGACGGCATCCTCACCGGCGCGGGCGCTATTACTCACATGGCGCTTGCCGGCACGACGCTCTTCACCGCCGCCGGCGACCTGGTCAGCGCGCGCGTCGCTTCCACCGGTGCGCTTGACACCAACTTCGCGACTGGCGGCACGGCCAGCGTCTCCGGGTCGACGAAGCTGACCGGCTTCACCGCCGGGGGGCTCGACGTCCGCTCCGATGGGAAGATCGTCCTGGCGGGAAACGGGGAGGTCAGCGAACTGCCGCCCGAGAACGACGAGGACTTCATCGGCGCGGAAGACCCGAGCAGCGCCTATCTCGTCCAGCTCACCGCCGCCGGCGCTGCCGACAACGGCTTCGATCTCGACGGCGTGCAGGCGCTCTACGAGCCGACCCTCGACGTGAGCACGGGCTCCAGCGGCGGGGAGGTCATCGTTGGGGCGGACGACGACATCTACGTCAACTGGGTCCAGTCCTACCGCGGCGGCTACACGATCGTCGGACGATATGCGCCCGGCGACGGGCACCGCGTCTGGCTCAACTCCGCCAGTCACGACCTGCTCCGCGAGAACGCCACCCCGCGCGGCTTTGCCCTCACCAACGACGGCAAGGTGGTGTTCGGTCGAGCCTTCTCGTCCGAGCTCGAGGTTCGCCGCTTCGATGCCGACGACGGTTCGACCGACACGACCTACGGCGGCGGCGACGGCGTGGTGAAGCTGCCCTTCCCGGAGGACGGCGGGTACGCCAACAGCACGTTCGGGACCGATCCCGCCACCGGCGCCGTCGTCACCGCCGCCGCCAACCAGCCGATCCGCCTGCTGCGCATCGCCGGCGGGTCGGGCAGCGCGGCGGCGGAGCAACTGCACGTCACCGGCAGGGGCACGCTGGTCATCGACGGCACCGTCTTCGACGACTTCATCTCGCTGCGCGTGAAGAACAATTCGCTCCGCGCGGTCTTCGGCGACAGCGCCGCGTTCACCTCCGTCGAGCAGATCGTCCTGAGCGCCGCCAGCACCGCGAAGGTGAAGCGGATCTACGTCGACCTGCGCGACGGCAGCGACGCCGCGATCGTGACGAGTTCGGTGCAGCTCCCCGTCCACCTCATCGGCGGCGACGGCAACGACGCGCTGACGGGCGGCAGCGCCGGCGATTTGCTCGACGGCGGCGCCGGCAACGACCTGCTCGACGGCGGCTACGGCGCCGACGATCTCCGCGGCGGATCCAAACCCAAGGCCGAGCCCTTCGACGGCGACGTCGACACCGTTACCTACGCCGCACGCGCCGGCAACCTGTCCGTCCGCCTGGACGGCAACTTCAACGATGGGGAGATTTTCGCCCAGGGCGGCGCGCTGCGGCTGGAAGAGGACAACGTGCGCGATGACGTGGAGGGCGTGGTCGGCGGCCGCGGCAACGATCGCATGTTCGGCAACGACAACCCCAACTCCTTCCGCGGCGGCGGTGGGGCGGACTCGCTCTACGGGCAGGGAGGCGGCGACTGGCTGCTCGGCGACGGGCGCGAGCAGAACCAGCCGTCGCCCGACACCTCACCCGATGGCCGCGACTGGCTCTACGGCGGCGACGGGCGAGACTTTCTTCACGGCGCCGGCGACCGCGACCGCCTCTTCGGCGGCGGCGGCAGCGATCACCTCGCCGGCCAGTCCGGCTCCGACTGGATCTACGCCGCCGGCGACGGCGCCGAGGACGACATCCACCTCGGGCGCTACAAGGACGCAGACATCATCACCCAGGACGACGAGGACACGCAGTACCTGGATTAGTCCCCATCGTGCCCGCTAAGCCGCGAGCGAAAGAAGGCTTCCAGACAACGATCAAGCGACTTCCTCTCCCGGTATGCCGGGAGAGAGCAGGGTGAGGGTCCCTCCCCGGGGCCAACTGCGTACCGCGCCACTCCTCGCGCAACCGCCTTCCCATCCATACCTTGCCCGCCGCACCCGTTCCGCCAAGGCGCACTTGCGCCCTCCCGCGCCCAGCGTTTCCCTCGCGTCCCGTCGATTCACCCGTTGACGCGCCCGCTTCGCCGAGCGCACGATGTGCGCGTCACGTCGTTCGATCCGAAGGTGAGGAAGGAGCAGGCCATGTACTACCGCGTCCCAGCGCGGGCATTTCGACGGGCGGCCGCGGCGCTGGCGGCGGCGCTGCTGCTCTTGGCTGCGGCCCAGACGGCAGCGGCGGGGCCGATCTACCCGTCCGCCGACGCCGACTTCAGCGCCGCCGTTGCCTCCCGGCTCGGCGGCGGCGGGGGCGACGGGCCCGGCGACCAAAAACAATCGAGCGAGGTCGGCGACGGCGTCAAAGGCGGCGCCTCCGCCAGCGCCGCAGCCAACGCCAGCGACGGCCAAGCTGCCGTGCGCGCGCCCGGCGACGCCGCGACCCGCATCGACCGTGCGGGCGACGGCTTCACCCTCAGCGGGTCGGCCAACGCCACGATGCCGCGCGACTGCCCGTTCGACGGGCTGATCGAGTCGGCGGCATCGGCGGAAATTCCGTTCGACGTCGACGCGGACTCGGTGGCGCACGTCGAGCACGACGTGTCGATCAACGCGATGGTCCGCCGAAATGGCAAGGTCACGTTGGTGCTTGAGCGGCTGAGCCAGGGCCTGAACCGCACGCGCGTGTTCCGCTCCGACTTCGACTCCAGCAGCGACGGCTCGTTCCCGACCATCGGCCCCGGCTCCTACGTGCTGGTGGCGGTGGTGGGGGCGGAGTCATCGACCAAGGGCGTGGACGGCGAAGCGAACGCCGCTGACTTCCGCGTTACCGTGACCCCGGAAGCCGCCACGCCCGCGGCCATCCCGCTGCCGGCGCCGGTGATGGGCGGGCTGGTGATGCTGTCGCTCGCCGCGCTCGCCGCCGCGCGAATGCGGCACGGACGATTCGCGTAGACCGATCGGGCACGCCGCCTGCCGGTAGGGGCGAGGCCTGCCTCGCCCTCTTTTTTCTCGCCGGCTTCGATGCGGCAAAGCGCGACAACCGTGTCGCCGCGGCGGTCGACGTCCCCACGCAGAAGTCAGGTCCGCTCGACGCGCCCGCCCCGGTGCTGCACCGCCCGACCGCGCGGCCGTTGCGTCACCTGCCGTTCGGGCGCGATGGCAAGTCCCAACGCTGAAACCGCGGGCGATGCAGGATTGCCGTCGGTGACGTCGTCGGCGGTGGCGCCGGTGCCGTCGCCGGGCCCATGGCGGGCGCGATGTTGGGTTGCGTCGTGAAGGGCGCAGGCGGGCCCGTCGCTGGCGCAGCGTTCGGCCGGGTCGCGGGCTGCGTGACCGGCTGCGTCGCCGCCGCCGCTTTCGCGGCGCGTCTGGCGGCGGCTGCGCGGCGTTGCTTGCGTAGCTGGGCAGCCTGCTTCAGCTTCTTGGCCTGCTTCTCCGCCGCCACCTGCCGCTGCTGCCTGGCCAGCTTGATCTGCTTTTTCTGTCGCGCCGCCACGAACGCCTTGCGCTCGCTCTTCTCCCGTCGCGCCGCCGCGAGCTGCCGCTTCTTCTTCGCCAGCTTTGCCGCGCTTGGGCGCGTCGTGCCGCCGGCGGTGGTCTTCTTCGTGAACGGCGTCACCGAGACCGGCTGGTCCTTCCAGTTCTTCCCCGGCGGGGGGACGACGACCTCCACGCGCGCCAGCACCATGTCGCCGACGACGGCCTTGCGCTCCACCGGCACGATTACGCCGCGGTCCATCAGCTCGCGGATCGACCGCTCGCCTTCCTTGTACAGGCGCGACGGAAAGACCGCGTAGCGGATGTTCAGCGCCGCCAGGTGCGCGGGCCACTGGTGCGGCTTCTTCTTGTCGGACGCGGGCAGGATGTCGCGCTGCATCACCACCTCGCGGCCGCTCAGGTAGCTCATGATCGTCGCGCCCGGCGCGATGACCTTCTCGCCCGGCGGCACCAGCTCCTTCACCGCGCGCGACATCTCCACCACGTACTGCCACTTCGGCGCGTCGCCCGCCGAGCGGTTCCACCCGCGCTGCTCGCCGATCACCTTGCAGCAGCGCACGAAGTTGGGGACGCAGACCGCGCAGATGCCCGCCAGCAGCGCGACCTCCAGCCAGCGGTGCGGCACGCGCAGCGCGACCTCGCTGCTGAGCAGCACCCACGCCAGCATCAGCAGCGGCAGGACCATCACGTAATAGCGCGGGATGGGCGCCATCAGCAGCGTGACGGCCACCGTCATCAGCACCAGCAGGGTCCAGAGCGGGTTGCGTCGGAACAGCAGCAGCGAGGCGAAGATCGCCACGAGGCTCATGAGCTGCGTGACGCCGGGCACCCACTGCTGGCCGAAGAAGCCGTAGGCGAACTCCGATCGCAGCATCTTGGGCAGCGTCTGCCCGAGCGTGAGCGAAACGCGCTGCAGGGCGGCCATGGCGTCGCGCTCGTAGCCGCCCTGCAGGGGGTTAAAGCCGCGGACGCGCGGGTCGGCCAGCGCCATCGCCGCCCAGACCAGCAGCAGGACGCCCAGGCAAAGCGCGTAGAACCGCCGCCGCGGCCCGGCGACCAAGCCACGGATGCAGACCAGCACCCATGCGATCGCCAGGATCCAGAACGTCGGCCGCATCACCGCTGCGATCGCGAGGCCCACGAAGAGGTAGATCAGCGAGCGGAAGATGTCGCGACGCCGGTCCGCGCGGTCGCTCGCCGGGCGCGGTTGCGCGTAGTCGACAACGTCTGTCGCGGCGCCGCCACCCTCGGACCGGCCGGCGCCGGCCGCGTCGGAGAGGATGGCCGTCGCGGGCGGGTTCGCCTCACCTGCGTCACTCTCCGCCGCACCGGCGGAACGTTCCAGGATCGCGATGCGCAGCCGCTCCCAGCCGTACAGCGCCATCAGCATGCCGAACAAGAATGGCACGTCGTCGCGGATCTCGTTGGTCAGCTCCAGGAACCACCCGTTGATGCCGACGGCGAACGTCACGATCGTCGCTACCCACTGCGGGTAGCGCAGGCGGACCAGCTTGTAGGTGAAGAGCAGCGCGCCGAAGGCGAACGCGTGGATCAGCAGGATCGGCGGAAGGTCGCTGCGGCCGAACAGTTTTTGCAACCCCGCCAGCAGCACCGGCAGGCCGGGATAAATTTGGCGCGAGCCGAACTCACCGAAGGTGTAGCCGTGGCCGTTCGCCAGCGAGTCCGCCAGCCCGCGGTAGAGCGCGCTGTCGCGGCCGACGCGCCAGGTGCCATTGAAGGCGAGCAGGTAGACGACGACGAGCGTTCCCCACAGGACGTTGCGGTGGCGGACGATCGCGTCGGTGAGCGGCGCTCGCACCCGCTGCGGCGCCGGATCGGGCAAAGGCATTGGCCGCGCATTGTGGCCCGCGCGCGCGGGGCGTCAAGAATCGCGCGCTGGTCGCGCATCGGAACGGTTTGAGGGTCGTGGCGGCGAAGAAGCGACTTCGATCGCCCGCCCGCGATCACGAGGATGCGTCGCCCTTCGACAGGCTCTCCAACAGCTCGCCCGCGTCGATCGGCTTGGCAGAAGCAAACGTGGCGGCCATCGCCGCGATTTGTGATCGCGCCGCCGCGGTCGCCGTCGGCGTCGCCGTCGCGGCCGACGTCACCACGAGCTGCGGCTTGTTGCTCGCGTGCTCGTCGGAGTTGAAAATTGCCACCGGCAGCGACCCGGCAAGCCCCTTCAGCGCGAAGCTCACCAGCTTGCCGGCGTTTTGCTTGACGTACGTGCTGACGTCGAACTCGTACCACCGCGCGGCCGTGTCGATGATCGTCGCCTTCGACAGCGGCGTCGCGCCGGCCGAAAGCTTGTTGCTGAACTTGATCGTCGACTCGCCCCACGTGGTGTTGGCGACGGCGTGAACCCCGACGCCCACGTTCTTCTGCTCCGCCGACGACAGCCTGCCCCAGACGAGAATCTTGGCCGACGCGATCGAGCTGATGCCGGCGAGGTTGAACCGCAGGTAGCTCTCGCGGTTGAAGCCGGCGTTGTTCTTCTTCACGTGCAGCTCGTGAGCCAAACCGAAGTTGCTGCCGGAGGACGCGCCGTCGCGCACGTACGCGTCGGCCACCGCGAGCAGCGTCTTGGTCGTCGTGCCGGTGACGAGCTTGTAGTTGGCGGCGTAGGTGGTGTTAGTCGCGGGCGTGTCGATGCTGTGCGTGGCCGACTTGCCGTCGGACCAGGAGACGAACTGGTACGTCTTGCCGTCAATCGTCTGCGTCGTCGGCGCGGCGATCGAGCGCGTCATGCCCACCACGCCGCGGGTCGCCAGCGGCGTCGCCTTGGCCGCGCCGTCCAGGTTCAGCTTCAGTCCCGCCACGTTGGTGGCCAGCGTGAACGTGCTGGTGCGCGGGCGGACGTCGACGCTGGTCGACTTGCTGACGCCGCCGGAGTCGGTGACGGTCAGCGTCACGCGGTACCACTGGTTCGGATCGACCTCGCCGACCTTTGGGATGCTAAACGTGCCGCTCGTCACGCCGCCGATCGACGGGCGGAACGGGTGCGTGTGCGTGCCGTGGTGGAACACGACCGACCAGTCGAACCGGCTCGCGCCCAGGGTGCCATCCTCCACGTCGGTGGCCGATCCCTTGAAGCTGATCGTCTGCCCGCCGCTGTAGAGCGAGCCGCCCGCCGGCAGCTCGATCTTCGGCACCGGCGCGTTGTTGCCGACGCTGATCGCCAGCGCGTTCGCGGCATCGCTGGCGCCCTTGGCGTCCTTCACCGTCAGGATCGCGTTGAACTTGCCGGCCTTCGTGTAGGTGTGGGTGACGGTCTTTCCGGTGGCGGTCGAGCCGTCGCCGAAAGCCCACGAATACGTGAGCGCGTCGCCGTCCGGATCGCTGCTGCCGCCGCCGTCAAAGGTCACCGTGAGCGGGGTCGGGCCGCTGGTCTTGCTGGCGGTGGCGGCCGCGACCGGGGCGCGGTTGCCGGTGGCGTAGCTGATCCGCTGCACGCTGCCGTTGAGGCTTAAGTACCAGAGGCTGCCGTCCTTCGGGTTCACGTCGATGTCAACGACCTGGAGCGTGGCGGTCGCGAAGGGGACTTGCTTCTTGTTCGCCTCGTCGAGCCACCAGATCGTCTTGAGGACGTAGTCGCCGAAGAAGTACTTGCCGTTGTAGCTCGAGGGGAACTGCGACCCGTTGTAGAACGCGCCGCCGGTGACGGCGATGCCGCGGCCGTTGTGGTGGTAGGCGAAGATCGGGTCCTCGAACGCGGCGTTGCCGCCGTCGTTGCCCTCCTCGCCAGGCCAGCCGTAGTTCAGCCCCTTCTTGACGTGGTTGATCTCTTCCCACGTCGATTGCCCCACGTCGTTGATGTAGAGCGTGCTGGTGCCCGGCTTCATGGCGCCGGTGAACGGGTTGCGAAAGCCCAGCGCCCAGATGAGCGGCAGCGCGCCGGGCGTGTTGGCGAACGGGTTGTCGCCCGGCACCAGGTTCGCCGGGTTCATCGCGTTGAGGCGCAGGACCTTCCCGCCGTAGGTGGAGAGCTTCTGCGCGTCCGAGGGCACGGCCGCCTCGCCGATCGCCAGGTAGAGCATCCCGTCGGCGCCGAAGTGAAGGGCGCCGCCGTTGTGGTTGCCGGCGGTCGCGTTGATGTTGTCCAGCAGCACGCGCTCGCTGGCGGCGTCGAGCTTGTCGGGGTTAGTCGCGTTGACGGTGAAGCGGCTGAGGCGGTTCTTGGCGTTGCTGGGGTTGACGCCCGGCTTGGCCGGGTCGGGGCGGGTGTAGTAGACGAAGACGTACTTCTCCCCGGCCGGCGCGCTGGCGAAGTTGGGGGCGAAGGCGATCCCGTTGATCCCGCGCTCGCTGGCGTTGTCCACGCTGAGGGTGACGGCGGCGGCGGCGAGCAGCGCGTTGTTCTTCACCACGCGGATCTGCCCGGCCTTGCTGTCGCCGACGAACAGCCGCCCGTCCGGCGAGAACGCCATCGTCGCCGACTTGCTGGTGTCGATCTTGGCGACGGTCGTCTCGCTGAACCCGGCCGGCAGCGTGGAAAGCAGCAGGCGACCCTCGAGCGATTCGATGAGCGGAGCGCGTGACATGTAGACCCTCCGGATCGGCCAACGATCAATGGCCATCGTACAACGGTGGGGCGGAGGGGGCGCAGGGAAAATGGAACTGAAGGACTGAGCCAGGGAGCGAGGGGGAAGACGGAGGCACGGATCGCCGCGCGCGAGCGGTACGGCAATCGCCGGGAAGTGCGCGTAGGCCGGATGGGGGTGCGCCGGGGGCGGCGGGGCGGACCTGGGTGGGTCCGCCCCGGCCGGGTCGGCGTTTACTTGCTGCCGCCGCCGCTCTTGCTGCGGGTGCCGCCGCTCTTGCCGCCGGCGCTCTTGCTGCCGCCGCCGCTCTTGCTGCGCGTGCCCCCGCTCTTGGAGCCGCCGCCGCTGCCGCCGCCGCTGGACGCTTTGCCGCCCTTGCTGGCGATGGCCTTCTGCTTGCCCTTGGGCATTGCCGCAAAACCGCGCTTCGCTGCCATGACGCGTCTCCTTTGCTAACTTGCGCCCTCGCGGCTGCACAGGAACGGCGACGTTGCACGGGACCATCCCGGCACGTGCGCGCGTGTCACCATGGCGCGAGGGGCGGAGCCGCCTTGCCCACCTACAACCGCCGCGCCACCGCCTGCTCCGGCGGAGAAACCTGAGTTGCAAACGTAATCGTCGGCGGTGCCGTGCGGACCAATGGCGGGCGCGGCGGGTCGGCATATCCGCCCTCGCGCGACGGCGCGCGAGACGGAAGGCGGACACGCAGGTCCGTCTCCACTGACGCGTTCAAGTCACCGTGGCGGAACGGCTGAGGCTCACCGTCTCGGCGCCGCCGCGGGTCGCGTCGTTCCCGCGGCCGCCGCCGCCGCCGCCGCCGCTGATGCGGTTGCCGGGGCCGCGCCCGTCGCCGCGGCCGATGCGATTGAACGGCGGATTGCTTCCTTCTCCGGAACGTCGTTTCGACCGTGGTCGGTCAGGCGGTCGAACGTCTCCTGCGCCTTCTGCGCCGGCACCTCGGTCGCCCCGAAGTACTCCCCGGAAAACTCGTTGGCGGCCTTGCGGATCACCGGCGTGGTGTCGGCGGATTCCGTGCTGGCGACGCGGAAGGTCCGGCCGACGTACTTCTGCGCGATCCGCTTGGCGGCCTCGCCGGCGCGCGAGTAGTAGTGCTCGGAGATCTGCCGGTGCGCCGCCTCGTGGGCGCGGATCTTGGGGCTGACGGCGGTCGGCAGCCACTCGACCACGCTCAGCCCGATCTCGACCGTCACGCCGGTGATGGTCATGACGGGCGCGTCGCCCGGAGTGATCGAGACCTCGACGCGCACGCCGCAGGAGAACTTCGAAGACGTGACTGCCGCCTCGTCCCCGCTCAGCGGCGGCATCTCGGCGGGCGGGCGCTTCGGGTCGAACGTGCGCACCTTCGCCTCGACCGGCGCCTGCTTGACCGTCACCTGCGCCACGACCGCCGCTGCCGGCAGCAGCGAGGCGAGCAGGAACAGCGCGGCCGCCACGTGCCTCACGGGCTTACGCTTCAGTCGGTTCATCACCCGCGATGCTAGCGCCCGGCGGAGCCCCGGACCACCAGAGGTTCTCCGCCGGCGGCGGCGGCGGCGACGACTGGTGACGGGGGCGGGAGAGAGTTCCCCAACGACCGCGGCTCGGGCGTCCATGAACGGGCGCTCGCGACGGACTACCGCTGCCGCCGCGCGCGCTCGGGCAGGACGCGCCGAGCCACGGTGAAGGAAAAGTTGTGGTCACCCGATCACAACCCACGACGGCGGTTTCTTCCCTCCGGAAGACGCGCCGACATGCGCCAGAGGCGAGGGACGCGCGCGGGACGCAACCGGCCCCGCCGGGTCCGCGGCGACTCGCCGATGCCGGTCATCCCAGGCCGTCAAAATCGTTGTCGATGCTCATGTCGAAGCGGGCGCGCTCGAGCTCCTCGTCATCGCAATCTTCCAGCGCCGCGTCGCCGCAAACGTCGCCGAGCAGGCGGCTCAGGGCCGCGTCGCGGTTGGGGTGCGTGCGGACGACCGCTTCGAGCAGCAGGTCCTCCATCCGCTCGTGCTGATTGGGATTGCCGGCGGGGAGCTCGCGGCGGGCGCCGCGGCGCGACTGCTCCATCAGGTCCAGGTCGTCGAGCATACGGTCCAGCGCCGACGCCGAGTCCGCGTGGTGCGAGATGGCCGCCGCGAGCAACCGCTCCTCCACCTCGGCCAGCACCGCGGCCCGCGGCCGCGGGCGGGCGGCGGGACGGGCGCCCGCCGGCGCGGCCTTGGCGCTGGGAAGGCGAACCGTCGCCGACACGTGCACGGGCGTGAGCAGGGCGAGCTTCTTATTCGTCGTCGGGCGGCGGGTCAGGGTCTGAGTGGACACGAGGCACAACTCCTTTCGCGTACGGCGATCCGTTCGAGGATCTGCCGGAACAACGCCCGTGCCACGGCGGCCGCGGCCGCGGGGTCCGATAACATCCGCCGTCCCAATCCTGACCGTCCCACACGGGTTTGGGGCAAAAACGGCGCGGGCGACGCGTCGCGGCAGCGTGTCGCGATCGATTGCACGTTCCGCGCAACTTCGCGACAGGTTGTCCACGGCCGCTCGCCCGGATACCACTGGCGCCTGCACGCGCGCACACTTGCGCGCGGCTTCCCCGGGGGGAAGGAGACCACATGCCCAAGCTCATCGTGGACGGCGCCGGAACGTTCGAGGTCGAAACGGGTAAGCGACTGCTTAATGCCCTGATGGAAGATGCGAAGATCGACCAGCTCCACGCGTGCGGCGGACACGCCCGGTGCACGACCTGTCGGGTCCAGTTCATCGCCGGTGAGCCGGGGCGAATGACCGAGGCGGAAAAGCAGGTGCTGACCGCCCGCGGATTGCTCGGCCAGGCCGGGCTGCGTCTGAGCTGCCAGGTCGTGTGCGATCACGACATGGAGCTGCGCGCCGAAAGCCGCCTGGCCGGCAGCGGCCGCGCCGACGCGGGCAAGCCGCCCGAAGCGCAGATCACCCCGCCGCCCGTCTGGACGACCAAGTAACGGCGTCGACGGGCGAGCGACGCGGAGCGCGCTAATGCCGGTGCCGCGAGTGGCCGGTTCGTGCCGCCGCGGAAGCTCTCCGCGCGCGACGGCGTAGGGACGACTGTCATCCTCGTGCCCACCACGACGGAGGGCGAGGCAAACGTCGCCCCTGTCGCGCGAGGACCATTCCGGATCGCTATCACACTCGCCCGCCGCGGCGGCGGATGCGGTGGGCGAGCAGGGCGGCCAGGGCCATCGCCGGCGGGCCGGCGACGATTGCCGGCGGGAGCGGGGCGATCGCCGTTTCCGGCGCGTCCGTCGGGCGAGCATCGCCAGAGGCGGGCCGCGCCACCGACGGCTGCGAACGCGCCGCGGTGACGGCGCCGGTGGTGCCGGTGGTGCCGGTGGTGCCGGTGGTGCCGGCGGCGGCGGCGGTGGCGGCGGTGCCGGCGGCGGCACCGTTCGTTTCGACAATTGTCAGTGACCGAAACGCGGGCGTCGCGGGCGACGCGGGAAAGGCCGGAAACGCCGGAAACGCGGCGGGCGCGGAGAGGTCGCCCGAGGCTTTGCCGGCGCGAGTCACGGCGAACGCGGACGTCGGCGCCCCCAACTCCGCCGGCGCAACGGGGCCCGCGCGAACCACGTCCGCGCCATCGACCCACGCGAGCAGCGCGAGCAGCGCCGCGCACCTTTCCAAGCGACTGAACGACCTCAAACTCACGGATGCCACTCCTTCGTTTCTCCCGCCGCGCGTCTCCCGCCGCGCCGCCTCCGCGCGTTCCGCCGACGGCCACGCCGCACGCGCGCACACCGCGGGCGCGGCGATCCGGCGCGGCGGATCGACATTCTCTCCGGGTTCTGGGTTACGACGACAACGAGGCGACTGCACCCACGGACGGCGAGATGGACGCGATTGGAGCCGACGCCACCAATGACCGCAAGCGGCGCGGGCGGGGGAGATGAGCTTCCTCACCGTCCCTTAGTAAAGCTGGGCAACGTTGCCCGCCCGCGCGTGAAGATGGGGGAATTTTGCATTGGTTGCGCTACGGGCGGGGCACCGTTAGTCTTCATCCACGCGCTGGTACTTGAAGACCGCCTTGTACAACCCGGTGACGCGCTCCGACGGCACCGTTTGCGCGCGGTACTTCTCGTTGCGCGGCTGCAACCGCAGGACCGGCGTGCCGCCCTCGTCGCTCTCGAAGAAGACGCGCTTGAAGGTGGTGTGCCCGTCCTCGAAGCGCACGAAGCAGTCGTCGCCGTTCTTCGGCGCGCCGGCGGGGGAGAAGATGACGATGTCCCCCTGACGGTACTTGGGGAACATGCTGTCCCCGTGCACGCGCGCGGCGAAGGCGTCCTTGTCGTTCACGTCCGGGCAACCGACGTACTCGTCCGCCACGCCCTTAGGATAGGCCAGATCGGTGAAATCTTTCGGGTAACCGGCCGAGACGCGGTTGATGACCGGCACCGCGTTGGTGGCGACGGACTCGACGTTCCCGGCGGACTTCTCCACCAGGTCGTGCAGCACGCCGGAGAGGTAGGCGTCGTCGAGGTCGATGGCGGCGGACGGGTTTCGGGTGTCGGGCGTTGGGTTTCGGGCCAGGACGACGGTTCCGTTGGCTTTCTCTTCACCCGAACCCCGAACCCCGACACCCGACACCCGTTCTTCCTGTCCGCGCAACAACTTCGTCAGCACCGCGCGCACGTCGCGCGGGGTGCGCTGGAGGTGCGCCTGCGTCACCAGCTCGCCCGGGGTGAAGCCGAGGGTCTGCTCGAGGCGGCGGAGCTTCTCGTCGCTGGGGGGGTTGGGGACCCGACCGGTCTCGATCAGCGAGAGGTACGGCTTGGAGATGCCGGTGCGCCCGGCCAGTTCGTCCAGGGTAAGTCCGAGCCGGCGCCGCTGCCGGCGAAGTTTGGGTCCGAGTGCTTCCACTTGTCCTCAGTGATCCGCCTTCCCTGGCGGCGGGTTTACGCCTTATGGATAGCCCCTGGCGCACGCGCAGGCAAGGGAAAATACCAGATAAATCCCTAACTGCATCTTCTTGTTTTGCAACTGATGAATCCGGAAGAAGTTAGGGCCGCGAAAGATGAAGCAAGTGAGGGCTGTGCCGCCGGATCGCCGAGAGCCGCCGCCGTTCGCCCGCGCGCCGCCGCCCTGCACCGCTATCCGCCGCCGCCGTTCGCCCTCGCGCCGCCGCCCTGCACCGCTATCGCGCCGCCGCCCTCGCGCCGCCGCGCTCGCGCCGCCGCGTTCGCGCCACGCGGCTGTGCCGCCGGGCGGTCCGGGGGGCGCCGCGTATAATCCGCCGCATGGCAATCCCTTCCCCCGGCCAGCGGTTCCGCGAGGCGGTCGAGCGCGAGCGCCCGCTCCAGGTGGTCGGGACGATCAACGCCTATGCCGCGCTGCTCGCCGAGCGGGCGGGGTTCGGCGCGATCTACCTCTCGGGCGCGGGGGTGGCCAACGCGTCGATCGGCGTGCCGGACCTGGCCATTACGACGCTCGACGACGTGCTCACCGACGTCCGCCGCATCACCCGCGCCACCCGGCTGCCACTGCTGGTCGACGGCGACACCGGCTTCGGCTCGGCCCTGAACATCGCCCGCACCGTCGGCGACTTGATTCAGGCCGGCGCCGCGGCGGTGCACTTGGAAGACCAGGTGACTGCCAAGCGCTGCGGGCATCGCCCGGGCAAGGCGCTGGTGGAGGCGGAGGAAATGGTCGACCGCCTCCGCGCCGCCGTCGAAGGCCGGGCCACCGCCGAGGGAACCGCCCGCGCCGGCACCCGCGACGGCACCCGCGACGGGACAGGCTCGGGCTTGGGCTTGAGCTCGGGCGTGGGGTCGGGCGCGGGCGCGGGCACCGAGGGCGAAGGCGCCCGCGCGGATCGCCACGGCGCAAGCGCGATCGCCGGCACGAGCGAGGGAGCGGGCACCAACCAAAAATTCGTCATCATGGCCCGCACCGACGCCCACGCCGTCGAGGGCCTTTCGGCCGCCATCGCGCGGTCGCAACGATACGTCGACGCCGGCGCCGACATGATCTTCGCCGAGGCCCTGACCACACTGGAGGAGTACCGCACCTTCACCGCCGCCGTCGGCGTGCCGGTGCTGGCCAACCTGACCGAGTTCGGCCGCACCCCGCTGTTCGCGCTGGAGGACCTGGCCGCCGCCGGCGTGCGCCTCGCCCTCTACCCGCTGACCGCCTTCCGCGCCATGAGCTTCGCCGCCGCCCGCGCCTACCAGACGCTCCGCCGCGACGGCACCCAGAAGTCCCTGCTGGATCAGATGCAGACCCGGGAACAGCTCTACGATATCCTTGGCTACCACGCGGTGGAGCGGAGGATGGATGAGATGTTCGAAAGGCGGGCCGAAGGGATGAGGCACGAAGAGGCGAAGGCACGAAGGGACGGAGGCACGGAGGCACCAAGGGAGTGAAGAGGCAGAGAGGCAGGCAGTGAATTCACTTTCCCCCTTCTTCCCGTTCCCCCACTGCGTGCCTCCGTGCCTCTGCATGCCTGGGTCCCCCGCGCGCGTCCCCATTTAATTGACCCAAGGATCCCCCATGCCCGAAGCCACCCCGACTAAAAAATCCGTCGTCCTCTCCGGCATCACCGCCGGCCGCACCGCGGTCTGCACGGTGGGGCGGGAGGGGAAGGGGCTGCACTACCGCGGGTACTCGATCGAGGACCTGGCCGAGCGCGCGACGTACGACGAGGTCGCCTACCTGCTGCTCTACGGTGAGCTGCCGCGGCGCGGCGAGCTCGACGCCTTCCGCCGCCGCGTCCGTGCCCACCGCGCGCTGCCGGGCGCGCTGCGGGATGCGCTGGAGAAGCTCCCGGCGGCGTCCCACCCGATGGACGTGATGCGCACCGGCTGCTCGATGCTCGGCTGCCTGGAGCCCGAGCCGGTCTCCGACGGCGGGATCCCCGGCTCGCCCGAGGCGCAGGTGGGCCTGGCCGAGCGCCTGCTCGGCGCGTTCCCCGGCATGGTGATGTACTGGCACCAGTTCCACGCCACCGGCCGGCGGATCGAGGTCCAGACCGACGAGCAGACGATCGCCGGGCAGTTCCTCCACCTGCTGCACGGCCGCCCGCCCGCGCCGCTGCTGGAGCGGGCGCTGGACGCGTCGTTCATCCTCTACGCCGAGCACGAGTTCAACGCCTCGACCTTCACCTGCCGCCTGATCGCCTCGACCGCCAGCGACTACTACTCCGCCATCACCGGCGGCATCGGCGCCCTGCGCGGCGCGCTGCACGGCGGGGCCAACGAGGGGGCCATGAAGCTCATCGAGCGCTTCGCCACCCCCGACGAGGCCGAGCGCGGCATCCTCGACGCGCTGGCCCGCAAGGAGAAGCTGCTCGGCTTCGGCCACCCGGTCTACACGGTGATCGACCCGCGCTCGCGCTTCGCCAAGGCGTTCGCCCGCCGCATCGCCCAGGAGGCCCGCGACGCCGCCGACGCCGGCCGCGACGCCGGCGACGCCCGGCTGTTCCCCGTCGCCGAGCGGATCGAGGCGGTGATGATGCGCGAGAAGCGGATGTTCCCCAACGTCGACTTCTACACCGCGGTGGTCTACCGCCTGATGGGGATCCCCACGCCGATGTTCACCCCGCTGTTCGTCATCCCCCGCACCGCCGGCTGGTCCGCCCACGTCTTCGAGCAACGCGCCGACAACAAGATCATCCGCCCCGCCGCCGACTACGCGGGGCCGGAGCCGAGGGCATACGTGGCGGTGGAGCAGAGAGTGTGAAGGGGAGGGAAAGGTCGAACGTCGAATGTCGAATGTCGAAACAATGAAGAGGGGAAGCACCAGACGGCTGGTCACGAAATCCTGAGCAACTGAGAAGGGGAAACGGGGAAAACGCAGAAGAGCGCGGCGGGAGCGCCGCCGGCGCTGCCGCCTCCGATCGCGGGCGCAGGAGCCATCGTGCGCCCCGCGCGAGGCATGGCGCGTCACGCGCAAGCCTTGCCGCTTGGCGCGCGGGGCACCTCGCGTCGCGTGCGAGGTCGCGCCGCGGGCATGCGAGGTCGCGCGGCAGGGGGGTTATCTGGAACCGCGGCCCGGCGGGCGATCCGCTCCGCCGGTGCTGATCAGTGGGATGACTCGATAATCCCGGCCGCGCCTGCCGGTGCGCCCGCGCCAGAGCAGCGGCGAGGCGCGGGGAGGCGCGACGAAGCGCCGGCGGTCGACGCGGGGGGGCGGTCGCCGAGGGGCCGCCGCACACGTCCGCGTTTGGCTCACGTCGCCTTCTGATTTGTCTCGTGCCCGCCCCGCACCGCACCGCACCGGCACCGGCACCGCACCGGCACTAGTTGGCGCGCCCCCTCGGCGCGTCCTCACCTGGTCACCTCGGCACCTTGTCGTTCCCTCACCCCCCGGCCGGCGGCGGCTGCGCGGGTGGTTGCGCGGGTGGCAGGGCGGCGGTGGCGGTGGCGGCGGTCAGGGCCGCCTGGGCGGCGGAGGCGCCCAGGCCGAGGCCGGCGGGGTCGGACATCTTCTTGCTCAGGAAGTTGGTGAGGAAGTCGGCCAGCGTGAAGTTCGGCGCCGCCCCGACGATCTCGCGCGTGGCGACGGCCTCGCGCCCCAGCAGGTCGACCTCGGCCCCCAGATCGGCGCGGCGCTTGGTGGCCTCGCGCTGGTGGATGAGCGGGAGGTAGGCGGTCTTGCACGCCCGGACGCACTCGCGAACGATCTCGTCGGGCAGGCGGATCTCCTGGAGCGTCACGTCTTCCACGCGGATGCCGAAGTCGCCGACGCGGGCGGAGATGGTCTGGTAGATGGTGCGCGCCAGCCCGTCGGCCGCGCCGGTCCAGTCGGTCGCCGCGCCCGCCGCCGGCGTCGCCACCGCGCCCGCGCCCGCGCCCGCCGCCACACCAACCTGCCCTTGTAACGCGCCCTTCACCTCTGGGACTTCACTGGACAGTCGGTCGGCGATGAGCAGCCCGGAGCTGACGCGCGACACGACCAGGCGCGTCTGCTCCTCGGCGAACAGCCGCAGCCACTCGATCGCCGCGGCGAGCAGGTCGCTGGTGGTTCGATCCGGGTCGACCGATCTGCCGCCCGCGCCGCCGCGCGGGCCGGACTGGTAGGACTGGTTGACGGCGTCGCCGTGGGCGTCGCGGCCGGTGTGCTCGCCGGTCGTGCGCAGCTCGCGGCTGACGAGCAGGTAGAACTTCTTCAGGTCCACGATCCGCCACTTCATCGAGCCGCGGACGGTGACGCTGAGGTACTCGCGCGTCATCACCTTCTCGTCGGAGAAGCGCAGCGTCTGGAGCTCCAGGGGCACGCGCAGGGCAAGCTCCTCGCCCAGCACCGGGTACATGAAGCGGATGCCGCCGTGCCCGTCGTCCAGCTCGTCGTCGCAGAAGCCGAGGCTCTTGTTGCGGAGGAAGAGAACCCCCTCGACCGGGTCCCAGGCGACGAGGCGGACCAGGCCCCACAGCATCGAGACGTCCTTCGCGTGCAGCACCCGCTGGTTGGCGCGGATCACCCGCCACGCCTGGCGGACGATCTCCACCGTGGTGGCGAGGAACGCCAGGCGGGCGACGACGCTCCAAAAGGTCGAGACCTGCGCCAGCACGAGCAGGAAGAAGCAGTCGACCACCCAGATCGCCAGCAGCAGCGCCAGTAGTTGCCCGATGGTGGTCGGGACGGGCACGCCGCAGATGAGCGTCCGGTCGCACGGTGGCGGCGCGACGCGGGGCGGGGGGACGGGCGCGATCGTCTTGGGGATGGCCGGGGCGGGCGGCGGATAGGTCGGCTCGACCTGTGGCTGGACGCGCGGCTGCGCCTGCGGGTGGGGCCGAGAGACGTCGGCGTAGACGACCGCGGGGCTCGGCCGCGCTGCTGCCGCCGCCGCCGCGCCGCCGGCCGCGGGAACCTGCCCAGCAGCGCCGCAGGCGGGGCACGTGAAGCGGCGGCCTGCCTGCGTCGCCTTCACGCGGTACCGCTTGCCGCACGCGCACGAGAATCCGATGACGTCCACGGCCGCCGCCGACTGCTGTTCACCTGTCATGCCCGCTCCCCGATCGAAGTGAAGTTGCGGGAATCTAGCCGCCCGCCATTGCCGCCGCAACGAAATTATATCTGCATTGGACCAAATCCCCTGCCGCCGCGGAGGCCACGCACCGCTCTGTGACGAGCGACACAGTGCCAGCGGCCAACAGGCGCAGCGCGCCGCTCGTCCGGACCCATTACCCCGGTCGGCGCGGAAACTCCAGCTGATCCTTCCGCCAGCACGACTGTGCTGCGCTCCGGCCCTAACCGCCCCCGCGCCGTCCGGACGTCCTCCGCTTGTCACCTTGTCCCCTTGTCATCACTCACCCCTCACCCCTTCATCTCTCTCCCGCTACCATCTGCGGCGCATGAACCCGAGCAACAACGCCGAGCGGCCGGAGCCGGACGCGATCCTCCTGGAGATCGCCGATTACGTCCTGTCGCGCGGCATCGAGAGCCGCGAGGCGTACGACACGGCGCGGCTGTGCCTGATGGACAGCCTGGCCTGCATGATGCTGGCGCTGAACTTCCCGGCGTGCACCAAGCTGCTCGGGCCGGTCGTGCCGGGGGCGGAGATGAAGGGCGGGGCGCGCGTGCCGGGGACGCGGTTCGAGCTCGACCCGGTCCAGGCGGCCTTCAACATCGGCGCGCTCGTCCGCTGGCTGGATTACAACGACACGTGGCTGGCGGCGGAGTGGGGGCATCCGTCGGACAACCTGGGCGCGATCCTGGCGTGCGCGGACTACGTGGGGAGAAACCCGAAATCCGAAACCCGAAATCCGAGCGCCGAAGCAGCGAATCCGACGCCTGATACCCGACGCCCGACACCCGACACCCGATCCACACCGGACACCCGAAACACGAAACCCGATACCCGATTCGCCGTCCGCGACGTGCTCACGGCGATGATCAAGGCCCACGAGATCCAGGGCGTGATCGCGCTGGAGAACGCCTTCAACCGCGTCGGGCTCGACCACGTGCTGCTGGTGCGGATCGCCAGCACGGCGGTGGCGGCGGCGATGCTCGGGGGGTCGCGCCAGCAGGTGGTCGACGCGCTCTCCAACGCCTGGGTCGACGGCGCCGCGCTGCGCACCTACCGCCACGCGCCCAACGCGGGGTCGCGAAAGAGCTGGGCGGCCGGGGACGCCACCAGCCGCGCCGTCCGGCTGGCGCTGATCGCGCTGGCGGGGGAGGGCGGCTACCCGTCGGCCCTGAGCGCCAAGACGTGGGGCTTCTACGACGTGCTGTTCAAGGGGCAGCGGCTGGCGATGGCGCGGCCGCTCGGGAGCTACGTCATGGAGCACGTGCTGTTCAAGGTGTCCTACCCGGCGGAGTTCCACGCGCAGACGGCCGTCGAGTGCGCCGTCGCGCTGCACCCGCGGGTGGCGGACCGCTTGCAACAGGTCGAGCGGATCGTCATCGAGACGCAGGAGCCGGCGGTGCGGATCATCGACAAGACCGGGCCGCTGAACAACCCGGCCGACCGCGACCACTGCATCCAGTACATGGTGGCCGTCCCGCTGATCCACGGCACGCTGGCGGCCGAGCACTACGAGGACGCCGCCGCCCGCGACCCGCGGATCGACGAGCTGCGGCGGAAGATGCAGGTGATCGAGAACCCGCGATACTCGTCGGACTACCTCGACCCGGAAAAGCGCTCGATCGCCAATGCCGTGCAGATCTTTTTCGCCGACGGCTCGGCCAGCGAGCGGGTCGAGGTGGAGTACCCGATCGGCCACCGCCGGCGGCGCGCCGAATCGGTGCCGCTGCTGTGGGATAAGTTCCGGGCGGCGCTGGCGACGCGGTTCGACGCGAAGCGGTCGGGATCGATCGTTGCCCTGTTCGATGACGCCGAGAAACTGGATGCGATGCCGGTCAGCGAGCTGATGACGCTGCTGGTCGAGTAGGGGTCGATCCATTGCACGCCATCAGCCCTCAGTCCTTCCTGCCCCTTCGTGCCTCCGTGCCTGCGCCGTGACTTCGCCGTAGCTCCGCCCCCACCTCCCTCTTCATCCACGTTCATCCGCGGTTCTCCCGTCGGCGCGGCGCGCTCGGCCCCTCACCGGTTTGACGCGCTCACGGAACGGGCCGCGGCGCTTATCGTGTGGCCATGACCGGGGTGTTTTCCTTTCCCACCACGATCGTCTTCGGCGCGGGGGCGATCGACGCGCTGTGGCCGCGGTTCTCCCGGCTGGGGGCGACGCGGCCGCTGCTGGTGACCGATCCGGGGCTGACCGAGACGGCGGCGTTCGCCACGGCCCGGGAGGCGCTCGGCGGGCGCGAGCACCTGTTCCGCGACGTCCAGCCCAACCCGAGCGACGAGAACGTGCGCGCGGCGGTGCAGGCGTACGCGGCGGGCGGGTGCGATTCGGTGGTCGCCCTCGGCGGGGGCAGCGCGATCGACGTCGGCAAGATCGTCCGCCTGGCGATCCGGTTCTCGGGGCGGGCGCTGGCGAACTTCGACGGCAGCGAGGACGTCGCCGGCGGCAAGCTCGCGCCGTTCCTGGCGATCCCGACCACCGCCGGCACCGGCAGCGAGGTCGGGCGCAGCTCGGTGGTCACCGTGGGCGGGACCAAGCGCGTGATCTTCCACCCGGCGCTGCTGGCGGACCTGGTGATCCTCGACCCGCGGCTGACGGTCGACCTGCCGCCGCGGCTCACCGCCGCCACCGGCGCCGACGCCCTCACGCACTGCATTGAATCGTTCACCGCGCCCGCCTTCCACCCACTGTGCGACGCGATCGCGCTCGAAGGGATCCGCCTGACCGTCGAGGCGCTGCCGCGCGCGGTGAAGCACCCGCGCGACCTCGAGGCCCGCGGGCAGATGCAACTGGCGGCCACCATGGGCGGCATCGCGTTCCAGAAGGACCTCGGCGCGGCGCACGCGCTGGCCCACCCGCTGTCGGCGCTGTGCGGGGTTCATCACGGCACCGCCAACGCCCTGTGCCTGCCAGCGGTGATGGCGTTCAACGCCGAGCGCAAGCCCGGGCTGTACCGCCGCGTGGGCGAGGCGATGGGGCTCGGGGCGGACGCGAGCGATCGGCAGGTCATCGACCGCGTGCGCCAGTTGCTCCAGGAGATCGGCCTGTCGCCGGGGCTCCGCGGAGCGGGCGTGAGCGACGGGCAGCTCGACGCGCTGGCGGACCAGGCGTTCGCCGACGCCTGCCACCAGACCAACCCGGTCACGGTCACGCGGCAGGACCTTTACGCGCTCTACCAGCAGGCGATGTGACGATGACGACGACGACGGTGACGACCAAACCCGTGATCTCGATGGCGACGCTCCCGCGGGCGGCGTACATCAACGGCCTGTTCCGCGAGGGTGGTGGCGGTGCGGGTGGTGGCGGTGCGGGCGGTGGGGGCGCGGGCGGTGGAGGCGGGGGCGGAAGTGGCGGGGGCGACGATCCGATCGAGATCATCGACCCGGCGACGGAGGAGGCGTGGCACGCGGTGACGCCGGCCGCGCCCGCCGACGCCGACGCCGCGGTGCGCGGCGCGCACCGCGCGTTCGAGCAGGAGTGGCGCGACCTGTCGCCCGGCCGCCGCGCCGACATCCTCTATGCCGTCGCCGGCGCGATCCGCCGGCACGGGGAAGAGCTGGCGATGCTCGACGTGCGCAGCGTCGGCAAGCCGATCAGCGACGCGCGCGACGAGGTGCTGCTGGGGGCGCGCATCTTCGAGTACTACGCGGGCGCGATCGGCAAATTCTTCGGCCAGACCATTCCCGTGGCGGCCGGCGGGTTCGACTTCACGCTCCGCCAGCCGATGGGGGTGGTCGCGGCGATCGTGCCGTGGAACTTCCCGTTCCCGATCGCCTGCTGGAAGGTCGCGCCCGCGCTGGCGGCGGGGTGCACGGTGGTGCTGAAGCCGGCCAAGCCGTCGCCGCTGAGCGCCCTGCGGCTGGCGGACCTGGCGCACCAGGCGGGCCTGCCGGCGGGCGTGCTCCAGGTGCTCCCCGGGGCGGGCAGCGAGGTCGGCGAGGCGCTGGTGCTCCACCCGCTGGTGCGGAAAATCTCCTTCACCGGATCGACCGCGGTCGGCTCGCGGATCATGCGACTGGCGGCGCGCGACATCAAGCGCGTGTCGCTGGAGCTGGGCGGGAAGTCGCCCAACATCGTTTTCGCCGACGCGGACCTGGCGCGGGCGGCGGAGCGGTCGCCGATGAGCGTCTTCGCCAACGCCGGGCAGGACTGCTGCGCCCGCAGCCGCGTGCTGGTGGAGCGGCGCGCGTTCGACGAGTTCGTGGAACGATTCGTCGCCGCCACCCGCGCCATCGTCGTCGGTGACCCGCGCGACAAGCAGACGCAGGTCGGCCCGCTCGTCTCCGCCCTGCAGCGCGAGGCGGTCGAGGGATTTCTGAAATCCGCCCGCGACGACCGCCGCTGCCGCTTCGCCTGCGGCGGGGAGCGGCCGGGCGGCAAGGGGTTTTACCTGTCGCCCACGGTCATCCTCGGCTGCGAGCCGGGCGACCGCGTCTGGCGCGAGGAAGTGTTCGGCCCCGTCGTCTGCATCCGCCCGTTCGACGACGAGGAGCAGATGCTCCGCGAGGTGAACGATTCGCCGTACGGGCTGAGCGCCTCGCTCTGGACGCGCGACCTCCCGCGCGCCCTGCGCGTCGCGCGCCGCGTGGAGAGCGGGGTGCTGAGCGTTAACTCCAACTCCAGCGTGCACGTCGAGGCGCCGTTCGGGGGGTTCAAGCAGAGCGGCATCGGCCGCGACCTGGGGATGACCGCGATGGAAGGCTACACGGAGCTGAAGAACGTCTACATCCCGGCAGATTGATCGCGCCCGCGCGCGGGTGCGATGTTGCCAGCGCCGAAGCCACGCCCCGCGGATTACCGCGCGGCGCGCACGACTGAGCGCCGTTCACCCAAAGAGGAAGCCGATGCTGCAACGCGACGCGTTGGAGAAGCAGATCCGGGAGGGGCGGATCGACACGATCCTGACGGTCTTCCCCGATGTCGGCGGCCGGCTGCTGGGCAAGCGGCTGAGCGCCCGCTACTTCCTCGAGCAGGGGCCGGAATCCAGCACGCACGGGTGCAACTACCTGCTGACGGTCAACATCGAGATGGACCCGCTCGAGGGATTCAAGCTGGCGAGCTGGGAGCAGGGGTACGGCGACTTCGCCATGAAGCCGGACCTGTCGACCCTGCGCCTGCTCCCGTGGCAGCCGGGCAGCGCGATGGTGATCTGCGACCTCGAGCGCGAGGACGGCCGACCGGTCGCCGAGGCGCCGCGCTCGGTGCTGCGCCGGCAGGTGGACCGCCTGGCGAAGCAGGGCCTGGTCTGCAACGTCGCCAGCGAGCTCGAATTCTTCCTGTTCAACACGACCTACCACGACGCCTTCGCCACCGGCTACGGCAAGCTGGCGCCGTCGAGCGATTACCGGATCGATTACCACACCATGCAGACCGCGCGCGACGAACCGATCATGCGCGCGCTCCGCCAGCAGATGGACGGCGCCGGCATCACCGTCGAATCGAGCAAGGGAGAGTGGGGCCGCGGGCAGCACGAGGTGAACTTCGTCTACGGCCAGCCCATCGTCATCGCCGACGGGCACTGCGTCTTCAAGCAGGGCGCCAAGGAGATCGCCGAGCAGCACGGCAAGGCGATCACCTTCATGCCCAAGGTGTTCGTCAATGAACCGGGAAATTCGTGTCACATCCACGCGAGCATCGCCGACGCCGCCGGCGGCAGCAGCCGGTTCTGGGACGCGGGCGCCAAGGGCGGCTCCAGGTACTTCCGCCAGTTCCTTGGCGGGCTGATGCGCTACAGCCGCGAGATGTGCCTCTTCTTCGCTCCGACGGTCAATGCCTACAAGCGCTACCAAGCCGGGAGCTGGGCGCCCACGAAGATGGCATGGGCGTACGACAACCGCACGACCGGCTTCCGCGTCGTCGGCCACGGCCCCGCCCTGCGGATCGAGAACCGCATGCCCGGCGGCGACGCGAATCCCTACCTGGCCTTCGCCGCCACCATCGCCGCCGGTCTGGCTGGCGTCCAGCAGAACCTCGACTGCGGCGAAGCCTACCGCGGCAACGCCTACACCGACGCGCAGCTCCCCGCCCTGCCCGAGACCCTCAAGGACGCCGCCGACCTCCTGGAAGCCAGCGCCACCGCCCGCGCCGCCTTTGGCGACGACGTGGTGGACTTCTACGTCCACACCGCGAGGGAGGAGGTCCGCGCCTTCGAAGGCGCGGTGACGGACTGGGAGCGGGTGCGGTACTTCGAGAGGATTTGAAGCGAACGTCCGTGGATTGGTCCGGGCGGTCGCTCAGTCCCTTCAACCGCCAGGGCTCCATCGAACGCACGTGCACGCGGCCGCTGCTCGATCCCTGCCATCCCTTGATCGAGCTGCGTCTTGCGCGGTCGCTCGCCGGAGTGCGAGGGCAGCCTGCGGAAATGGGCCGTATCCGGCTCGAACGGATGACCTTCTCCTTGTAAGGGAGACGCTCTGGCCAACTGAGCTAACGGCCCGTCGCACGCTTCGGGCGGCGTGCGAAGGTGAGCGCAGATGCTAGTCTTCCCGCACCGGAAAGCCAAGAACCCGGTGACGGACGCGCTTGAAGGAGAACGGCGATGAAGATGATCGTGCTACTGGCGGGCGCCGTGTTGGCGCTGTGCGACGAGGCTGGCGCACAGTCGCCCGCTCCCCCGTCGGCGCCTCGAAAGTTGTCAGCGCTGATCGTGGACGGCATGAACAACCACGACTGGCCGCGGGCCACGCGGATCCTGCGGCAGGTCCTCAAAGATAGCGGTAGGTTCGACGTCACCGTTTCAACCACGCCGCCCGCGTCGCAGCCGGCGGCGGCGTGGGCGGCGTGGCGGCCGGACTTCTCGAAGTTCGACGTCGTGATATCCAACTTCAACGGCGGTCACTCGTCGTCCGGCGTCCACTGGCCGCGCGAGGTGGAGCAATCTCTGGAAGAATTCGTCAAGGGCGGCGGCGGGCTCGTCGTCTACCACGCGGCGAACAATTCGTTTCCCAACTGGCCGGCGTACAACGAGATGATCGCTTTGGGCTGGCGCGGGCCGGACTTCGGCCCGTCGATCGTGATCGGCGTCGACGAGAAGGTCGTCGAGATCCCCCGGGGCCAGGGCCGCAAGCCGGGACACGGGCCGGAACACGATTTCGTCATCACCACCATGCCGCGCGATCACCCGATCACGCGCGGCCTGCCCAAGCGCTGGCTGCACCCGCACGAGCAACTGACCCACGGCCAGCACGGCCCGGCGAAGGGAATGACGATCCTCACCTACGCGTGGTCGAAGGACACGAAGGAGAACGAGCCGCTGGACTGGGTGGTGAGCTACGGAAAGGGGCGCGTCTACACGACGATGCTGGGCCACCTCTGGAAAGACGGTCCCGAGTCCGCCGTGCGCTGCGCGGGCTTCCAGACGCTGCTGCTCCGCGGGACGGAGTGGGTCGCGACCGGGGACGTGACGGTTCCCGTGCCGTGGGACTTCCCGAGCGAAAGCCAAATCCAACAACGCCCGTCGACCCGGCCGGATGGGAGCTGACGACGCGCGGTAAAGATCGAGCCACGAATGGCACGCATGGCACGAATAAGGATGAGGCGTGGCCTTCTTCATTCCTGTGCATTGCTGTCATTCGTGTGCATTCGCGGTTCGATAATTTCCGTCGCACTGCAGCCACGTCCAAAAGGCCGGCAGGAATTGTCAGCGGCTGAGCACGCCGCTCGCGGGCACGGTTTTTACATACCGATCTGTGGGACGAATCAACGGAAGGCCCCCGCGTGCGGAGCAGTGTCGCCATCTTGTCAGTGATCGTTCTTACGGCCCTAGCGGCGGCGGGGTGTGGCGCGTCGTTTCACGTCAAGAACCCGTTCCCCGACAAGCCCAAACCGGAGGCCGACACCGCGTCGTACGCCGCCGCCAAAGAGTACCCGACGGCCGTCGCCACGAACGAGGTGCGGGTGACGGCGGTGATCGACCGGCAGACCCGATCGGTCCTCCTGGTGAACCCCAGCGACGACGACTACTACGGCCTGCGCGCGTGGGTCAACGGTAAGTACGTCGCATGGGTGAACGAGCTTCCGGCCCGGCGCACGGTCCGGCTGACGCAGGGGCAGTTCGTCGACGCAGACCAGAAGCCGCTGTCGGTGCTCGACACCGACGTGGCCAAGGTCGAGCTCCAAACCAACGGTGACTTCTACCGCGCCATGGGCCCGGCGGTGGAGCCGGCGGAAGGGGACAAGCCCCGGCGCGGCGTCGAGTTCAGTTTCCCGCCGAAGCGAAACGCAGCAGAGGCGCGCGGGAACTAGCGGGGTGCGGGCGGCGGGAATCCGGTCGGTCCACTCGCGGCCGCCCTCGCAGCTTCGGGGACATGGCGAAGCACGCGTCGCCCCTACAGCAGCTGGGGCCCCGTCATAGCGAAGCCGGCTACTTCACCGTGAGATAAACCCGTTCCAGCGCTGCCGGCGTCATGTGGACCATGTCGACGTGGCCGTCGGCAAAGACGACGTTCATCCGCCGGCGGTGGCGGGGCAGGTCCAGCACGCCGCGGTAGCTCATCACTTGAACGTTGCCCGCCAGCACGTCGGCGAGGGTGACTGGCTGGGCGGCGTCGAGCGCGGGCGTGAGCGTGTTCCACGGGTGCGGGAAACGTGGCAGGGCGGGGTCGGGCAGGGGGCTGGGCTTGGCGTCGGCGAAGAGCAGCACCTCGCTGGCCCGGCGGACGCGCGACAAATTTCCCGCCAAGCGCCGCGCCGCGTACTGCGGGCGATGGTCGTAGCCAAAGACCGCCTCGTTCATCCCGAAGTCGCTGTTGGTCGACCACCAGAAGGCCATCGTCGGCCCCACCGCGATCACCATCATCGTCGCCTGGCCGACCGGCGAGTTGTCGTTCGGATCGGGGGTAGCACGCTGGCGGTCCATCGCGTCGGTCTCCGGGCACATGAACGATCGCCAGACGCCGCTGCGATCGTTGAGCTGCTGGTCGATGACGTGCCAGTCGCTGTAGTCCAGGTGCTTCATCCCCAGGTACGGCGCGACCGCCGCCGGCAGGGGGACGGTCACTCGGCCGATGCCGTACTTGGGCGTGAGCGAATAGGTATAGCGCTTGCGCTGTAAGTCGCCGAGACCGGCGCTGACGGTCTCGGGACTCCATGCTCCGGCGTCGAGCTGGATCAGCCCGGCCAGCGGCATGTAACCACGGTGGTCTTGCGCGTGCAGGAAGCACGCCTGGGCGACCTGGCGGAGGTTGGACCCGCACTGCACGAGGTTCGCCTGCCGCCGCGCCGCCGCGAGCGTGGGCAGGAGGATGGCGATCAGGATGGCGATGATGCCGATCACCACCAACAGCTCGACGAGCGAGAAGCCGCCGGCGCGCGACAGGCGCGCGGCCGCCGGGCGCGGCGTGGAACGGTCGAGGGTTGTGCGCCGATGCAGCTTCAGGCGTCACCTGCCGAGGGAGAAGTGGCTCGGGCGGCATTGTACGAAGCGCGTCGCCGCCGCCGCAATCGTTACTTGCCCGTCCGCGGCAAGTTTCCGCCGCTGGCGGGGTTGGCGGATTCGCCTGCATTTCATACTGTCGCGGCCATGCGAATCGTGAGGTTTCTGTCGGAAGGGAAGGTGCAGACCGGCGAGCTGCTCGGCGACGGCCGGGCGGCGCGCGTGATCCGGGGGGACTTCGAGAACGGCTTCGAGGCGACGCGCTTCACCGCGCCGATCGAGAAGCTGCTGGCGCCGCTGGTGCCGACCGACATCCTCTGCATCGGCCTGAACTACCGCGAGCACGCCGCCGAGAGCGGATCGAGCGTCCCGCAGAACCCCGTGCTGTTCATCAAGGCGAGCAACACGCTGAACCACCCCGGCGATCCCATCCGGATCCCGCGCCGCAGCAGCATGATCGACTACGAGGGCGAGCTTGCCGTCGTCATCGGCAAGCCGGCCAGGCACGTGCCGCGCGAGCGCGCGATGGAGCACGTGTTCGGCTACACCGTCGCCAACGACGTCAGCGCGCGCGACTGGCAGCGCCAGAAGGAGCTCGGCGGCGGACAGTTCGCCCGCGGCAAGAGCTTCGACGGCTTCTGCCCGCTCGGCCCGTGGATCGTCACGCGCGATGAGGTACCCAACCCCAACGCCCTGCGCCTCCGGACGATCCTCAACGGCCAGGTGATGCAGGACCACACCACGGCCGACATGATCTTCGACGTCCCGACGCTGATCGAGAGCCTGAGCAGCACCATGACCCTCCGCCCCGGCGCCGTCCTGCTCACCGGCACCCCGCAGGGCGTCGGCTTCGCCCGCACGCCGCCGGTGTGGATGAAGGCGGGAGATACCGTTTCGGTAGAGATCGAAGGCGTGGGCCGGCTGGAAAACCCCGTCAGCGACGACAACTAACGGGCGCCGGGCAGCGCGGCTTACGCGGGCGCCGCACTCCGGTCGCCGGTCGGCGGTCGCCGGTCGCTGGTCGCCGGGCACCGGGCACCGGGCACCCGGTCTGCAAATGGGCCTCCCCGAAGGCTCGCGACCCGCGAACGCTTGAAGCGCGGCCGTGCCGTTACATATACTTGGCGTAGCGAGGTTATCCGATGAGCCGTACCCGTATTAATTCCTTCGGTACCTTTCTGGACACGGTCGACAAGACCTCCTCCAGCGAAACCAACTCCTCTGGCCACAGCGAAATTTGCCCGGAGGACCGGCTGCTCGCGGAGATCCGCGGCGGGGGGAAAACCGTTGGCCAGGTGATCGAGGGCAGCGGTTTACCGTTCGCAGCGGCGATGCGGACGATCGAGAAGCTTGAGAAGTACGGGTTCGTCAAGTTCAGCAGCAGGGATGATGAGAAGGTCATCGAGCTGACGCCCTCTGGCCTCGCCGTCGTCAAATAGCCATGTTCCTTCCCCGCTGGCGGCCCGATCGTCTCGACCCGAGTGCCCGCCGCTTCCGCCGCCGCGGGTCGTTCGACGAGACGGTCGCCATCCTGCTCGTCCTGGGCCTGATCGTTTTTGCGATTATCACACGTTGTCACTTCGGGGCGCCGCTGAAGACCGGCGCGCCTTGCTGGTACCACGCGATCGGGGTGACGGCCGACCTCTCGCTGGCGGCGCTGCTCGGCGGGTTGATCGGGATGGCCGAGCTGGTCTCGCGCTACCGTGACGAGCCGGCGGGCGCCCTCAGGAGCGCCGCCGCATACCTCTACATCCTGGTCAACTGCGCCGCCTCGGTGCTGGCGCTGCTGCTGATCTGGCTCTTCGATTGGAAGTTCTCCGCACAGGGAGCAGACCAGGTGCGCTTCCTGCGCATCATGATCGCCGGCTTCGGCGCGATGGCGCTGTTTCGCAGCTCGCTGTTCATCGTGCGCATGGGAAACCAGGATGTCGGCGTTGGTCCCAGCGGGCTGCTCCAGGTGATCCTCATCGCCGCCGATCGCAACGTCGATCGCCTGCGCGCGGCGGAGCGGGACCGCGTGATCAACGGCGTGATGAAGGGGATCAGCTTCACCAAGTCTCGCGTCTCGCTCGCCGCCTACTGCTTCGGGCTGATGCAGAACCTCAACGCCGAGGAGCAGGCGACCGCCGCCGCGCAGATCAACCGCATCAGCGACGACACGACGGCATCGGAAGAGGCCAAGGCGCGCCTGCTGGGCCTGATCCTGCTCTCGCTGGTCGGCGCCGACGTGCTGGAGAGGGCGGTGAAAACGTTGGGCGGGGAGATCGTGGTTGCAGCGCCGCCGAACCCGCCGCCGCCGCCGAACCCCCCGGATGCGCCGCCGCCTCCACCGGGTGCGCCGCCACCTCCACCGGGTGCGCCGCCTCCGGTAAGTCCGCCCGCCGTGCCGCCGCTACCGGAGCCGCCCCAGGGCGCGGGCGGCAACCGTGCGCTGCCCCCGGATGTCGAGCAAGACACGGTCGTGCCTCCACCCTGAATCCCGTTGCGCTCGAGCGATGCTTTCCCGGATAAGGGGGCACCCGTCGATCAGCCGGATTCCGCCGGGTGTGTCAGCCGCGGTCGGTGTCGTTGCATGACCGGCGGCGGTTCCTACCATATCCGCGTTTGCGCGTGGGGGCTTTGCAACTGGAGGAGCTCGCAACGTGGTCAAGCCGTTCAAGGTCGCGTTTATAGGGGCCGGGGGGATCGCCCGGCACCACATGAAGATCTTGCGCTCGCTGGAGAACGTCGAGGTCTGCGCCGCCGCCGACGTCAGCGACATGTCGCTCAAGCGCATCGGTGAAGAGTTTCCCGGCGTCCGCGCGTTCAGCGATTACCGCGTGATGCTGAAGGAGGCGAGCGACTGCGACGCCGTGGACGTCTGCACGCCCAACGGGCTGCACGCGGAGAACACCATTGCCGCACTCGAGGCGGGCAAGCACGTGATGGTCGAAAAGCCGATGGCCATGAATGGCGCCGAGGCGCAGGCGATGCTGGACGCCGCCAAGCGCAACGGGCGCGAGCTGATCGTCGGCTTCCAGCACCGTTTTGACGCCAAGACGAAGCTGATCCGCGACCAGATCGCCGCCAACTCCTTCGGCCGCGTCCTCTTCGTCCGTGCCCAGGCGCTGCGCCGCCGCGGCATCCCCAACTGGGGCGTCTTCGGGCGCAAGGAGCTTCAAGGGGGCGGGCCGATGATCGATATCGGCGTGCACATCCTGGAAACCGCGCACTTCATGATGGGCTCCCCGCGCCCGGTCACCGCCAGCGGCGGGGCGTGGACCTACATGGGCAATAAGCCGTCTGAAGTCGCGCAGGTCTGGCCCGGGTGGGATTACCAGACCTACAACGTCGAGGACCTGGCCGTCGCGCTGATCCGCTTCGACAACGGCACGATCCTCACCATCGAGTCGTCGTTCGTCGCGCACATCGAGAAGGACATCTTCAACGTCACGCTGATGGGCGAGAAGGGCGGCGCGGTCTGGGACACCAGCCAGATCTTCACCGATCACGGCGGCTACCAGATGAACATGACGCCGGGGTGGATCGGCAAGTGGGACGTGTTCGAGTACAAGATGAAGCATTTCGTGGACGTCTGCCGCGAGGGCCGAAAGAACGAGAGCCCCGGCGAGCACGGGCTGATGGTGCAGAAGATGCTCGACGCCGTGTACGCCAGTGCCGAGCGCGGACGGGAAGTGACGATTGACTGACGCCCGCGCACCGGGCGTGCGCTTCGGTCGCAGCAGCGCATGACGCGCGCAAACTAAGACGGCCGCCGCCGCTTCGGCAAGTTCGTCGCCGCCAGCCGGCTTCCCCGCGTCACCAGGTTTCCAGTTCCACGCGTTCGAGCAGTTCCGCTACGTCATCGGGTCGGACAAACCCGGCGACGGGCGTGAGGGCGTTGGCGGCGCCGCAGGCGATGCCGAGGCGCGCGGCTTCCGGCAGGCGCTGTCCGCGCGAGATCGCCGACGCCAGCCCCGCCGCCAGGGAGTCGCCCGACCCGATTGGGTTCACCGCCTCCACGCGCGGCGAGCGCACGCGCCAGAACGCTTCGCCGTCGGAGACGATCGCCCCGTCCTTCCCCTGCGTGACCACCGCCCACGCCGGCCCGAGGGAGATCAGCTTTTTCACCGCATCGCGCAGGGCGGCGTCGGACTCAATCGGGACATCAAGGGTTTTCGCCAGCTCCGCGCGGTTCGGCTTGACCACCAGCGGGCGGGCGGGCAGTGCGCGGCGGAGCGCCTCGCCGGTCGCGTCCACGATCGCGTTGGCGGCGCAGTCGGTGGCGCGGTTGACGCAGAAGCCGTAAAAATCCTGCGGCGCGCCCGGCGGCAGCGAGCCGCTCAGCACCAGCACCTTGGCGCGCGGCAACAGCTCGGCCACCCGCTGCCGCAGCTTCGCCCAGGCGGGCTTGTCCACTTCCGCCGCCTCCTCCACCAGCTCGGTCGTCTCGCCGGTGGAGCGGTCCATGATCGTGACGCACGTGCGCGTTTTCGGATCCACCGTGACGAACTCGCACGGGATCTGCGCTGCGGCCAGATGGGCGCGGATGAACTTGCCGCTGTCCCCGCCCAAGAAGCCGCAGGCGATCACCGCCTCGCCCAGCGTGTGCAGCACGCGCGCGACGTTGATCGACTTGCCCGACGCAGTCTCGGTGACGTCGATGGCGCGGTTGACGCCGTCCACGTGCAGGCGCTCGAACGTCATCGAGCGCTGGAGCACCGGCGTTGTCCCGAGGCAGAGGATCACGCGGTAAAGCCTACTGGATTTCGAGCGGCCCGGCAGCGGGAACGCGAGAGCGGGGGGGCGGGGCAGCCGCAGCGCCGCGCGGGCGGACGGCGTCTGCCCTACAGCTCGATGAGCATCTCCGTGCTGGCCGCGCGAAATCCGCAGCTACCGAAAAGCTTGCGGGCCGGTTCATTGGCGGCGGCGGTTTCCAGCCGGACCTGCGGCACGCCCAGTTCCCGGAAGCGCTCCACAGCCAGCATGGTCATCTGTCGCCCGAGGCCTTCGTTACGGTAATCGTCCTCGACCCACAGGTCGTGGATGAAGCCGAAGCGCTCGATGCGGTAGATGGGGATGGGCCGCTCAATCGTGCCGACGAGGAAGCCGACGAGGAACGGCACGTCCGCCATCAGCCGCTCGTGGTCGGCCACCAGGAAGACGCTCTCCGGATCCCGCGCCCGCGCGGCCAGCCACCGCTTGTAAAGCTCCCCCGGGTGCGGGCGGTAATCGTATCGCGCCGGGTCCCAGCGCTCGTGCAGCGCCGCCAGCCGGTCCACCATCGGCGCGACGGCCGGCACATCCTCGGGCGTGGCGGGGCGGATGGTCATGGCGTGAGCATACTAAATGCAAGGATGAAGGATGAAGGCGGAAGGATGAACGAAGGGAGCCGAATATTCGCTCATCCCTCCTCCTTCATCCTTCCGCCTTCATCCTTCTGCCCTCTGTGGCTAATCTGCTGCCGATGGCTGAGAACGCGAAGAAGGTCATCGTCGATGCGCACCTGGACCTGTCGTACAACGTCACGCGCGGGCGGGACGTGACGCGGCCGGCGGCGGAGCAGCCGAGGGCAGACAACGAGGTCGCCACCGTCGGCCTGCCCGACCTGCGCGCCGGCGGCGTCGGGTTGATCTGCGCCACGATCTTCTGCGCGCCGCGCAATTACCAGGGCTTCGGCTACGCCACCGCCGACGAGGCCCGCGCGATGGCGATGTCGCAGCTCACCTGGTATCGCCAGCAGGTCGACGACGGGCGAATCAACTTCGTCAAGCGGCGACAGGAGGTGGAGGCGATCGACGCCACGCTGGCCGGGCCGCAGCGGGCGATCCTGCTGCTGGAAGGGGCCGACGCGCTGCGCACGCCCGACGACGCCGCCGAGTGGTTCGGCTACGGCCTGCGCGCGTGCGGCCTGGCGTGGCGCCGCACCCGCGCCGCCGGCGGCACGGAGGAGCCCGGCCCGCTCACCGATTTCGGCCGGCAACTCGCCCGCGCGTTGGATGACGCCGGCATCATCCACGACCTCTCGCACCTGGCGGACGAGGCGTTCTGGCAGCTCCTGGAGATCGCCGGCGGCCCGGTGATGGCCTCGCACTCCAACTGTCGCGCGATCGTCCCCACCGACCGGCAACTGAGCGACGAGATGATCCGCGCCATTGTCAGGCGCGGCGGCGTAATCGGCATCAACTTCTACGACCGCTTCCTCGTCCCGCCCGACGACTACCGCCGCCGCCCGTGCACGCTGGCAGACGTCGTGCGGCATGTGAAGCACATCTGCGATCTCGTCTGCGATGCCACGCACGTCGGCCTCGGGACGGACCTCGACGGCGGCCTGGGGCGAGACGACATCCCCGAAGAAATCACCACCGCCGCAGACCTCCCGCGCGTCGCCGACGCGCTGTCATCCGCCGGCTTCAGCGATGACGACGTCACCGGCATCATGGGCCAGAACTGGCTCAAC
>DASQDR010000271.1:0-18644 GCA_035634055.1 Tepidisphaeraceae bacterium | reverse complement strand
GGATGGGCGACTTCGGCGATATCTTCGACCAGCTCTTCGGCAGCCGCGGCAACGCGGGCGGCGCGGGCGGCGCACGCGGGCCGGGACCGGGCGCGGGATTCGGCGGCGGCGGGTTCGGCGGCGCCGGCGCCGGACCACGGTCGCGGCCGCAGCCGCAGCGCGGCGCCGACGTCGAGCACCCGGTCACCCTCACCTTCGCCCAAGCCGCGCGCGGCACCACGCTGCCGTTGCAGATCAACCGTGACGGGCGGCTGGAGACGATCGACATCAAGATCCCCGCCGGCGTCAAAGATGGGTCGCGCGTCCGCATCAAGGGCAAGGGTCAGGACGCCCCAGGGGCCGAGTCCGGCGACCTCTTCATCGTCACCACCGTCCACCCCCACCCTTATTACCGTCGTGACGGGCTCGACATCCTGATGGACGTGCCGGTCAGCCTGTACGAGGCGCTGCTCGGGACGAAGGTGGACGTGCCGACGCTGGAGGGCTCGGTCACGCTCAGCATCCCGCCCGGCACCGCCAGCCATGCCAAGCTGCGCATCAAGGGGCGCGGCATCCACCGCGGGGAGGAGAAGGGGGACCAGCTCTGCGTGGTCAAGATCGTCCTCCCCAAGACGCTGGACGACGAGGACCGCGAGCAGGTGCGCAAGCTGGAGCAGAAGCACCCGCTCAACCCGCGGGCCGATGTTCACTGGTGACGCCTTCGCCGCCGAGATTACCGCCGCCGCAGTCACGGCCGCCGCTCGCCGCTGGACATCGCGTAGCATGGCGGGAGGGACAGCGCGCGTGAAACCGAAAGAGGCCCAACGTGACGGACGCCGCGCAGCCAGACGCGACGCCGCCGCGACCCGCGCCCGCGCTTTCCGCCCCGCTTCCCGCCCCGCTTCCCGCCCCGCTTCCCGCCCCGCCGCCGGGGGCGCCGTTAGCGTCTGGCGCGTCCGGGGCGCACCTTCGCGTGCGTCGCATGTCTACGCCCGCCCCTCGCGCTCGCGCCGCCTCGGCCGCGTGCGATGGAGCGCGCTGGCGTTCCTCTTCGTGTTCACGATCCTCCTGTCGATCATCCTGTCGTACGCGCTGGTCCCCGGCATGCAGGCGGCGACGCAGCCGACCATTTCCGAGCAGGAGAAGCGGACGCTCGTCGCGTGGTACCGCCTGCTGCTGATGGTCGTGCTGTTCGTCCTCTTCGCCGGCCTGGTGCTGACCTTTCGCTTCGGCCGGCTCTTCTTTCCCCGCACCCCGCCGCCGCGCACGCGCACGCAGTACGTCGACGCCTGGGCCGAGGCCGCCAAGCGCGTGCAGGTCCCCCCGGCGGGTGACGATGACGAAGACGACGACGACAACGGCCCCGACCAACGCCGCCCGTAAAGAATGACCGCCGGCTCAAACCTAGTTCGCCGTTTCTAACCGTCGCGAAGCGCCGCCCGCACTACAATCCGCCGCCATGAAGACACTCGCCATCGTCGGCGGCGCGCTCCTGCTGCTGGTGCTGATCGTCGTGATCTCGGCCGTCGGCTCCTACAACCGGCTCGTGCGCCTATCGCAGGGGACCGACCAATCCTGGGCGCAGGTGCAAAACGTCTACCAGCGGCGCGCGGACCTGATCCCCAACCTCGTTGCGACCGTGCAGGGGGCGGCCAACTTCGAGAAATCGACGCTGGAGGAGATCACCCGCGCCCGCGCGTCGGTCGGGCAGGTGCAGGTCAACCCCGGCACCGCGCCGACCGATCCGAACCAACTCCAGCAGTTCGAGCAAGCGCAGGGCCAGCTCGGCGGCGCGCTCTCGCGGCTGCTGGTCGTCTCCGAGCGCTACCCCGAGCTGCGCAGCAACGCGAGCTTCCTCAGCCTGCAAGCGCAGCTCGAAGGATCGGAGAACCGCATCTCCGTCGAGCGCGGGCGGTTCAACGAAGCGGTGCAGGGGTACAACACTGCCATCAAGTCGTTCCCCGCGGTGCTGTACGCCGGCGCCTTTGGGTTCCCGCCCCGGCCGTACTTCACCGCCGCGCCGCAGGCGCAGACGCCGCCGGGCGTGCAGTTCGATTTTGGCAAGCAGCGCGGCGCGCCGGCGCCGCAACCGGCGGCGCCGTCGGTCGATTTCCCCGCCACCGCGCCCGCCCCGGCGGGGGCGAAGTAGCGCACCGTGACGCGACCGCCTCGCCTCATCCTGCTGCTCTTGGCGACGCTCGTCGCGGCCGCCGCGAGCGGCGCCGCGCGCGCCGCGGAGGTGATCCCGCCCGCGCCTCAGCGGCACTTCAACGATCACGCCAACGTCGTCCCGCGCGACGCCGCCGAGCGGCTCGACCGCAAGCTGGCCGACTTTGAGCGGCAGACGACCAACCAGGTGCTGGTCGTGGTCTACCCGAAGATGCAGTCCGACTCCTCGATTGAGGACTACACCGTCCGCGTGGCCGAGCGGTGGCGGGTCGGGCAGAAGGATCGGGAGAACGGCGTGGTGCTGTTCGTCTTCACGGGCGATCGGCGCGCGTACATGCAGGTGGGCTACGGCCTGGAAGGCGCGCTGCCGGACGCGCTGGCGAAGCAGATCATCAACGACGAGCTGCGGCCGCGGTTCCGCGCCAACGATTATGCTGGCGGGCTGACCGCCGCGGTTGACGCGATCATCGCCGCCACGCGCGGCGAGTACACCGCCCGCAGCGCCCGCGGCGACGGCGCCGCCGGACGTCGCGGTCGCGGTGGCGGTGGTGGTGGTGGCGGCGGCGGCGAGTGGACGTTTTGGATTGTCCTGATCGTCCTGGGGCTGATCATCCTCCAGGGGATGTTCAGCCGCGGACCGACCAGCTATTCCCGCTACGGCCGCCGCCGCGGCGGCGGGTTCGGACCCTTCATCTTCTTCCCCGGCGGCGGCAGCGGCTGGGGCGGCGGTGGCGGTGGCGGCTGGGGCGCTGGCGGCGGCGGAGGCTGCGGCTTCTCGGCCGGGGGCGGTAGCTTCGGCGGCGGCGGCGCCGGCGGCGACTGGTGATGACCACGCATCGCTCGCACGCCTGCCCACAGACGAAGAGGCAGTAATGATTCCCCGCCCCCTTCGAGCTACCGTGGAGACCTCGTGGACGCCTTCGACTTCCTCCTAAACCTGGACGAGGACCGCATCCTCGCCGCGATCCGTCAGGCGGAGCGGCGGACGTCGGGGGAGATCCGCGTCTTCGTCAGCGACGCCAAGGTGGCCGACCCGGTCGCGGCGGCGGAGCGCGAGTTCGTACGGCTCGGAATGACCGCGACGCGCGACCGCAACGGCGTGCTGATCTTCGTCGCGCCGCGCTCGCGCAACTTCGCCATCGTCGGCGACGAAGGCGTCCACGCCCGCTGCGGCCAGCGCTTCTGGGACCAGGTCTCAGCGGCCATGCGGCGCGAGTTCCACAGCGAGCTGATGACCGACGCGATCATCCTGGGCATCGCTCGCTCCGCCGAGCTGTTGGCCCGGCACTTCCCGAGATCGCCGGACGACGTGAACGAGCTTCCCGACGTTATCGCCCGCGGGCGGTGACCGCACCGGCGCGCGCGGCCCGAGCCGCAAGCGCGGCTTGACGGCAGAGCCGCGCCGGTGCCTGGTCAACCGTCCGGGCGCGCCAACGCCCTTCCTCCGAGCAGCCTCCGCCGCTCGCGCCGGCTCCTGCGTCGGCAAGCGGCGATAGATTCCCCCGCCGGCCGCTCCTACGATCGGCGGTCCGCTTTTCTCAGGATTCCGGGAGATTTTCGCACATGAGCCACCCCCGCCCCGCCACGCTGGGTCAGTTGAAGGAGACCGGCTACAAGCCGTCGTCGGTCAAGGACGAGCTCCGCCGCAACGTCATCCGCAAGCTCAAGGCCGGCGAGGAGCTGTTCCCCGGCATCGTCGGGTACCGCGAATCGGTCATCCCGCAGATCGTCAACGCGCTGCTCTCCAAGCACGACATGCTGTTCCTCGGTCTGCGCGGTCAGGCCAAGACGCGGATGCTCCGCCTGCTGCCGCAACTGCTCGACGAGTGGATGCCGGTGCTGGCCGGCGTCGAGATCAACGACGACCCGGTCGCCCCCGGCACCAAGACCGGCAAGCGGCTGGTGGCCGAGCAGGGCGACGACGCCAAGATCGAGTGGGTGCACCGCTCCGACCGCTACCACGAGAAGCTGGCGACCCCGGACGTGACCATTGCCGACCTGATCGGCGAGATCGACCTGGTGAAGCACGCCGAGGGGCGCTATTTGTCGGACGAATCGACGATGCACTTCGGGCTGATCCCGCGGTCCAACCGCGGGATCTTCGCCATCAACGAGCTGCCCGACCTCGCCCCGCGCATCCAGGTCGGGCTGTTCAACGTGCTGGAAGAGCGCGACGTGCAGATCCGCGGCTACCCGATCAAGCTGGACCTGGACGTCTGCCTGGTCTGCAGCGCCAACCCGGAGGACTACACCAACCGCGGGCGGATCGTTACGCCGCTGAAGGACCGCATCGGCTCGGTGATCCGCACGCACTATCCGGAGACGACCGCCGAGGGGATCCGCATCGCCGAGGACAACGCCTGGCTGGAGCGCCACGCCGGCGCCAGCGGCTCGGGGGTGCGCGTGGACGTGCCGAAGTTCATGAGCGAGATCGTCGAGGAGATGGTGCGGCTGGCGCGGTCGTCGCCGCACGTGTCGCAGGCGTCGGGCGTTTCGGTGCGCACGTCGATCGCGAACCTGGAGACCGTCGTCTCCAACGCCGAGCGGCGCGGCATCGTCACCGGCGAGAGCCGCGTGGTGCCGCGCGTGTGCGACCTGAACTACCTCATCGCCTCCAGCCGCGGCAAGATCGAGATGACGCTGGCCGAGGAGGAGGGCGCGGAGGACAAGCTGATCCGCTCGCTGGTCGGCGAGGCGGTGAAGACCGTCTTCGCCCGCACCGCCAAGCTGGACGACTTCGAGCGCGTGGTCGATCAGTTCATGGGCAACATCACCTTCCCCGGCGGTGACGACCTGTCGGCCGACGAGTTCGTCGCCAACATGAAGGCGGTCAAGCCGCTCCACCAGGGCGCCCTGGCGCTGGCCAAGCAGATGGAGCTGGACGGCGGCGACCCCGCCACCCTCGCCGCGATCGGCGAGTTCCTGCTTGAAGGCCTCTACGTCAACGACCGCCTGAGCAAGAAGACCTCAAAGGGAAAAACCTTCTTCCGCAAGTAGAGCCGGGCGGCGCTTCAGCACGCGGCTCGGCTCGATCGATCCGTCAGCCGCTGAATGAGTACGCCCGGGCCGAACCGCGCGGAAAATGCATCTCGGCGCGGCGCGCGGCGGCGCATAAGGTCAGCGGCATGGGCACCGCCACCTCTCACCTGACGTACGCCAATCCCGTCTGGCCGGACTACTTCGCCGACCCGTTCGTGCTGAAGGTCGGCGACCGCTACTACGCTTACGGGACCGGCCCGGCCGATGCCGGCGGGCGCGAGTTCCCGGTCCTGCGCTCGCCGGACCTGGTCCACTGGGAGCGTGCCGGCCACGCCCTCCAGCCGCCGCGCGATGCGCGCGGGCACAACCATTGGGCGCCGGAGGTGGCCGAGCACGACGGTCGGTTCTACCTCTACTATTCGTTCGCCCCGCGCGACGCCGACGAGCACCACCGCCTGCGCGTCGCTGTCGCCGACGACCCGGCCGGGCCGTTCGAGGACAGCGGGCGCATCCTCTTCCCCGACGCCGGCTTCAGCATCGACGCCAGCCCCTTTCGCGACCCGCGCACCGGGCGCTGGTACCTCTACTTCGCCACCGACTACACGCAGGACGAGCCGCACGGCACCGGCCTGGGCGTCGCCGCGCTCGGCGACGACATGGTCAGCGTGCGCGAGATGCCGCGCATGGCGCTGCGCGCCACCTGCGACTGGCAGGTCTACGAGCGCGACCGCGACTACAAGGGGCGCGTCTGGGAAAAGTGGCACTGCGTCGAGGGCCCGTTCGTCGTCTACCGCGACGGCAAGTACTGGATGCTCTACTCCGGCGGCGCGTGGCACACCGAGAACTACGGCGTCGGCTTCGCCGTGGCCGACAACCCGATGGGCCCGTGGCGCGACGACTTTGCCGCGCACGGGCCGTACGTTTTGCGCGCGACGAAAGAGGTCCTCGGCCCCGGCCACGCCAGTGTGACGACCGCCCCCGATGGCGACTCGCTGGTCCTGGTCTACCACGCCTGGGACGCCGGCAAGACCGCCCGACGGATGTGCATCGACCCCCTGCACTGGACCCCCGAAGGCCCGAGGTGCGACGGCCCGAGCACTCGGCCAAGGACGCTATAGAACGCCCTATCGCCCATGCGCTGACCGCACGGCCACGCCTTCCCGGCCCGGTGGAATGCTGGTGTCGAACGTTCGATGTTCGCTCAGCTCTCACCGCTGCCGCTGTGCATCCGCGGCCCCGCCGGTTGGCGCTCGATCAGCGCGGCCTCCGCGTCGAGCATTTCGTTCCAGCGCTTGGCGACCGCCTTCTCCGGCAGGATCTGCTCGGCGAGCTGAATGAACGTGCGGTAGTGCCCGTGCTCGCTGGCCCAGAGGCCGCGGTAGAGCTTCTTCAGTTCCGCGTCGTTCTGCACCGCTTCCCCGAGCAGCTTGAAGCGCTCGCAACTGCGGGCCTCGATCAGGGCGGAGATCATCAGGCGATCGACCAGCTCCTCGGACCCGCGGCCCTTGCGGACGAGCTTGTGCAGCTCGCTGGCGTAGGGGTTGGCGTGGCTCTTGGTCAGCGCGCCGCCGCGGCGGGCGAGCAGGCGCGACACGACGGCAAGGTGCTCCACCTCGTCGCGCGCGACGGCGGTCATCGCCGCCACCCAGTTCTCCGGCGGGTTGGGCTCGGGCCAGCGGTTCAGCAGCTCCAGCGCGTTGGTCGCCGCCTTTTTCTCCAGGTGGGCGTGGTCGTTGAGCAGCTCCAGCGGCCGGACAAGCACGGCGGCCGCCCAGGCGGTCGCCGTGTGATAGCGCAGCGGCAGGTCGGCGTCGTTGTTGGTCACGGCGAAGAGGTTACCAGACGCCGGCCGCGCGCAGGGAGCCGTGGCACAATCGCGCGGCGCACCGGCGCGCCTGGCAACACCGCCACCGCGGCGCGCGTAGGATAGTTTCGTCGCGGGTGACCTTGAAGCGGCCACGAATGGCCTGGCGAGCAGGAACCCATCGCGGGCGGTTGTAGCAGGTCGGCGGCGCGCGGCGTCTCTTCCTGGCGCGTCCGCCCCGGCTGTAGCAATCGCTGCGACGGCCGCGCCGCGGAGTCTGGCGCCCGGCGGTCGCCGCGGTTGGTGAATCTTGCCGAGCGGCCGTATCGCTCGGCGGGCAAATCCATACAATCCGCTCGCTCTCGCGCGAGCCCCCGCACGGCGGCCGGGGCCGGGCACGCGGGACCCATCGGGTTCGTCGCTGTCGTCGTAGGAGTCATCGTCGTCGGCGCCGGTCGTTGCACGGAGGCCTTGGGCTGCAGGGATGTTGGGCGTACTCAGTAATTCCGACGGTCGCGCCGAATCGGTGACGGCCGCGGTGAACATCTTCAAGACCGGCGGCGCGACCTTCATCGTGCACTGCGGCGACGTCGGCGGACGGCACGTCCTGGACGCGCTGGGCACCTACCCCAGCGCCTTCGTCTGGGGCGACCGCGACCGCGACCGCATGGGCCTCATGCGCTACGGGCACTCCGTCGGCGTCGACTGCCTCGGCCTGATCGGCGACCTGGAGTTCGAGGACAAGAAGATCGCCGTCGTGCACGGCGACGACCGCAAGCTCGTCCGCAAGCTGCTCGACGAGCAGCAGCACGACTACCTCCTCTGCGGGCACGAGCTCGGCGTCGAGGATTACACCGTCGGCAAGACCCGCGTGATCAACCCCGGCCCCCTCCACGGCGCCCAGGCGCGCTCGGCCATGCTGCTGGACCCGTCCAGCGGGAAGTTCAAGCTGGTGGCGATCTAGCGCCTGCTGGGCGCGGCCTCCGCACGCTATACTGGCGGGCATGTCCTCCATCGCCCCCACGAAGCCGCCGGACCAATCCGGGCCGGCGTGGGCCATTGCCACCCTTTTCTCCGACCAGGGGCACATCTCCGAAGACGAGTACCTCTACCTCACCCGCTACACGCGCAAGCTGGTCGAGTTCACCGACGGGTTCATCGAGGTGCTCCCGATGCCGACGACGTCGCACCAGCGGATCGTGCTGTTCCTCCTCACCGCCCTGACGGCGTGGGCCGAGCAGCACGACGGCGGGCTAGCGCTAGTCGCCGCGCTGCGGGTCCGCCTGCGCGCGGGGAAGATTCGCGAGCCGGACATCGTCTACATGAAGCGGGAAAACCTCCACCGTGTGGGCGAAGACGTGTGGGAAGGCGCCGATATCGTCATGGAAGTGGTGAGCCCGGACGGACGGCAGCGCGACCTGGTGGAGAAGCGGCAGGACTACGCCGAGGCCGGAATCCCCGAGTACTGGATCGTGGACCCGCAGCCCGGCACCGTCACGGTGCTACGACTTGAGAACGGGCGGTACGAGGTGCATGCCGAGGGCGCTCACGATGGCATCGCCCGCTCGGCGACTCTGCCCGGCTTCGAGGTGAACGTGGCCGCCGTCTTTGCCGCCGCCGCCGCCGGGCGATCGCGCTGATCGCGGGCCCCTGCGACAAAGCGCCCCGCCGCCGCCGTGGCCGCCGCTCCTACCATTGGACCGAGGAGCACATGATTCTGGTCTACATCATCATTGGCGTGGTGGCCCTGGCGATCCTGGCGATGACGGTGGCGTCGCACCACCGCTCGTTCAAGATGACGTCGCAAACGACCGGCACGGTCGTCTCCAGCAGCGAGCGCGAGGTGACCAACGAGGCGGGTCGGTCCTTCCAGACCGAGATCACCTGCCGCTACCGCGCCGGCGGCGCCGACCGCGAGCTGACCCACACGTTTCGCGGCAAGCTCGCCAGCCGCTTTCCCGCCGGCAAGTCCGTGCCGGTCAAGTACGACCCCGCCGAGCCGCACGTGGCGACGCTGGCGGTGAGGGCGTGAGCGCCACTCTCCCGTGACACGGGTTCTCAACGCTCCCAATCCGTGCTTGCAGCGCAAAGAGGTCACGTGCGTCGGTGCGGACCGCAAACGCGGGATCAAAACGCCCCGGTTTGGGCGCCTACGCCACACCGCTCGCGCAGCGCTTGGCGCCCCCACGATCACGACTCCTCTTCCGCCTCCGCCTCGTCTTCCGCTTCGTCCGCCTCGTCGGTTTCGGCGCCGATCAGCTCGTTGTCGTAGGCCTCTTCCAGCTTGCGGATGGTGGCGGCGAGGTCGTCGTCCTTCTGGACCGCCTGCGTCACGCGGTTTTCCCACTCGGTGCTGACCTTGCGCATGGCGGCGGCGTCGATGGGCTGGTTGAGCATGCGCGCCAGCCGCTTGCTGATCGCCTCGATGCTGAGGGGGTTGACGCCCTCGAGGTAGCCGGGGATCTCGGCGACGAAGCTGAGCATCTCCACGTCGTGCCGCACCGCCTCGTGCAGCAGCAGCGACGCGAAGCTGCCCGGGCCCTCGTAGTCGCTGAGGCGGACGCCGTACTTGGCCAGCTCGTCCTTCAGCCGCTCGTGCGAGACCGACCCGTACAGCCGCGGCTCGCGCGTGTGCGGGACCGAGCCGCCGAAGCTCCCCATGAAGACGATCCGCGACACCCCCGCCTGCTTCGCCAGCGTGAAGATGCAGTCGGCGAACGACTGCCACTTCAGGTTCGGCTCCTTGCCGACGAAGAAGACCAGGTTGCGCGCCTCGTCGGCCCAGAAGATGTTGCTGGGCATCTCGATCCGCTCGACGATCCCGTCGTCGTAACGCACGTGCGGGCGGAACAGGGCGGCGATCTCCATCGAGCCGGGGAAGTTGTAGATGTAGAAGTCGTCCGGGGCGATGGTGGCGATGCGCTTCACCTCGCTGCGCCCCATGATCTGCTTGACGGTGCCGGTGGAAACCTCCCCGCCGTCCATCCAGCCGGTGAGGGCCAGCAGGAGCGTGGCGTTCTCGAGTTTGGGGAGCTTGCTGCCGAGCTTCAGGGGTGTCGGTGTGGCCATGATATCTGACCGAATCGTAGGCGCTGGAGCCCGCCGCCGCACCCCCGCGCGATCCCCCGGGATTTCAGCGGCGGGTGGGCTCGGCGTTGACGGCTTTGAGGACCGTATCCGCAACATAGCGGGTCGTCTTGCCGCTGGGCCGTGCTCGCAGGATGCCCGCGCTCACCAGCTTCTGCACGCTGGTGTTGGCCGCTGGCCAGCTCACGCGCATAAGCTCCGCCGCCTGGGGAACCGTCACGACGGGCGAGATGAACAGGCTATCGACGAGGGTCAGCAGGACCGAGGAGTTCCGGCTCGATCGGATCAGCGCGTGGTACTCACGCTGGAGCGACAAGAGCTCCGTCAGCTTTTGCGTCGACTCGATCGCGGCGACCCGCAGCCCCTCCAGGAAAAACCAGAGCCAGCCGACCCAGTCCCCGTGCGTACTGACGCGCAGCAGCGCGTCGTAGTACGCCTGTCGGTTGCGCTCGAAGTGAAGGCTGGCGTTCAGCAGCGGCACCGAGAGAAGTTCGTGCCGGCACAACCCGAGCAACATCAGGATCCGCCCGAGCCGACCGTTGCCGTCCTCGAACGGATGGATCGTTTCGAACTGGTAGTGGAGCAGGCCGAGTTGCAAAAGTGACGGGAGCTCGTCGGCGCCCGTGAGGTAGCGCTCAAATTCCTCCATGAGTTCCGGCAGCATGTGAGGCGGCGCGGGAACGAAGCGGGCGCCATCGATCCCTGAGCTTTGGTTCCCGATGTAAACCTGCACCTCGCGGAACCGGCCGCGAGTTTCGTGGCCCCTAACGCCCATCAGAAGCACCTCGTGCATCTGCCGGATCAAGGCGTTGGTCACCGGCTGGCCGCGAAAGAAAACTGCGTCGACGCCCGCCAGGATCGCGCGCTCCGCGTTGAGCGTCTCAACGACCTCTCCTCCCGCGGTCGATCGGCCCTCGTCCCGATCCGCCACGGCCATCTCATCGAAACGGGCGAAGGTGTTCTCTATGTAGCTCGACAATTGCGCTTCGCGGCGCACGAACGATCGGATCAGAATCGTGGGGTCGGGCAGGGTCCGGGCAATCCCGTCCAGGCGCCCCAAGAGATTGCTCACCTCGCTCACCCGTTCGTAGTCCCTCGGCGCAAGCCGCAGCTTGGGAGGCAATGCATCGGGAACGAACGTCAACCTGCCGTCCAGGTTCCGCAGGAGCCGCCCCGTCTTTTGAGGCTTAAATCCTTTGGGTTCCATGGTTTATCTGCTCCGCCCCCTATCAAAGGTAACTTTGACATCTGATAAGAGTATCAAAGGATAACGCACTATCCTTTGATATCCAGCGCGATCTCAAAGGAACCTTTGACATCATGGAGCGTCCGCAACGAGACGGCGGCGGGCGACCCCGAAGAGTCGCCCGCCGCCCGTGCTGCTTCGCGCGTCGCTGCCGGAGATTTAGTACCGGTAATGATCGCTCTTGTAAGGCCCCTCGACCGGCACGCCGATGTAGTCCGCCTGTTCCTTGCTCAGCGTCGTCAGCTTCGCGCCGATCTTCGCCAGGTGCAGGCGGGCGACCTTTTCGTCCAGTTGCTTGGGCAGGACGTAAACCTTCTTCTCGTACTTGCTGTTGTTCGTCGCCAGCTCGATCTGCGCGATCGTCTGGTTGGTGAAGCTGTTGCTCATCACGAAGCTCGGGTGCCCGGTGGCGCAGCCGAGGTTCAGGAGCCGCCCCTCGGCCAGGATCATCACGCTGTGCCCGTCGGGGAAGGTCCACATGTCGTACTGCGGCTTGATGTTGGTCTTCTTGATCCCGGGCCACTTCTTCAGCCCGGCCATGTCGATCTCGTTGTCGAAGTGGCCGATGTTGCCGACGATGGCCTTGTCCTTCATCTTCGCCATGTGCTGGGCGGTGATGATGTGGAAGTTGCCGGTGGTGGTGATGAAGATGTCGGCGTAGCCGAGCGCGTCCTCGAGGGTGAGGACCTCGTACCCCTCCATGGCCGCCTGCAGCGCGCAGATCGGATCGACCTCGGTCACCAGCACGCGGGCGCCCTGCCCGCGGAGCGACTGGCAGCACCCCTTGCCGACGTCGCCGTAGCCGCACACCACCGCGACCTTGCCGCTGAGCATCACGTCGGTGGCACGGAACAGCCCGTCCACCAGCGAGTGGCGGCAGCCGTAGAGGTTGTCGAACTTGCTCTTGGTGACCGAGTCGTTGACGTTGATCGCCGGGAAGAGCAGCGTGCCCGCCTTCTGCATCTCGTACAGGCGGTGCACGCCGGTGGTCGTCTCTTCCGAGACGCCCTGGACGTTCTTGCCGACGTTGGTCCAGCGCTGCGGCTGCTCCTTGAGCGTCTTGGCCAGCAGTTGCAGGATGACCTTGTACTCTTCGTTGTCGGTCGTCTCGGGGCCCGGGACCTTGCCGGCCTTCTCGAACTCCGTCCCCTTGTGGATCAGCAGGGTCACGTCGCCGCCGTCGTCGACGATCTGGTCCGGGCCGGCGCCGTCGCCGAAGTCGAGCGCGCGATCGGTGCACCACCAATATTCTTCCAGCGACTCGCCCTTCCAGGCGAAGACCGGGATACCCTTGGGGTTCTCGACCGTGCCGCCGGTCTCCGGCCGACCGACCACCACCGCGGCGGCCGCGTGGTCCTGCGTGCTGAAGATGTTGCACGAGCACCAGCGCACATCAGCGCCCAGCGCGGTCAGCGTCTCGATCAGCACGGCGGTCTGGATCGTCATGTGCAGCGAGCCGACGATCTTCAGCCCCTTGAGCGGCTGCTGCGCGGCGTACTCGTCGCGCACGGCCATCAGCCCGGGCATCTCCTGCTCGGCGAGCATGATTTCCTTGCGGCCCCACTCCGCCTGCGACAGGTCGGCGACCTTGAACTCCAGGCCGCGATTGGACTCATCGGCATCGGTGATGGGCTTGACGTCCGGCCGCTGCCGGTTGGTGTCGGTCATGGTCTGGGTCGGCATCGCGTGATTCTCCTGCGAGGGCGGCGCGCGGAAAGAGGCTACAAGCTCCATCCGTCAATCCGGATGGATTGTTGGAGATTCGACCGCCAATGTCAAGCTTTATCCGCTAACCCGCTGAGCCTGCTGGGGTTCGGAAGAAGAGAGCGTGTCCGCGAATCAGCACGAATCGACACGAATCTGGGGAAGAGGAACGAGGGAGGGACTGAGCGGGTGGCGCCGGCTCCTCGCGGAAGGCCGTTTCGATGCTCTCGCACACACACGCTCTCTCTCCCTCTTCATTCGTGTCGATTCGTGGACAAACCTCTTCGTCGTCTGGCCTCCCCTCACCCCTGCCGCGGCGCGATCAGCGCCGCCATTCGCCCGGTGACGCCTTGGTCGCGGCGGTGGGAGAAGAATTCGTCGCGGTCGCGGAAGGTGCAGCGGTCGGTGGCGTCGATGCGGGGATCGTCCAGGCCGAGCGCGCGGAGCTGGAGGCGGATGGCCTGGCGGAGGTCGACGTGGCCCTTGCCGTCTTCGCGGCGGCGGACCGGGGCGGCGGCGAACGTCGCCTCGAACTGCTCGATCACTTCCGGCCCGACCTCGAAGGCATCGAAGCCGATGCACGGGCCGATCGCCGCCACCACGGCCGCCGCGTCGTCGCCCGCCAGTTGCCGCACCGCCGCCACGGCGTTCGGCACGACGCCGGCGATGACGCCGCGCCACCCGGCATGCACGGCGGCCACCGCGCGGCCGTCGTCGCAGGCGATCAGCACCGGCACGCAGTCCGCCACGCGCACGGCCGCGATGCGATCGGCGTCATCGGTCACCAGCGCGTCCGCCTTCGCGCCGCTCTCGAACGGCTGGCCGCGATGAATCGAGATCACCGCCCCGCCGTGTACTTGGTGTACCCAGCACCGCTCGCGCCCGCCGAGCCCCGCTGCCGCCTGGAGCAGGTCGTAGTTCTGGTAGATCCGCCCGTAGTCGTCCTGCGTAGCGCAGCCGCTGGGGTTGCCGAGGTTGAGCGAGTCGAACGGCGCCGGGCTGAGCCCCCCGATCCGCGTCGAAAACGCGTGCGGCACGCCCCGCGATTCCAGCAGCGGCGACACGTAATAGACCGGCCCGGCGGCGGCAGCACGACGTTGCAACATCGGCCGGGACGATAAGCCACGAGCCCGAGCGTGGGAAGCCCTGCTGATTCTCCCGCTGACTCTCCCGGAGCCCGTCCCCCTACCAATCCGCGCGCTTCACCCTTACTTTGACCGCCGCCATGCCCGACCTTCGTCTTGACGTCGTCACCGAACCCTTCGCCGCCACCTTCAGCCCGCCGGGGTCGAAGAGCCTGACCAACCGGGCGCTGGTGCTGGCGGCCTTGGCAGACGGCGCGTGCGACCTTTCCAACGTCCTGTTCGCCGACGACACGCAGGTGATGCTCGAGGGGCTGCGACAGCTCGGCTTCCAGCTTGAGATCGACCGCGATGCGCGAACGGTCCGTGTCCACGGCCGGGGCGGGCATATCGACCGCGACCGGGCGGACATCTTCTGCGGCAACAGCGGCACGACCATCCGCTTCCTCACCGCGCTCTGCACGCTCGGCACCGGGCACTTCACGCTAGACGGCGTGCCCCGCATGCGGCAGCGCCCGATCGGCGCGCTGACGGCCATGCTGAAGAACCTGGGCGCCCGCGTCGCGCACGACGACGGCGCCGACGGCTTCCCCCCCGTTCACGTCGACGCCGCCGGCCTGCCCGGCGGGTTCGTTCGCTACGGGTCGGAGGTCTCCAGCCAGTTCCTCTCCGCCCTGCTCCAGGTCGCGCCTTACGCGCGCATCGAGGTGCAGGTCACGCTCGACGGCCCGCAGACGAGTTGGCCCTACATCGCGATGACCATGCAGCTCATGGACCACTTCGGCGTCACGCCCGAGTTGATCCGCGACCCGCGCACCGGGCTGCCCACGAAAATCATCGTGCCTCGCGGCCGCTACGCCCCGACCGCCTACGCCATCGAGCCCGACGCCAGCAACGCCAGCTACTTCCTCGCCGCCGCCGCGCTGCACCCGGGGGCCAAGGTGACCATCGAGGGGCTCGGCAGGGCCAGCCTTCAGGGCGACGTCGCCTTCGCCGACGTGCTCCACCAGATGGGCGCGCAGCTCGTCTTCGGCCGAGACTTCATCTCCCTCACCGGCACCGGCACGCTGGAGGGGACCGACGTCGATCTATCCAACATGCCCGACACCGCGCAGACGCTGGCGGTCGTGGCGCTCTTCGCCCGCGGCGAGACCGTGATCCGCGGCCTGCACACCCTGCGCGTGAAGGAAACCGACCGCTTGGCCGCGCTGCGCAACGAGCTGGTGAAGTTCGGCGCCCAGGTCGAGATCGAGGGCGACGACGCCCTGATCATCACCCCGCCCGACGAGGCGAGGCGTGTTGAGGTGGACACCTACGACGACCACCGCATGGCCATGAGCTTCGCGCTGGCGGGGACGAAGGTCCACGGCGTCGTGATCAAGGACGCGCAGTGCGTGAACAAGACCTACCCGCAGTTCTTCGAGGATTTGCGGAAGGTGGTCGCGGCGCGGGTCACCCCGCCAGCATCGACGCCACCACCGTGAGCGGCCACATCACCGCCAGCGCGGCGAAGGCGGCGACGAGCCAGAAGAGCGGGATCGTGGCCGCGTGAATGGTCGCCGCCGACAGGGACGCACGCCCGGCGCGGCGGTGGAACAGGACGTCGCTCGCCCACCATGCGGCGAGGATCGCCAGCGCCGCCAGCGGCAGCGCTGCATAAGTGACCCCGGGCAAAATTAACCCGCGCGCCGCCGGCGCGCGCCCCAGCAGCACGAGCAGGGGAAGGACCGGCGCGAGCCCCAGCGCGGCGCAGCAGAAGTTTTGCAGCCGGGCGAAGCGGTCCCTCGCGAACAGCGTCGGCCCGGCCAGGTTGTGGTCGATCCACGTGGTGACGTGGAAGAAGAGCAGCGCGCCCGCCAGCGCCACGATGAACGCGATCGGCGGCATCCGCCCGAGGAACCCGCCGCCGTCGAAGGCTGCCATCAGGAACGTCGCGGTGGCGATCGAGAGGCTCGCCAGCCAGATGGTCACCCGCCGAAACGCCGCCGCGCCGCGCCCGTCCACCTCAACGTCGCGCCCGACCTGCTCGGCCAGCCGGCGCGGGCGCGACAGGACCAGCCAGACGGTCCGGTAGTACGCCCGCACCGCCCCGATCTGCTCACGGCGGAACCACGGCACGTCCGCCAGCGGTTGCGCGTGCGGATCGAACGCCAGCCCGCACTCCGGGCAGCGCGGCTCAGTTAGCGCGCGCACGTCGTACCCGCACCGGGCGCAGGGCACCGCGGCCGGGGCGTCACGCTCGGAAAGATCGGCCGGGGCGGACATCATGCGGCCCATCTTAACCGGCGCGGGCGCGGCGGCGCTTTTCCGCCGACACGGCCGATTTCCGTTGTTATGGTGCGGGGTGGCGAGGCGGTTCTTTGACCGGCGCCGATCGAGCGCGTGAGGCAGCAGTGCCGCCCGTGACGCTTCCCTCGCCCGATATCCTGTGAGAGGCAGTCGCGCTCTTTGACAACCAAACGTGCAAAACGAAGCCAAACTTCAAAAAACGACTGGAAGCGCGGCGACGACAAGAGGTTGCGCGAGACAACCCGTGTGGCTTGGGCGGCCGATCCCATCGTGACCACACCAGGGCGAGGAGAAACCCCGGGCGTTCGCGTTGAGCGAAATCGCGAAAACGAAGCCAATTTTGTCGCGGTTGCCGCATCCTACCCCGGCGGCCAAGTCAGCTTCCGCCCGGCCAGCACGTGCAGGTGGATCTGGAAGACCGACTGCTGCGCCCCGGGCCCGCAGTTGAAGACCGTGCGGTAGTCGGTGTGCCCCAGGTCGCGCATCACCTGCCGGGCGATCAGGAACATCCCCCCGACGAGTTCCGCGTCGCCCGCCGTCAGGTCGTTCAGCGTCGGGATCTCCTTCTTGGGGATCACCAACACGTGCACCGGCGCGGCCGGCTGAATGTCGTGGATCACGATGTAGCAATCGTCCTCGTACTGGATCTTGGCAGGAATCTGGCGGGCGATGATCTTGGAGAAGATGGTGTCGGGCATGGGGTATTGGTTACTCGGGATGAGCGATTGGGGGAAGCGGGAGCAAGGGGACGAAGGGACTGAAGGAGGAGGGCGACGGAGCGACGGAGGCACGAAGTGGGGAGAAAGGGAGAAAGGGAGAAAGTAAATTCACTGCCTGCCTCTCTGCCTGATCACTCCCTCCGTGCCTCCGTGCCTCCGTGCCTCCGTGCCTTCGGCTCCCTTCACTCCCCGCGCGCCCGAAAGTCCACCACCTTCACGTACACCTCCCGCTCGCGGGGCCCGTCGAACTCGCAGAAGTAGATCCCCTGCCAACGCCCCAGGACCAGGTCGCCGTGATCGATCAGCACCGTGGCGCTGTTGCCGACCAGGGCGGTCTTGAGGTGGCTGTCGCTGTTGCCCTCGTCGTGCTGGTAGTACGGCTCGTTCTTCGGGATCAGCGCGTCGAGCTTGCGGAGCAGGTCGTGCTTCACGTCCGGGTCGTAGTTCTCGTTGATCGTCACGCCGGCGGTGGTGTGCGGGACGTAGAGCACCACCATGCCGTCGGTCACCTTCCGCTGGCGGACGATTCGGCGGACGGCGTCGGTCAGGTCGATGATCTGGCTGCGCTGGCCGGTGCGGACCGGCTCCTTCACCAGCGGGTGGGCCTGCATCATCAGAGGTCTCCCAGGAAGCCGGAGCGGACGGAGCGGCGCAGGCGCACGTGCGTCGCGCGGACGAGCTCCAGCTTATCCTTGCCGGACCGGCGGTAGAAGACGCCGGCGCGCAGGTAGGAGCGGCGATTGGTGGCGTCGTCATCGTCGCTCCCGTGCGGGTCGCCGCCGAGGGCGAACCACAAATCGGGCAACTGCCGCGAGAGCTTGCGCGCCAGCCGCCTGGCGCGGGCCGGATCATCGCGAATGATCCGCGCGACCATCCGGTGCGGCCCGGCGCGGGGGAAGGCGACGTCGGCGGAGCCGCCTAGCGCCCCCAGCACGATCCGCCGCGCGTTCCGCGGCCAGGGTTGCTGCGGGTCGCGGTGGGCGATCTTCTCCTTCGTGTAGGGCTTGGGCTTGACCAGCGCCAGCCGCGCCGCCAGTTCCCACTCCGGCGAGACGCGCGGGCACGAGAGCACCAGCCGCGCGGGCGGGGAAGTGGCGGCGCGGCGAGGACCGCGCGGAATGGTGGGAAGCGGACGGGCCACGGCGAATTCTATGGCCCGCCACGCCCCGGGCGGCGGGGTGGTGTCAACGAGGGCTGGCCAGGGTCAACGCCGGCGGTGCGGGGCGCCGAGGCACGTTTCAGCGACCCGTTTGAACCGGCGCGTCGCCGCGTGCGACTAATCCGTTTGAACGGACGCACGGGCGGCTGAAACCGGCCGCGGACGCGGGAGGCGAGTGTTCTCGGAGCGCGACAGGATCCACCACCAGTTGCTCGTCCTGCGCTGCCGGCGCGGCGACGCGGCGGCGTGGCGCGAGCTGATCGCGGCGTGGGAACCGCGGCTGTTTTACTACGTCCGCCGGCTCGTGCCGCGCGAGGCGGACGCCTGGGACGTCCTCCAGCAGACGTGGCTCGGCGCGTACCGAAACCTCGGTGCGCTGGCGGACCCGAAGCTGCTGCCGGCGTGGCTCTACCGCATCGCCCGCAAC
>DASQDR010000270.1:0-30003 GCA_035634055.1 Tepidisphaeraceae bacterium | reverse complement strand
GGCCACCGGAGATGATCCGGTGGCCTCTTCTCTTCTACGGCGGGGTCGTGCCCCTTGGCTTCATCAACTTGTGCTCGGCAGCTCACGGTCACGCTGCGGAAACAACGCTGTACCGCCCCGGATGGTGACTACATCACGAATCGCAGGATCGCCCGTCGGCAGCCGGTCAGGCCGAGGGCGCCCAACAGGGCGAGCCCCGGCCAGGCCGCGGGGGGAATGGGGACAAGTGCCTGTTCCTGCGCCGCCGGCAGTTCCGGCAGCACGACCGGGCGGACCAGCGGCTTCTCGAGGCTCAGGCTTACCGTCGCCAAGTCGGGAAAGTGAACGTCGCTGGCGGCCGCGGCGCCGCCAGTGACGACGGATTGGCCGGCCGCCAGGACGGCGGCCGCCGGCGGCATTGCCAACGCTTGCTGCTGGCGCGGCGACGGCAGCGGCGACGCCACGGTCGCGGCGCTCGCTGCTGAAGACACACCCAACACCAGCGCGAACGCGACGGAACCGACCGTCGGGGCGACAGAACCAAATGCTCGGCACCTCATCAGACCACTCCTGCGCACCCGCCTGCGCACTCCGCACCCCCAGAGGGACCCGCGGGCAAGTGCAGCGAGGGCACGGTACAACTTGGATTCACAACGAGAGCAAGGCCGGTCGCGAAATGATGCCTATCCTGCGGCGGCCCCTGCGCACCCTGATCAACCCGAACGTCCTTGTCATTCGCCGTTTCACTGCGGCGGCCGACGTCCGCGCCGGTCGAGGCTGCCGGAGCAACGCGGGTGCCAGTGAAAGACCCGAGAGTAGCGTGTGAACCTGTGTACGACGCGTGAAGATGGGGTAGAGCCAAGCTGACGAGCCCGACTGTCAGCATGTCGGGCGTGCCCATCCGCGCGGCAGCGAAAGCGGCGAAAATTCGGCTGCCGGCGATTTAATTTTTCTTTGAAAGTGGGGTGGCCGTAGCTCCCCGCTGGTCACGCGCGGTTGCCGGAGAGATGACTGGCGGTCATGGATCCGCCCGCTGCTGAGGCGCGCTACAGCGACGCCTTCGCCGTCGCCCGCACCGCATCCAGTTCCTTGCGGAGTTGCGACGACATCGGCGGCTTGGTGCTTAGGACCGCATCAATCTTCCCCAGCAGCGTGACCGCCGAGTCGCGGTTGCCGGCGTCCAGCAGGGCAGCGGCCATGCCGATCATCGCTTCCAGTGAGTTGGGCTCGAGGTTCAGCGCCTTCTGGAATGATGTCAGGGCCGCGTCGCGGGCGCCGGCCTTGGCCTCGGCGCGGGCGAGGGTGTCGTAGAAGGCGGCCGTGCCCGGCGACATTTGCACCGCCTGGCGCGCGAGCGTGACCGCCTCGTCCGCCTTGCCGGTGCGGGTCAGCAGGTAGGCGAGGTTGTTCAGCGCTTCCGGGCGGTCGGGCGCGAGCTTGAGCCCGCGGCGGTAAAGCTGCTCGGCGGCGGCAAGGTCGCCCTCCCGGTCGGCGATCGCACCGCGCAGCAGCAGCACGTCTGCGGGCGCGTCGGGGCGGGCGGCAATCGGGTCGAGCGCCTTTGCCGCCGATTCCATCGCACCTTCGACATTGCTGCGGCTGGCGACGCGGTACCACGCCTCGCCCACCGCCTGCCGCTCGACGTTGTCGGCGGCCATCGGCTCGACGGTCTTGATCCACGCGGCGGCAGCGTTGGGATCCTTCAGGTCCATGCCGGCGACGCGCAGCGCGAGCAGCCGCCAGGAGCGGTCCTTCGGCAGCAGCGGCAGCAGGAACTTTCGCGCGTCGGCCTCGCGCCCGCCGGTGGCGTAGGCGCGGACCAGCGCCGCGGCGATGGCCGGCTCCGACTGCGGGTCGGCGGTCACCTTCCGGAGGTACGGGTCCAGCGCCTGGAGCGCCGCGGGCGCGTCGCCGCGCGCCAGTTCGATCTCCGCCAGCGCGATCAGCGCGGGGCGCGGGTTCTCGCCCGAGCGGTCGCGCCACTGGCGGGCGGCGACGGTGGCGCGGGTCCAGTCGTTGTTGGCGCGGAAAATGGCGGTGGCGGCGCGGGCGGCCTCCGGGTCCCCCGGGAACGCCTGCACCATGCGCGCCGCGACGTCGCCGGCGGCGTCGAACTGCCGCGTCGAGACGTACCACTGCACGAGCGCGCGCTGCACCGGCAGCGACTTGGGGTACTTGCCCGACACGCTGCGCAGCCGCGCCAGCACGTCGTCCGACCCCGGCCGCGATGCCGGCCCGGCCGCGGCGGCGGCGTCGCCCGCGCCGGCGAGAGGCACGAGGAATTCCGTCACGCCGCGGTCGTCTGGCGAGGAGCCCAGCACCGCCAGCACCGGCGCGAGCGACGCGTTGGCCGCCCCCAACTGCGCCAGCGCCGCCGACTGCGCGCGCAGCCGCTTGAGCCCCGCGTGGTCCGGCAGCGCCGCCATCCCCTCGTCCGCCGCCTGCCTTGCCTGCTCGTAACGCCCGCCGCGAAGGTGGAAGGTGACCAGCGAGTACCACACGCCCGGCTCCTTCGGCGCGGCGGCGGTGGCGGCGGCGTACTGCCGGCGGGCGGCGTCGGCGCTGCCCCAGCGCTCGTTGAACGTCGCCAGCGCCAGCTCGCCCACGCCCGGGCGCGCCTTCGCCTCGGGCAGGCGGTCGAGGACCTTCTGCGCCGCGTCGAGCTTCTGCTGCTGCGCGTAGAAGTCCGAGGCCGCGCGGATCGTTTCCAGGTCAACGGGCTTGTTCTCCAGCAGCTTGGCGTAAACGCGCTCGGCGTCGGGGCCGCGCCCCTGGCGGCGGTACAGCTCCGCCAGCAGCAGCCGGCTCTGCACGTCGTTCGCCTGCGGCGACTCCATCACCGCCGCTGCCCGCGCCAGCTCGCCCTGCACGCCGAGCAGCGCCGCGATCTGCCGCCGAGCCTCGGGCGACAGGTCGCCGTCGCCGGCCGCGCGCTCGAGCTGCGCCTTGGCCTCGGGGAACTTGTCCTGCGCCTGGAGGACGCGCGCCAGCTCGATGATGACGTTCTCGCGCGTCGGGTCCTGCTCGACGGCCGCCTGGAGTTCCTTCCCCGCCGCCCCGAGGTTGCCCACGGTCTCGTACGCCCGCGCCAGGAGCACGCGCGCGTCGATGAGCGTGGGGGAAGTGCGCACGATCTCGCCCAGCGTGTTGACCGCCTCGGCGGCGTCCTTGGGGGAATCGCTGCCGATCAGCCAGCGCGCGCGCTCGAGCTTCCAGGTCTGGCCCTCGGGGCCGGTCAGCGCGCGGACGCGGTCGATGGTTCGCGCGATGAAGTCCCGGTCGGCGCGGGCGGACGTTGCCATCTTCAGGATGGTGTTCTGGACCGTCAGCTCGTTGGGATGCGCGTCCCCGAGCCGCACCCAGTCCTTGGCCGCGTCGGCGTCGCGGATGATCTCGCGGTACTGCGCCAGCGCGAGTTGCCACTGGACCGGCTGGGTGGTGGCGCCCTTGGCGCGGGTCTCGAGCAGCGCGAGCCCGTCCTGCGGCTTACCGGCGGCGGCGAGGTCGGTGGCGCGCGAGAAGGCGACGCGCGGGCTGTCGTCCGGGCCGGCGCCGCCGGCGGCGTGAATCTCTTCCTCCAGCCCGAGCTGGTGCGCCCGGCTCGCCGCCAGCAGGCGCACGATAGTCGTCTGGTCGTACTTGCGACCCTTCTCGATGGCGGCGCGCACCGCCGCGGCGGCGGCGCCCTTCTTGCCGGTGCGGGCCAGCAGGTTCACGTAGACCGGCAGCGTCTCCGCCTCGCCGGGAACCTCCTGCTGTACCTTCTCGACCAGCGCCAAGAGGCTTCGCTCCTCGTTGGAGTCGGCGTTCCCTTCCTCCAGGTTCTTGTAGCGGATGGCCGCCAGGGCGGTGATGGTCGCCGAGTGATCCGGCGCGGCGCGGTAGGCGGCGTAGGCTTGCTCGACGGCGTCCTTGGTGCGGTTGGCGGCGGCGAGCGCGCGGGCCATGTTCAGCCGCGGCGTCGCCCAGCTCGGGGACTGCTCGGCGGCGCGCTTCCACGCTGCCAGCGCCAGCTCGGTCTCGCCCATCCGCGCGTACGCCTCCCCGACCAGGTAGCGCACGACCGCGTTGTCCGGCGAGCGGACGAGCGACGCCTGGTACTCCTCGATCGCCGCCTTGGGCTCCACGTTGTTGAACCGCGCCTTCAGCGCCGTCGCCCAGCCGACCGCCTCGTTGTCGCCGGCGCGCTGCCCGAGCAGATCAATGACTTGCTTGGCCTCGTCCCGGCGACCGGTCTCGAACAGCGCTAGCGCGCGGTAGGCGAGCAGGCCGGTGTCGGCCTTGGGGTCGGCGGCGTCGAGGCCCTTGAGCCGCTCGATCACCTCGGCGTTCTTCGCGTTCTGCCAGAGGCGCTGCACGAGCACGCGCATGACCTTCGGGTCGTCGCTCTGCTTGACGGCGCGGTCGAGCAGCCCCTGGCTCTCGCGATAAAGCTTGAGCTGGTCGAGCACGCGGACCATGTACTGCACGTAGGTGGCGTCGGGGGCGGGGCGGGTGGTGGCGGTCTTGAGCCACTGCATCCCTTCGCGCATGTCCCCGCTGGTGCCGTAGACCCACGCCAGCAGCAGGTGAAAGCGCGGGTCGTCGGGATGGCGCTGCTGCTGGTACCTGGCGCGGCCGATGAGCTGCTCGTCGGGGCGCTTGAGGGCGCGCATCAGGCGGTAGGTGGCGAGCTGCTGCTCGAGGTCCTGCGGCGCTAGCTCGTTTAGCTTCTCCGACGCCGCCAGCGCCTCGGGGTACTTGTGCATGCGCTCTAGCGCGGTGCACTTGGCGAGCAGCGCCTTCTGGTCGTCGGGGCGGTCGGCGAGCAGGCGGCTGGCCAGCTCGTTCGCCTCGTTGTTGTAGTAGGCCTGCGTGTACAGGTCGAGCAGGCGGTGCTTGGCGTCGAGGTTGCCCGGCTCGGCCTGGAGCAGGGTGGTGAACAGCGCGATCCCCTCGGTGATGTGCGACCCGTTGGGGACCTCGATGCGCGTGCGCGAGACGGCGAAGGCGTGCAGCGCCTCGGTGTCGGCCTTGACCTTCCAGGTGTAGGTCTTGAGGTTGTCCAGCGCGCCGCGGTAGTCGCCGGCCTTGTACGCCGCCATGCCGGCGGCGCGGGCGCTGGCGAGTTTGGCGGCCTTGCGGTGCTCGTTGCGGTAGTAAAGTCCGGCCCCGATCCCGACCAGCAGCAGCACGCCGCCCAGGATGATGGCCAGCCGGCGGACGGTCGTCGGCCGAAGGTTCATGTCAACGGTTCCCTTCGTGCTCCCGTCCCGCGCGGTGGTGGCGGCGGTGGCGGCGGGGGCGTGGCGCGGCGGCCCGCGTCAGTGTCGCGTGCCCTTGCGCACCATCGTCAGGACGGTCTTGTAGATGATGACCATGTCGAGCCACCAGGTGCGGGTCTCGACGTACTCGATGTCGTACTTGATCCACTCCTGAAAGTCGCTGCCCGCGCGGCGGGTGCGGCGGACCTGCCACAGGCCGGTGATGCCCGGGCGAACGCTCAGCCGCGCCTCGCGCCACGGGGGGCAGAACTGGTTCTCGCTGTAAGGGCTGGGGCGCGGGCCCACGATCGACATGTCGCCGACCAGCACGTTCCAGAACTGCGGCAGCTCGTCCAGGTTGTACTTGCGGAGGAACTTGCCCACGCGCGTCAGCCGCGGGTCGTTCTCGATGTAGAACTGCGGGCCGTCCGCCTGGTTCTTGGCCTTCAGCTCCTTCTTGATCTTCTCCGCGTCCTTGCGCATCGAGCGGAACTTCAGGCACGGGAACTCGCGCCCGCCCATGGTCTCGCGCATGTGCCCGAAGAAGAACGGCCGGCCGTCCTCCAGCCAGATCGCCAGCATCACGAACGGGTAGAGCGGCAGCGTGAAGAGGATGGCGAAGAACGAGAAGACGATGTCGAACGCGCGCTTGAGGATGCGCTCGGCGGTGGTGGTGCTCTTCGGGGTCGGGTCGGTCGGCGGGGCGGTGGGCTGGATGTCCAGCCACTGGATCGCCTCGGTAGCGGGGCGCTGCTTCGGCTCGTCCCACAGGACGGCGGGGCCGATGACCGGGGTCTTCTCCCCGGTGATGTGCCGCCCGGCGCCGATCCACACCGGGCCGATGAACTTGGCGCCCGGGCCGACGCTGGAGGTCGGGTCCTTCCACACCCCGCCCGGGCCGCGGTGCGCGCGGGCGATGGTGGCGTCGGGGCGCGGCCAGAGCTGGAGCAGCTCGTGAATGAAGTGCGCCACCTCGCGGTCGGATTGCCCGTAGGCGGAGCCCTCGAGCTTGACGGTGAGCCGGTCGATGCGCGGTGTGAACCGCCGCAGCCGCCGCCAACCGGTCAGCGGGTCCGGCGCGCTCTGCCACAGCTCGGCCACCTCGCGCTCGGGGGTGAGCACCACGCGGGCGAGGTGGTCCTGCGTGTCGTACAGGCGGGTGAACTTGACGAAGCGGTCGTAGGCGTCGGTGACGACCTCCTCGCGGTAGGTCCGCTCGCGGGCGTCGTGCAGGCGGAGGAACAGCACCTGCGGGTTGACCCAGTTGAGCGCGTCCATCACCACCGACTGGAGCTTGAACAGCACCAGCGTGCGCGGCTCGGTCAGGAGGAACAGCTCGGCGTGCTTGACGATCGGCGACGGCTCGCCCTGCCGGACCACCTGCACGCCGTGCGCGGCCCAGAAGCGCGTGTAGAGTTGGAACGGATCCAGCCCCCACAGCGTGCGCAGCGGCGGGGCCGGCTGCGGCGGGGCCGGCTGCGGCGGGGCGACCACCGGCACGGGCGCGGCGGCGGCTTCCTGCTGCTGCTCGGGCGCGGGCGGCGGCGGGGCGGTTGCGATTACCGGACTGACCATCTACGACCTCGTGCTGAGGCGCCGTCCCTGTCACCTCGGTCGCCGCTGCCCCGCGAGAACGGGCCGCGGCGAGACGAACGCTCTCACATCATTTCGACCAAATCACCGCGACTTGTGAAGGGGCGCTTCGCTAGCCATTCGCTCCTGTACGCCACCGTCCTGCCGGCGTCGATCCTGTCCGCGATGCCTGCCGGCGACCGGCACGCCGTGACGAACGGGGCATCCTACCTTCACCGGCCGGCGGTGAGAACACCGCTAGTTCCTGACCCCGAGCGCCCTTTGAAACGAAAGACCCCGCCAAAGCGGGGTCGTTCGCCTGTCAAACCACCCGAAGGCTCCCCGGCAGCGGCTGCCGAGCGGGCCCGGCGGCTGGCTTATCCCTGGTTGCCGCCGTCGCCCGGCTTGACCGACGACGCGACCGCGCGCGCGACCGGGCCGAACGCGCCCTTCGGGGTCGCGTCGCGGTGGCCGTTCCGGAGTGGTGGCGAGCCACTGTACCGGAGTGACCACCCGCTCACCCTCGTCTAATCATCGACTTTTCGCGGCCAGCTTTGTGAACGAAGCGCGAGCCGGTGATCCTATCCACCTTCGCGATGACGGGAAACGGAACATCGACAGCAAAAGGCAAGGGCCTCGCGCGGTGCGAGGGCCCTGTGGGCGAGCTCGATCACGTGACGGCGAAGCGGTCAGACGAGGAAGTCGATACCGTCCTTGTTGATGGTGTTGGTGCCAGACCCGCCGTTGTATCCGTCGGCGACACTGTCGATCAGGTTGAGGATATCGTTGTTGGCGTCGCCGAAGACGCTGTCGGCACCGGAGTTGCCGGTGAGGACGTCGTCGCCGCCTTGTCCGGAGAGGTAGTCGCTGAAGTCGCTACCGACGATGGTGTCGTTATTGATGCCGCCGTAGAGAACCACGCCCGCCGACGCACTGCTGGACCCAACCTTGCCGCGCAAGTTGTCGCCGCCGCCGCCACCATACACGAAGACTTTCGCGAGCACGCCGTTTTCAATCGTGACGGTGTCGTTGCCTCGAAGCGAGAAGATGTTGATGCGCTTGGTGTTGCTGTTGGCGACGGAGGTGACCTGCTGCCACACGCCACCTTGCCAGCGCAGGACGACCGCGTTCGTACCGCTCTGGCGCACGATGATGTCATCATTGTTGGCCGCGCCGAGCGCGTCACCTAAGACGGTGCGGTCGGCCCACTTGTTGGGATCGGACCCGCCGTTGACCTGGCGCATGTAGGTAACGGCCGCGGCCAAGTCCAGCATGCCATCGGAATCCACCTTCCCGGTGAGGGAGGCCAGCGGGTGAGCCGTGGAGACGACCGCGTCGCGCACGGTTGCCCAAGGTGCTTCGGGATCGATGGCAAACAGCGTAGCAACGGCGCCGGCGACGATCGCGGCCGCCGGCGAGGTTCCGGTACTGAAGGCGTAATCGTTGTTCGGCGTGGCCGAGCCGCTGATCCAGGTGGAGGTAACGTGATTATGGCCCGGCGCGGCAATGTCGACGCTGCTAGACCCAAAGTTGGAGTCGGTGGTTGACGTGTTGAGGATTCCACCGTCGTCGTTGATTGCCGCGACCGAAATGATGTTCGTGTCCGAGAACGAGGCAGGGTACACGGGCGTGACGTCATTGTTCGTCCCGCTGTTGCCGGCCGATGCGGTCACGATGATGTCCCGCGCGCGCAACTGGTCGATCTGAGCGTCGACCGTAGAATTGTAGGCGCTGATCCCAAGGCTCATGTTGGCAACCTTGATGTTAACGCCGGCATCCCACTCGGACACGATGAAGTTCAGGGCGTCGATAATCGCGGCCCATGATGGGGTGGCGTTGCCGATCTTCAGCGGCATGATCCGCGAGTTCCAGGAGACGCCTGCGCCGCCCAGCGCGTTGTGCCCGACCGCCCCCGCGCTACCTGCCATCCGGGTCCCGTGCCCGAAATTGTCGGAGGGATCGGCGTCCCCGTTCGCGAAGTCGTACCCGTTCGGGTAGGGGGCACCGGGGATCGGGCTGCTCCACGCGTTGGCGGCGAGGTCCTCGTGATTGCGGTTCATGCCGGAGTCCAGGATCGCCATGACGACGCTGCTGGAGCCAACGCTGAAGTCCCATGCCGCAGGCGCGTTGATATCGACGCTGTTGGAGGCGACGGCCGGAAGCCCCGTGTCCGGATCGGTTCCGTAGGTCTGGCCGGTGTTGTTCAAGCCCCACTGGTGCGAGAACTCCGGGTCGTTGGGAGTCGCGTGCCATTCGCCGACTGCGTTGGGCTCGACGGCCACGAAACCCGGTAAGTCTTTCAGCGCGGCGACGAGTTGCGCGTGGGCAGCGCTCTGCGGGGCCTTCACCAGAAACGTCTCATCCGTGCCGAGATACCGGTCAAACTTCACCGCCAAGCCGCGCGCTGCGGCCGCGAGGGCGGGTGCGTGTTCGGCCTTCGGCACACGGGCGCGGTTCACCTCCGCGCGAGAGTGGATCTCCCCCTACGTAGGGTCCACGGCGTCGCCCGCGCGTTTCAAGCTCACGATCCACTCGCCCGAGATCATCGCAACGTCGCTCCCATGCCACGGCACGTGGACGACGTCTGGCGCCAAAGAGATTGATGCGGCCAACAGACGCCGTGGTTCCAGCGATTCAATGACCGATGCTGCTGCGGCCGCGAGTGCGGCGCGATGCATTTGAGATCCCATAGCCTTGACTCCTTTCAGCTGACGGGCGGAACGCGGTAACCGCACGCGCGCTAACGCGTCCGCCACAGTAACTCGGTGATGTGCAGGACAGACCGCAGGACGATCTGGTGATTGATGGCGGGCGCGTAGCTGGACGGATTGCCGGCACGATTGTGCCCCGCACTTCCGCGCGCCTCAAGGCTGGTCCACCCTGCTCGCCATCGGTAGCAGACTCTACGGTTGGGCGCCCGCGCCGGCAAGCGAATAATAGGTTAATTCTTGACGTGATTTGCAACGGCACTAATTGCCGTTGGTCGGTGAGTCACTATCACCGCCAAGAACCCAATCTTCGCCGACAGGCGGATCATCCAAGAGTGCAGAGATCTCCGGCCAGCCCCGGTCCACCTCAATGACGTGCGAAATCTCCGGCCACCCATCGCTGTTGAGCCGGGAAGTGAGCGGAGAGTCGCTCTCGTGTGGGAGCGGCGTGGAGACTTCGGGCCATGTGCCGGTGCCGCTGTCGGGAAGCGGCGTGGAGACTTCGGGCCATGTGCCGGTGCCGCTGTCGGGAAGCGGCGTGGAGACTTCGGGCCATGTGCCGTTCGCGGGCGTGGTTCCGAAGTTGCCGACCACGTTTGGCTCGACGCTTGTGAAACCCGGTAGGGCGCCGAACGCGTTGTGGAGTTGCTGGTGGCCCACCGCGTCCGGAACCTCGATCAGGAACACGTTCTGGGAACCGAGATAGCGGGTGAAGCGCACACCGATCGCCCCAACCGGACCGAGCGCCGCGCCGAGTTCAGGCGACGGTGAGGTGCTGCGCGTGTATGGGCCAGTCAATGCGGATTCGCCCGCGGTCAGCGCAACGATCCATTCGCCACGGCGCATCATTGTCGCTTCGCCGTCCCACGCGACCGGCACAACCGCCGCGTCCGCGGCACATAGTCGCCGCGGCTCAAGCGCTTCTAGAACGAACGACTCCTTCACGGGAGCTAGATCCAGACAATCGCGGCGGTGCATCGAATACCCCTTGGGTGAGATACGCAACAGCTCGCTGCAATCATAACGATAAAACGTGGGCTAAAGCAATGTGAAATAGTTCCTCGGCACCCGGGCGCGACTTAATCTGGTGAGCTTCTGCGGTTTCGTCCCTGTGGCAGCAAGCACCCGAGGACACTGCAGCAACCTGCCGTGGCTACGGTCGCTCGTTTTTATGCAGTCGCTTACACGGCTTGCAGCGCTTCCTGATCGGGCGGCGTGACGCTGCTGGCGACGGCTCAGGCGACGCTATGTTCCTGTGTTGTTCGTACGATCAACTCAGCCCTCGTTGCCGCCGTCGCCCGGCTTGACCGACGACGCGACCGCGCGGGCGACCGGGCCGAAGGCGCCCTTCGGGGTGGCGTCGCGGTGGCCGTTGCCGTTGGCGTGGCCGTTGCCCGAGTGCTGGCGGGCGACCGAGCGGAGGCTGATCCCGCTGATCGAGCGGGCGAAGTCGCGGGCCTGGGCGCGGTTGAACACCACGCCGGCGAAGCGGGCGCCGATGCTGGTCAGGTGCTGGATCGCCTTCTCGACGATCGAGCGCTGCTGCGTGCGGCTGACGGTCAGGATGACGCCGTCGGCGGCGGCGCAGACCGGGGTCGCCTCGATCGAGCCGAGGATCGGGCCGGAGTCGATCAGGATGATCTCGAAGTGCTTCTTGGCTTCGGTCAGCAGGCGGCGAAGCGCGTGCGGGCTGAACATGCCGGCGTGGTGCGCCTGCGCCTGCCCGACCGGGAGCATCGCCAGGTCGGCGATGTCAGTCTGGCGGATGTAGGGGAGCAGCTCGCGGTGGGTCATCGCCTCGAGCACGCCGTCCGGGCCGGACATATCCAGGCGGGCGGTGAGGCCCGCGCCGACCAAGTCGCAGTCGATCAGCAGGGTGCGGCTGCCGCTGGCGGCGAAGCTCAGGCCCAGCGCCAGCGTCAGGCTGGTCTTGCCGTCGCCCGGGCTGGCGCTGGTGACGGCGAAGACGTTGCGGTCGTCGCCGGCGTTGATCTGGAGCATGGTGCGGATCTGGTGGACGCAGTGCGCCGCCGTCGCCGCCTGCGCCGGGTCGGTCAGCCGGTCCGGCAGCTCGGGCAGGATCCCGAGGAGCGTCATGCCGGACATGTCGCTGCCGGCCTCCTCGCTGTAGCGCATCCGCCCGTCCATGATCCCGACCAGCAGCAGCAGCGCGATCGGCATGGCGCCGCCGCCGACGAAACCAACGAACGCGAACTGCTTGCGCTTGTCGGAGGCGGGGACCGGCGTGTCGCCATCGTTGACGACCGTCAGCGTGCCGCCCATCGCCACCTGCGCCAGCAGCTCGTCGTACTGCTTGTCGTACTTCTCCTTGTCGCCGCGGTTGCGCTCCACCTGGCTCTTGAGGTCCAGGATCTTCGACCAGTCCTCGCTGAGGCTCTTGAAGTCCGCGCTGTCGCGCTCGTACTGCTTCTTCAGCTCCTCGTGGCGGCGGCGGAGCTGCTCGTACATGTCGTTGGTCAGCGCGACCGAGGACATGTTGTCGAAGTTGAAGAACTGGCCGCCCTTGAATTGCTTGCGGTAGGCGGCGGCGTAGGTATCGATGCGCTGCTGCTGGAGGGCGAGGTCCGCCCGCATGTCCTGCACGATGCGGCTGGCGTCGCCGAGGTTGCGGCGGGTGCGGGTGAGGTTGAACTCCATCACCTCGCGGGTCCTGAGGTACTCGCGCATGGTCGCGTCCATGGCGGCGATCTGCTCGAGCGACATCCCCTTGTTGGGGTCGACGACCTCGCCCTCCTTGGGCATGGACGCCTCGGCCGACGCGAGGTTCATCTCGGTCTTGCGCAGCTCGTCCTTGAGGTTCATCAGCCGGCGCTGCGACTCGTTGTAGACCAGGCTCAGGTCGTCCGACCCGTGCTTGTCGGTCAGGGCGCGAATCTGCCCCTGCACGCCGCGGATGGCGCTTTCCAGCTCCTCACGCTTCTGGTCGATGCGCTGGATCTTGTCCTTCATCTCCTGGCCGTTGGCGTCGTCGTAGAGGGCGGCGTACGCCTGGATGACCGACCGGACCGCCGCCTGGGCAATGTCCGGGCGGTCGTCGGTGTAGCTGACCAGGATGTGCTGGGAGTTCTTGGCGTAGTTGACGCTCAGTTCCTGCTTGATGGTGGCAACGGTCTCGGAGTTGCCGGGGAGCCCGGTGGCCTTCCAGTCGTTGCTCTGCACGGCGCGGTCGAGCACGCGCGGGCTGGTGAGGATGGCGGTCTGGCTTTGGACATAGTAGCTGTAGAACGGCATCACCTTGTCCGAGCTCATCAGATTCGGAATGATGGGCTTGATCCAGATGACGCCGGAGCTCATCCACTGCGGGCGCTGCGTGAGCCAGCCCGCCGCCGCGCCAAGCAGGGCGCCGCACAGGGCCAGGCCGATCGCCAGCTTCTCGCGACCGCGGAGCAGGCGCTGGAGCTTCTTGATCGGCGAAGGTCCGGCGTCCCCGCCGCCGCCGCCGCGCGCAGCCGAGGGCATGCCGAGTCCGGTGGAGCCGAGCAGTTCGTCCTGCGTCGCCGGCAGGTGGGTCTGGTTGAACAGTTGGATGTCTCGGCTCATTTGAGCCCTCCCGACGTTAACGTCTCAAGCACTTTCAAGTTGGGTCCGATAAGGGCCGCAAACATCTCGTCCCGCTCCTCGCGGGACCGATCCGCGGACGCCAACCCGCCAAACACCACCTGGAACTGCGCGGCGCCGTAATGCCGCTGTTGGTAATCTTCGGCCGCTTCTTCCACGCCCTTCATGTCCCGCACGATTCCCCGCCCCGGGACGATGAGAAAATTGTAGACCGTGGTCCGGAAGGTCTGCCCGTGCCAGACCTCGGTGAACTGGTACTCGTAACCGGAAATTGTTTTGCCGCCTACCTGCCAATCGCGCGGGCCGCTGTATTTCTCGTCCTGCGTCTTTCCCTGGGCCCGATAACAGATGGGCGGGTAGTGGCCGACCATGTCCCGGCTGTCGCGGCACTGCACGACCAGCAGGCTGGCGGAGCGCGCGACGTGCGACGCCTGCGAAGGGGAGCTATCGACGTATGCGCGGCTGAGGATCACGTTCGGCCGGAGGAGCTTCTGCGCCGCCAGCGGGACCTTTTTGTCCTCGCCGGTCCAGGTTCCCATGATGTAGGGAATCTCACCGATCGCCGCGGCGGCGCGCGCGTGGTACGGCTCGACGTCCTGCGGCTTCAGGTGAGTCCGCTGCTCGGCGACAATCCCCGCCAGCAGCCCCACCGACAGCAGCGGCGGGCCAATCACGAACGCGAGATGTCGAGAGCCGAAACGCATGAAATAGTTGCCAGTTGTCAGTTGCAGTGGCTAGAGAAGGCAAATGCTGGTCATACTGGCCACGAGCAATTGGCCACTGACCACTTATTCCCCTCACGCATACTGCGACGCCAGGGGGAAACGGGTCACGGGCAGCATCGCCCACTTCAACAGTTTGATGATCCCGAGCAGCAGCAGGAACGAGATCAGGAGCATCGCCCAGCCGCTGTACTCGTGGAACGCGTTGGGGATCTCCCCGTCCGATCCGTAGCGCCCGTAGAGCCAAATCGTCGGCAGCGTGCGCAGCACGTTACAGAAGATCGCCACCAACGGGCTGGCCAGCAGCACCAGGAAGCGCACGGTATTCCGAAGCGGCAGGGCGAAGCTGAAGGCGTAGCTGACCAGGATCAGCGGGAAGACCATGCGCAGGCCGTTGCACGCCTCGGCCACTGTGACCGGCTGGCCGTTGATGAACAGCATGTTCCCCGACACTTCCGTTTCGACCGCGCAAATCTCCAACCCGGTCTGCGCCGCCCGGGCAGTCCACGTCTGGAGCGGCAGCGCGATCTGCTGGCGCATCCGCCCGGGGAACGGCACCAGGAAGATCAGCACCGCAATGGCCGGAAAGAAGCGGAAGATGACGTTCTTCCCCAGCACCGACAGCACGCATCCCAGCAGCACGATGACCGCGCCCAGGTGCCACAGCGCCTGCTTGGCATGGTAGTAGCCGTAGTCAAAGCTCAGCCACCCCAGCGCCACCAGCAGGGCCCCGACCATGGCGCCCGAGGGCTTGCAGTGACGGAACCGCATCCGCCGCACCAGCACCATCGCCAGCGCCACGATGGGCACCAGGAAGATGTGGCTGTACTCCTCGTCCTTGCTGGCCAGCAGGTAGATGTCATGCCACGCCTCGAACGTCGCCCAGACGCCGAGCGCGCCCATGCCCATGGCGGCAAGCACGTGCCACTGGGTCAGGCGGTCGGTGCGAAAGGTCTTCGTGAGCGTCACGGGCACTAAGCTCCGACGTCGGGGACAACAGCGACGCTGGGACAACACCAGCGGCGGGACCGAACACGGTCCCGCGGCGACAACAACGTCGCGACCCGCCGCGCCGGAAACGGGGCGGCGGGTCCGGACGAAAACAGTTGATATCAGCCGTTACAAAACAGGATCGACCAGACGAGGCGGATTACTTTATACGATAAAGTCAGGCCCGCGTCCAGCGACCGCGGAATTTCGTCCCGGCCGCTATTCCTCCGGACGGACCAGTTGGTCCACCACGTGGCGGTCCTTCTTCACCACCGCGCCCGGGCAGACGATCGATCGCACCAGGACTGCGCCGGCCTCGACGGTCGCGCCCTTCAGCACGACCGAATCGTGCACGTGCGCCCGCGGGTCGACGGTCGCGCCCTGCTCGACCACCCCGAACGCCGGCATCCAGTCCTCGGCCAGCGGGTCGCTCGCCTGCACCTTGCCCGCGGCGCGGCGGCGGTGGTACTGCCGCATCGCCACCACGTAGTCCGCCAGCGTCCGGATCGGCAGCGCGGTCGGCCGGCGGCAGTGCAGCACTGTCACGTCGTACTGCGTGGCGATCAGCGGCAGGGCCTGTTCCTTAAAGTCGACGAACCCGCTCTCGGGGATCATCTTCAGCGCCTTGGCGGCGATGAGCTGCACGCCGCTGGGGGTGCCGTCGTTGTGCGAGACGAGGGTGACGTCCCCTTCCTTGCGATCCAGCGCCGTGGCGATGGCCGCGAGGGGATCGAGCAGGACCTGGGCGGCGTTGCAGACCAGCAGCAGGTCGTCGTCCTGAAAGTCCGCCGCCAGGTCGCGGAGAACGCCGCCGGTCCCGCGGTATTCCGACAAGTCGCGCTCGACGCGGAACTTGCCGTAGTAGGCCGGCGACGCGCTGCCCGGTTCGGGCGTGTTGCGGTTGACCATGACCAGCACGGGGAGCTTGTCGAGCCCCGCGTGGCGGGCGAGCTCGCTCGCCTGGGCGAGCCACCCGTTGAAGATCGAACCCTCGGCGTCGAGGGGGAGGTCCAGCACCGACCGCCCGCACGCTTCGGTCAGGGCGCTGGAACGAACCTGTCCGCCGAGCAGGATCATCGCCCGCAGCCGACCGAGCGAGCCGACGTGGCCGTTCTCGGTGGGGCGACGCGAGGTGCGGCGCGGCGCGGGCGCGACGGCTTCGGTCGGTTCCGACAGGGCCACCGCGCGTTCGACGGCCGTCAGCACGTGCCCGTGCCCGTTGCCGCGGTGGCCGCGATGACCGTTGCCGTAGGTGCGGTAGCCGAGGTCCGCCGGCGCGGCGCCGCCGCGCCGCAGGCGGTTGGGGACGCCCTCGAACAGGGCGCGGGTCATCAGGCGGGCGCCGTACGGCAGCCCGACCATCACGTAGCGGTGGAAGAGTCGCTTGGGGTCCTGGAGCAGGCGGTGGATCCACTCCATCCCAATCTTCTGCATCCAGCGCGGGGCCCGGCGGACGTCGCCGCACAGGAAGCTGAAGCTGATCCCCACGCCCAGCCACCACGCCTGCGGCAGGTAGGGGCGGATGCGCTGGATCAAGTTCTCCTGCTTCGGCGAGCCCAGGGCGACGAAGACGATGTCCGGCGCCGCGGCGACCAGGGCGGCGACGATCGAGGTCATCTCGCGCTCGTCGTTCTCGAAGCCAAGCGGGGGGCAGTAGGTGCCGGCGATCTTGAGCTGCGGGTTCTGCCGCTTGAGCACCTCCGCCGCCGCCGCTGCCGTCCCCGGCGCGCCGCCGAGGAGATAGATCGACTTGCCGCGCCGCGCCGCGGCGCTGCTCAGGGTGGAGATGAGATCGGATCCGGCAACGCGCTGCGGCAGCGGCGTTCCCTGGAGGCGGCTGGCCCAGACCAGCGGCATGCCGTCGGCAACGACGAGGTCCGCCTCGGCCACGAGCGCGCCGAAGCTCAGGTCGCGCGTGGCGCGGCGAACGTGGTCAAGGTTGGGCGTGACGACGACGCCGCCGCGGCCGGCGTCCAGCTCGTCCAGCACGTATTCGATCGTCTTCTTTTCGGTGATGGCGTGGATGCGGACGCCGTCGAGGCGGATAGAGGGAAGTTGCTCGACCGGCAGCGACTGCGGACCGCGGCGGATCGGGCGGCGCCCGTTCGACGGGGCGGCCGCCGGCCCGGGCCGCTCGGCAATGCCCACCGACGCCGGCCCGATGGGGTCGGTTGGTTCCCACGTGATGTCGCCGTAGCGACGGTACATACGCATCTCTTCCCTCGCTCCCGGGGCGCACGGTCTGAGCCCCGCGGGCGGCGGCCAGCCGCGAGCGGCGGCGAGCCATCGCGCGGGCGGCGGTACTAGTCAGTTATCGGCCGAATCCGGCAAAAGGGATAACGCGCACCGGGCGATCCCCGACGCCCGCGCACGTTGCGTTCCCAGTTGTCGGAACTCGCGTCTCCTTCGGACAGCTTCACCCACTGTCGGACACGCGGAATATCTCAATGAGGGTGGGAGAGATCAAATAGCTTGTTTCCCACGCCGCCGAGATTTTAGCCCGCGCCCGCCGCGGGGGTAAGGGCGAATGTGGAACTGACGGAACTGCCCCGATGCCGGTGCAGGGCGTTCCCCGCGCAACTACCGGCGAGACAGCAGATTATCGGACGCAGCTAGGAGACGGCCGGGGCGGCGCCGGCCGGGGGTAAGGAAGAATTCCCGCTCGACCACTTGGTCGCCTGCCGTGTGTTGACCGCCGCCGTTGCCCGCTTTTTCCCGCGCCGCAGGCAGTCCCACTGGTAGGCACGAAGGAATTGGCGGAATTCCGGGTCGCCGTAGCGCGGCGCGCCGCTGAGCCAGCTCCGGGCATACCCCCACAGCATGGCCACGCCGCCGAGCACGAGCGGCGGGCGGGTCATCCGGTAGGCGGCACTCGCCAGCATGTACGCCGGGCTCGTGCCCATGTACCACTGCCCCACGCCGTGGCGAACGCGGCCGGTCCACCAGCTCTTGTGGCTCGTCCCCATCGGGCGCAGGTGTTCGAAGCGCAGCTCCGGGTCTTCCCAACTGCACGCCACCCAGCCGGTCATGCGGCAGCGGTGGCAGTCGATCCCGTCCCACATCAGCATCCGCACGAACCCGCCGATCTGCTTGAAGCAGGCGGTCCGGTAGAACTTGATCATCCCGACGGAATTCTCGTCGCCGCACTTCTCGGAGATGAACCCGTCGCGCGTGCTGATCGGGAACTTGGCCGGCGGGTGGTCCGCGCCGCCGTGAGCCGGCTTACGAAAGTACGGCTTGCCGCTGCACGTGCCGATCCGCGCGTCGTCCTCCATGCGCTGAATGATCGACTCGAAGTAGAGGGGCGGGAGGTCGAGGTCGAGGTCGAACTTGCAGATGTAGTCGAAATCGCTCGGGTTGATGGTCTCGTAGCCAGAGTAAAACGCGTCGATCACGCCGCCGCCCAGCTTCCGCTCGCCACGATCGGCGCGGCGGACGACGCGGATCCACGGGACCTTCTGCGCGTATTCCTGGAGGATCGCCGGCGTTTCGTCGCGCGAGCCGTCGTCGACGATCACCCAAAGCGCGGGCTGGACGGTCTGACGCAAGACTGCGTCGATCGTGCGGCGCGCGTAGCGCGCCTCGTCCCGGCAGGGAGTGATCAGGCAGTAACGACGACCAGGACTCATACGAATACCCCGTGCCGGTGGCACCAGCGCATCAGCACGTACAGCGCCCAAACGCGCGACCAGTATAGGCCGCCCTGATTCGAGCGAAACCCGTTCCAGAGGCGCGTTAGGGTCTTCCCTTGCAGCCCGACCGCCGCAGCGGCGCGCTCGTCGCGCATCAGTTCGTCCATCTGCCCGCCGAGCCGCTGGCGGATCCAACGGTCGTACGGGAGGACGAACCCACTCTTGGGGCGATCGAACAGGTTCGGGTCCAAGCCCTCGAGCCCGACGCGCCGCAGTATCGCTTTCCGCCGCACCGGTTCAAAGCGCACGGCGTCCGGGAGTCGATTTACCTGCTCGACAACCACTTGATCGACCAGCGGGAGGCGGACCTCCAACGAGACGGCCATGCTGGCGGCGTCGGTGTCGCGCAGTAATCGCTCGCCGAGGAAGCAGCGTTGCTCCAGCACCGCAATCGCCGACAGCGGCGACCGGCCGCGCACTTCGTGCGCCAGCAGATCGTGCATCTCCCGCGGCACGCCCGAGATCACCGAGCCGTTCACGAGCCCGTCGGCTATGAGCTGGCGCTGGAATCCCGGCAAAAACAGGGCGTACGCGAGCTGGTACAGGCCGATCACGTCATCGCCGCTGCGGACCATGTCCGGCAGCTTCGCCCAGCGCGTCTGCGCCGGAACGGAGCCGCCGCCGCTACCTGCCGAGCCCTGCATTGCGTACGCGAGCGCCTTGGCGGCGGCAACCTTGGCGCCGCGCGGGAGCCAACTGCTCCGGCGGGCGGCGGCGTGCAGCCGCGGCAGCTCCCGGAAGCTGGTATACCCGCCGAACAGCTCGTCCCCGCCCGTGCCGACCAGCGCCACCGTCAGCCCCGCCTCGCGCACCGCCTTGGACATGTAGAACGAGTTCAACCCGTCGAAGGTCGGCTGGTCGAGCGTGTCGAGCGCGAGGTCGATGTTGTCAACGAACATCGACTCGGTCAGCAGGATCTCGTGGTGCGTCGTGCCAATCGCCTCGGCGATCCGCTTCGCGTGGGCGCCTTCGCTCAGTTCCTGTTCCTCAAACGCGAGCGTGAAGGTGTTGATCGGTTGCTCCGAGACCTTCTGCGCCAAGTTGGCCACGGCGCTGGAATCGACGCCGCTGGAGAGGAAGACGCCCAGCGGCACGTCGCTCGCCAGGTGCAGGCGGACGCTCTGGCGGATCTCGTGGCGGAGCTGCTCCTCGCTGATCGCCGGGCCGGCAGGGCGCTCGTTGGTCCAGTACCGCTGGCCGTAGGTCTGCTTGCCGCGTGCGTCAAACGCGCGGATCTCGCCGGGCGGCAGCAGCTCGACGCCGCGCACGGCCGTCTCCGGGCCCATCACGAACCCGTTCCAGACCACCGATGCCAGCGCGTGCGGGTTGAGCTTCGGCGTCCCGATCAGCTTCGACGCCAAAATCGCGCGCAGCTCGGAAGCGATCAGCAGCGACCAGTCGCCGGTGGGGTCGGGATTGCGGCAGAGGTAGAGCGGCTTGATGCCCAACGGGTCCCGCGCGATCGTGAGGCGCTGGTGCCGCGGGTCCCACAGCGCGAAGGCGAACATCCCGCGCAGCTTTCGCACGCTCTCCGGGCCGCCAAGGGAGAGCAGGCGGAGCATGACGGCGGTGTCGCCGGTCGAGCCGAACGTCTCGCCCGCCGCCGTCAGCTCGCGGCGAAGCTCGACGTAGTTGTAGATCTCGCCGTTGAAGATGATCGTCTGACCAGTGACCGGATCGGTCATCGGCTGCGTGGCGGCGGTGGAGAGATCGAGGATCGACAGTCGGCGGTGCGCCAGCATGACGCCGAAGCCGTCGGCGTCGCCGGAATTGTGGGTGGACGCGTCAGCGGCGCTGTCCCAGAAGGCCTCGCAGTCCGGCCCGCGGTGTGACAGGCACGCCGCCATCCGGCGCAGCGCGGCTCGGTTGGCGTCGTTCACCCGTCCGAGGATGCCGGCGATGCCGCACATGTACGTGATATCTAACCGCGCCGGCGGGCGGGGTGAGGCTCACGCCTGTCGCGCCCGCGCCGCCGTGTCGATCAATCGTCAGTCTACGATGCGACCGTGAACGCGGACAGCCGGCGCCGCCGGCAGAGGCGGAAAATACTGGTCCGACGCGAGCGTCATGGCCGTTCGAACAGCTCGAGCAGCTTGGCCGCCTCGGTGGTGGCGGTGTGGTTCCGGCGGACGATTTCGGCGCCCGCGCGGCCCATCTCGTGCAGCCGCGCGGGGTCGGTCGCCAGCGCCTCGCGCATCGCCGCCGCCAGCGCGTCCACGCTGCTGGCCGGGACCAGCCAACCGCTCACGCCGTGCTGCACGAGTTCGGGCGTGCCGGCGATGTAGGTGGTGATGACCGGCCGCTCCAGCGCCAGCGATTCCATGAACACGACCGGCAGCCCCTCTGCGAAGCTGGGGAGCACGAGCGCGCGCGATCGCTGCACCTCGGCCGCGACCTCGGCGTTGCTCTTCCACCCCAGCAGCTTGACGCGCCCACCGAGGTTGTGCATCGCGATGGTCGCTTCGATGGCCGGGCGCATCGGGCCGTCGCCGATCAGGTTCAGCTCGAACTCCACGCCGTCGCGCGCGAGCTTCGCCGCCGCCTCCATCAGCACGAGCTGACCCTTCTGCTCGCCGAGGCGACCGACGCACACCAGCCGCGGCGCCGCCGGCGGCGGGACCTTCGCTACATCGAGGAACTGCCCGTCCAGCCCGCAGTGGACGACCTTGATCTTGTCCCAGTCGCGCACGTCGCTCCAGCGGCACAACTGGCTCTTGCCGTACTCGCTGATGACGACGGCAAAGTCGCTACGGCGGACCTTCTCGCCCAGGGCGAGGAATTCCGGCGCGTCGAATTCCTCCGGGCCGTGGACGGTGAAGCTGTAGCGCGGCCCGCCAAGCGCGCGGACCAGCATCGCGACGGTCGTGGAATTCGTGCCGAAGTGCGCGTGCACGTGGGTCACGCCGCGCTCGCGCAGCCACCCGAGCAGCACGCACGCCTCGGCGAGATAGACCAGGTGATACAGCGGCCCGCGGTGGCTGCGCCGGCCGACCTTCAGCGCGAGCCGCAGCGCAGAGAAGAATTTGGCTGGCCGCGTGAACAGCGCCTTGAGCGTCGCGCTTAGCAACCCGAGGCCCCCGGCGTCGAGCACCACGCGCGTCCTCGCCTGCTCGGCGCGGTCGCCCTCGTCGACGAGCTGCACGTTCCACCGCCGCACGCTGAAACGCTCGACGGCCCGGCCGCGGAGTTTCTCGACCGCGAGGATCTCGCGGCGGATGAAGCTCTGGCTCGACTGCGGGTACTGGTTGATCAGGTAGGCGATCATCCGTGTGAGTTCACCTGCACGGCGCTGGACGGAGGGGCGGCGGCGGGCGCGGGCGCGGGGGCGGGCGCGGGGTCGGGCGCGGGGGCGGCCAACTTGTACTCGATGATCCGCGACTGCCCGCCGACCAGGCGCGTCAGCCAGTACTTCAGCCAGCCCTGCGCTTCGGCGAACTTTCCGATCACCATGTGCCGCGCGTAGAGCCGCGCATCGGCGGGAGACAGTCCGCGCGACCGCGCGTGCCGCAGCACGCGCCGATAGAGCACCAGGTAACCGCCCAGCAGCACGAGGCTGATCCCGCGCGTCGGCCACGCCAGCAGCAGAACGAGCAGCGGGACGGCGATGCCCCAGAAGACGATCCGCCGGTTCTCGCTGGCCCAGTGCCGCTCCGGCGGGCGGCCGTGCATGGCGTAGCCCTGCGCGTACGCGTGCCCGCCGCGGACCATCCGCCTCCACCACTGCCCGAAGCGCGTCATCGCCGCGTCGTGCAGCGTCATTTCTGCATCGATGCGGCGGATCTTCCAACCATCGCGGCGGAGGCGGACGCAGAGTTCCGGCTCTTCGCCCGCGATGACGGTGGCATCGAATCCGCCGGATTCGCGGAGCGGCGCGAGGCGGAACATCGCGTCGCCGCCGCACGCCTTGGCGTCTCCGACCGGCGTGTCCCACTCGATGTCCGCCAGCTTGTTGAAAGGCGACGCGTCCGGGTGCCGCTCGCGCCGCCGGCCGCAGACGGCCGCCAGCTTCTCGTCCGCCGCCAGCTCCGCCGCAGCGTGGTCGAGCCAGCCGGCGACAATCTCGCAATCGCCGTCGACGAGCTGAACGAAATCAATCGTCGCACCATCGCCCGCGAGCGCGGCGAGGCCTTCGTTTCGCGCGCGGGCGGCGGTGAAGGGCCTGCTCATGTCCAGCTCGACCACCGTCGCCCCGAGCTCGCGCGCGAGCTTCACCGACCCATCGGTCGACCCGGAGTCGACGTAGATCACCCTTTCGCCGCGGCCGCGCGCGGACTCCAGGCAGCGGCGCAGGCGGTCCCCCTCGTTTCGGCCGATGGCGATGATGGCGAGGCGCGGTGGCGGCATCAGTTCGTCTCCGCCGTGCTTGCTGCCGCGCCCGCGCCCGGCTGGAGCGTCTTGATGATCTTGCCCGGCACGCCGACGCAGACCGAGTAGGGCGGCACGTCTTTCAGCACGACCGCGTTAGCGCCAATGATGCTGTCGTGCCCGATGGTGATGGCGCCGGCGACGACGGCGCCCGCGCCGATGTCGGCGCGGTCCTCGATGATCGGCTTGAGCGAGCGGTGGTCTCCGCGCCGCGCGACGCCGAAGGTGGTGTTCTGGCGGATGTGGACGTCGTCGCCGATCGACCGCGCCCCCAGGATCATCCCGCCGTGGTGCCAGATGCGCACGCGGCGGCCGACGCGCACGGGATAATTCAGGCTGATCCCGCAGGTCCACTCCACGAATTTGTAGAGGAATTTGTACAGCAGCGAGAACGGCAGCCGCAGCAGCTTGGGCCGCAGGTCCATCCGCCAGTTGCCGAATCGGTGGACGGCAAGCGCCCAAAAGCCCTGCGACAACAGTTCGCCGTCGTGCGTGCGGAGGTCTTCCTTCCACAGCTCCCAGAGGCTCATGCCGACGGGGTTCTGGTTGGTCTCGCCCAGGCGGTCGTCGATCGCGTGCTCCGCGCGCGCGTCGGCAACCGCCGCGCCGGCGGCGCCGGGCGCGACGAAGGCGTTGGCGATGTTGTCATCTACTGACGCTGGCCCCATGACATCAGGTTGTATCGGACAAAGTCCCACAGCAGCCACGGCGGATCCGTGCGCGGCCTGCCGCGGAGCAGGCGGACCGCGCTGTGCACCGCGTACCCGCCGGCGAAGAGCGCGTCCGCCGCCAGCGTGCGCGCCGCGCCGTAATTCTGGCGGAAGAAGCGGTGGCGGCTCTCGAACCAGTACCTCGGCCGGCGCTTCGCCATCCGCTTGGCGCCGGTGACGCCGGACGATTGACCGACCAGGTGGATGATCTTGCTCGTCGGCACGTACCAGCACTGGAACCCCGCCCGCTTGGCGCGCAGGCAGAAGTCGGTCTCCTCGTAATACATGAAGTAGCGGTCGTCGAGCAGGCCGATTTTGTCGAAGACGTCGCGGCGGACGATCATGCTCGCGCCCGAGACCCAGTCCGCCGGCGCCGGCTCGTCCGGGGGCGGCTCGGCCACCACGTGCTTCCTCAGCAGCTTGCTCACCGCGCCCACGCGCAGCGAACCTTCCAGCTCGCTCAGCACCGTGTGGAAGCGGAACGCGCTGTTGCGGACGGTGCCATCCGGGTTGACCGCGCGCCCGCCGGCGATGCCAACCTCCGGCCGCGCGTCCATGAACTTTACCAGCTCTTTCAGCGCGTCCGGCAGCACCACGGTATCGGGGTTGAGCAGGTAAACGTACTGCGGCGGGTCGTCCGACTTCAGCGCGGGCCTGATCCCCTCGTTGTTCCCGTAGGCGAACCCGCCGTTCTTCGCCAGCGGCATCAGCGTCGCCCAGCTCCACGAATTGGCGTTCATCGCTTCCTGGATCTTCTCCGCCGAGCCATCGCCCGAGGCGTTGTCGGTGACGACGGCCGTGGTGCCGGGGACGGTGCAAAGCTCGCGCGCGAGGGAGTTGAGGCAGTCGATCGTGAGGTCGGCCGTGCGGTAGTTGACGATGACGACGAGCAACTTCATCAGGATCGGCTCGAGCTGCGCGTACAACCAGCGGGCGGTCACGCCACGCGCGGGCGCGTGGGTCCGATATTGTTGCGCGGCGGGGGGACGCCGGGCAAGGAAACCTTACCCTCTGTTATCGGATGACCGGCGGGGGGACTGAACGTCGGGGCGGGTGAAACAGGTGACGGAATCGGCAGCGGCGGAGGCGCGATGCAGCTTTGGCGCCCCCGTTCACACCGTCGCCGCGGCCGCCGGGGTGGCAGCGGGGGGCGACGCGAGCAGCCGCGACGCCAGCTCCGCACGTTTGCGGTGCGTGGCGTCGAGCGTGTTCTTCCGCGCCAGCGCCAAACCCCGCGCCGCCTGTTCCGCCAGCGCGGCGCGGTCTCGATCGGCGCGAAGCAGGGCGTCGGCGAGCGCGGCCTCGTCGCCCGTGCGGACGATGGTGCCCGCGCCGCTGTCGCGCACGAGGGCGTCGGTCCCGGGGTTGCCGTACATCACCAGCGGCAGCCCGCGCGCCATCGACAGCAGCACGTTGCGGCTGATCTCGGCGGTCAAGTTGGTAATCACCATCACGTGCGACCGCGACCACGCGTCGAACAGCGGCGCGCCGTAGGGGACGGTGCCGGCGAAGCGGACGACATCGCTTAACTTCAGCTCCGCCGCGAGCCGCTTGAACGATTCGAGTTCGTCACCGTCGCCCATGACGTTTAGCTTGAGACGCGCGCCGCGGTCAATGGCCACGCGCATCGCGCGCAGGACGTGATCGGTCGCCTTGATGGCGATCTGCCGCCCGGCGGCGACCAGGCGCAGCGGCTGCTCCGCGTCCAGCAATCTCTGCTGACGCTCGGCCAGCTCGGCGTCGCTCAGCAGGTTCGCATCGTTAACGAACGAGCGGTCGAACTGGTGGCAGCGGCCCGGCTCCCACGCGTCGCGGAAGCGCTCGACGACGGCGGCGTTGTGCGCGAAGACGAGGTCCGCCTCGGCCACGGCGCCGAGGCAGAATTTCTCGAATCGCCCGACGGCGATCTTCTTCACGAACCGCTTGAGCGCGCCTTTGGCCTGCCTCGCCTCCAGCTCCAGGCGCGGGAACGGATCGGCGCCGTCGAAGATCCAGATGCGTTTTTTCTTCAGCCCCCCGGCGATCGGCCAAGCGACTTTCCCGAGGGCGACCGGATGTCCGCCGTAGCCGCAGTGGACCACGTCCGCGCGCCCGATCGCGTCGGTCATCCGGGCGACCAGCTCGCCCCTTGCGCGAATGAACTGCTTGAGCGAGAGGTAGAACGGCAGCGGGACGTAATCGAAGCCGTGGTCCTGCGGGCGGATCTCGATCGCGTTGAAGCTGCCGCTGGCCTTGAGGTCGAGCGAATCCATCAGCGGCGTGGCCACGATCAGGCTCATTCCCGCGCCGCGGATCGCCTTCGCCTGCGCGCGGAGGTCCTCCAGCCACATGTCACCCACGGCGAAGGTGCCGGCGGACGCGCCGCGACCGAACGGGACGTGGTTGAGCAGCAGGTAGTTCATGCGGTGCGAGCGGCGGCTTGGGCGCTCAGCAGGCTCAGGCCGGGCGGAAGCTCTGCGGCGTGACCGGCTGCGCCCCAAACGGCGCATTGCCATATCCGATCGGCCGGCCCATCGTCTGCGGTCCGGCGGCGCGCTGCGTCTTCGGCAGGGCGGCAAAGTGGGCGGCGCTGACCGCGCCCGTCGCCAACATGAAGATCGGGTTGACCATCCCGTTCATCAGGTGGTCGAACATGTAGAGCGCGCACATCATCCCCAGCACCACCACCGGCGCGACGGCCGGGTGCGACCAGAGCTCGACCTTCCAGTCGAAGCAGACCAGCAGCATCGGCAGCAGCAGCATGGCGGTCAGGCCGATGAGGTTGACCCAGCCGGCCTTGCCCAGGGTGATGATCCAGAGCGAGTCGGTGACGCGATCCTTGCCGTTCTCATCGACCACGCGGTACCCGCCCCAGCCGCCCCAGCCGAACCAGGGCTGCTGCATCGCCCGCTCGGCCAGCGCGTTCTCGTTGTTGACGCGCACGGCGAGCGACTTGGCGCGGTCCTCGCCAAACGCGCCCTCGGCGGCGTGGATCATCTGCTCGCCGGTGACGATTCCATCGGCCCGGAGCCACATATAGGTCGGCGCCACCATCAGCAGCGCCACCATGATCCAGCGCGTCTTGAGCCAGGTGGAGACGTAGAGCGCGCCGATGCCGGTGGCGAACAGCAGGGCGGCGTACTTCGACTTGCACAGGTAGACGGTGAAGATCATCGCCGGCACCAGCAGGTACATCGGCTGCCCCCAAACCTGGCGGAGGGTGCGGCTCTTCCACAGCCACACGCCGATCAGCGACGTCATCCCCATCCACATGGCCACCATCAGACCGTGCTGCATGAAGACCATCGGGCGGTACCCGCCGTCGCGCATCTGCTGGATGAAGGCGTGCTGGCGGAAGCCGTACATCCAGACGTGAAGCTGCGGGCTGAGTCGCACCTCGAGCCAGCAGAACGGCACGTAGACCAGCCCGCCGAGGAACAGGCTGATCGCCAGCTCGCGCAAGCTTTCCAAGTCGTTGAAGTAAACCCGCCCGATCATGTACGGCAGGCCCCAGATGATGAACTGGCGGACGATCTCCGACGCCCCGTCGTACAGCCCCAGGTTGTTCAGGTAAGACGACACCGCCGGCGACAGGCAGTAGATGAAGACCGGGATGTCCACCCAGCGCGGGCGGAAGCTGAGCAGGCGGTCGGTGTCGAACAGCGCGGCGCCCATGAGCACGCCGAACACCGTCGCCGACATCTTGGTGTAGTCCGGCAGCGACGGGATCTTGTAGCCCGCCATCGGCAGGAACAGCCAGGCGAGCATGAACGCCCAGATGACCGCGCGGCGGGGCGGCAGCACCGCGAACAGGAACAGGACGAACGGGATCCAGCCGAAGAGGGTCAGCGGTACGAGAAAGCCCATGACGTCTTTGCTGGGCGGGTCCCGCCCGGGTTAAACAATGGCGGGCGACGCGGGGGGCGTCGCCTTGGCAGAGTGCGATTGCTCGATCGCGCGCCCCAGGGCGGCTTCGAACCGGTTGGTCGCGTCGGCCCAACTATAGCCCGTCACCGTCGCAAAGGCCGAGTCGGATAATCGCCTCCACTCACTATCGGCAAGCGAGCAAACCTGGACGATTTGCCGCGCCATCGACGCCGGGTCCTCGTGCGGGACGATGAACCCGCCCCCGCGCGCGATCAGCTCCGGCGCCGCCCCGGCGGGGGTGGCGATCACCGGCGTCCGGCAGGCCATCGCCTCCAGGATCGGCAGGCCGTAACCCTCTTTGCGCGGCGGAAATAACCATGCGTCGCAACCGGCATAGATGTGCTTCAGCTCCGCGTCAGGAATCCGGCTGCGGAAGGTCATCCAGTCCGGCAGCGGCTGGTCCCTGCTCTTATCGTGCAGGCCGAAGCCGATTAATTTCAGGTCCGGTAATTTTTTCCTGGCGATTTCGCAGGCGGCGATGGCAATGTCCGCCCCCTTGAACCGCGATTGCGAGAAAATCGTGCCGACCACCGGCGTCGGCTGCTTGCCGCGCGGCGGCGAGCGGAACTGCTCCAGGTCAACGCTGTTAGGCACGTAACTCATCGCCGCCCCGGTGCCCGGCACCTGCTCGTCCACGAGGTCGCGGATGTAGTGCGAGATGACGATCTGGTGCATCGGCAGCCGCCACGTTTCGGCGAGCTTGTCGATCGGCTGCCCCTCGTTGGCGCCGAAGTCTTGCACGAAGTACGCCTTGGCGCCCTTGGCCGGCGACAAGCCGTTTACCCACTCGGCCGTCTCCCACCAGGTGGCGATGACGACGTCCGCGTCCGGGACGTCGCGATCCTCGATCGGACGGCGGGACTCGATCACGCGCAGGTCGACGTCCACGTTGTCAAAATGGTCCGGCAGCGTGTTCGGGTTGATCGGCCAACCCTTTCCCTTCACCACCGACTTGACCCGGTCCTTCAGCGACGGCACCGGCCGCGGCCGCGCGACGACCACCACCTCGTGCCCGCGCTTCTTGAGCTGCTCTGCGTAGATCGCGACCACGCGGATGCCGCCGTTAAGGTTCACGTGGTTGAGGACGAACGTCACGCGCATGCCGGAAAGCCTCAGGCGGGGACCGCGACGGGCGCGGCCGGCGGATTCAAAGTGCTACCCTCACTGCGGCCGCCAGCGTTCAGCAGCGGCGCAACGGCTTGATCGACGGTGAACTGGAAGCGGTCCCACGAGAAATCCTGCAGCACCGCCGCCCGCCCGCGCTCCGCCATGGCGGAGCGCGTGGCGGGGTCGGTGAGCAGCTTGATGCAGCCCTCGATGAGCCCGGGCATCTCCTCGCCCACCCACACCGCCGGGCCCTGCACGTTCAGCTTGTCGTAACCGCGCAGTGCGTGGCGGGTGGTGACGACCGGGCGGTTGTTGAGCAGCGCCTCCAGCACCTTGATCTTGGTCCCGCCGCCGAAGAACGTCGGCACGATGCAGAGTGCGGCGTCGGCGTAGCACTGCGATAGGTCGGGCGCGAAGCCGATGACGTCCACGCCCGGCACCTGCGACCACCGCTCCTTCTGCTCGCCGCTCAGCCCGCGCCCCACAATGCGCAGCCACGCGTTGGGCACCGCCCGGCGGATCACCGGCCAAGCCTCGGAGATGAAGCGCTCCAAGCCGTCGCGGTTGGGCGGGAGCTGGAGGTCGCCGACGAACAGCACGTCGGCCGCGTCGTCCCTCACTGGCGGGGCGTCGGTGTCGCGGCTCGACTCCGTGTATGGGATGTTCGGCAGCACGCTGTGGCTCGGCGCGTCGAGCGGGAGGAGTTCCTCGTCCTCCCCGCTGGTCACCCAAACGTGCTGGAAATCGTGCAGCGCCGCCGCGGAGCGGTTCCGCAGCTCGCGCAGGACCAGCGACGCGCCGATCCGACCCTTGATGCCCGGCCACGGCTCGTGCTCGAGCGCGAGGGCGAGCGTCTGCCACTCCATGTCGTCGTAGTCGAGCAGCTTCGGGACGCTTCGCACGGCGTCGGTGGCGATGCCGCCTTGCAATGCGGCGGCGAGGTAGCGACCGACGATCAGGTCGTAGCGCTGGTCGGGGCTCTGCATGCGCCGGCCGAGCCACTCGACCGCCGCCGGCTCCGGGCGAAAGCGGTCGCGCCAGCCTTCGAGCAGCTCGTGCAGCCCGACGAGCGGGCCTTTGGCGTACCACGGCGGCGGGTCGTGCGCGGGCGGGCCGCTGCGGACGAAGCAACCGGTGATGCCGTTGTCGGCGAGCATCGGGTCGGTGACGTCGCCGTCGAGCAACTGCATGCCGCCGACCGCCAGCACGTCCACCTCACCGTGGCGACGGAGCGCGCGGCGCAGCAGCTCGGTGCGCTGCCCGCCGCCGTTGCGGCGGAGCGGCCAGGGGAGGGTCGAGGTGATCAGCAGGATCCGGCTCATGCGCGCGTCCCCGTGGAAACCGCGGCGCCCGAACCCGCGCCCGGCGTCGCAGGATGAACCGGTGCGGCCGCGCCGCGCGGCTTGCGGCCGCACTCCTGCATCAGCTGT
>DASQDR010000269.1:0-4098 GCA_035634055.1 Tepidisphaeraceae bacterium | reverse complement strand
CGGCGCGGCGACGCGCGTCGTCGGCACGAGGTCCGGCCGCGACAGCGCCGACGGGTTCTTGATCGTCAGCGACTGCCCGTGCTCGATCTGGAGCAGCTCGAGCTTGCGGTCGCGCTCGTTCCAGCGGATGACCAGCCCGCGCCCGTCGAAGTCGTAGTCGCGCCCGCGCACGACGACCGGCACCTGGTCCGCCTCCACGCGCGCGCCGGCGGCGTCGGTGTAGCTCTCGGTGGCGATGCGGAACTTGTCGATGTCGAACGCGGCGTTGTTCATCCGCGCCACCAGCACCGCTTCATCCGAATCGGCCGGCTCGAACACGCTCACCACCACGTCGCGCAAATTGCCGCGCGACGGCGGCGCGAACTCGCCGCCGCCGCCGGCGGATTGCAGCGCGTTGCGCTCGCGGCTGGGGGGCGGGGCCGGGGTGACGACGTCGCCGCTGGCGCCCTCGACGCGGATGCGCTGCTTGCCGTCGGCGCTGAAGAACTCCGCCTGCGGGCGCTCGACGTGGAACCCGTCCGCCTGCGGGTCGTAGCGCTCGCCGCGGAACTGCGACGCCAGCTCGCCGTCGACGTAGCGCTTGATCCACGGGTTGTCGCCGCTGCCCACGCCGCCGAGCGACTGCGTCGTCGCCGCCATCCGCTGCAACCTCGACGGCCCGCTCAGCGCCCGCCCGGGCCGCTGCGCCGCCGTCGTCGGCTGCAACCACGCGTAGACCGCGAACCCGCCGCCGAGGACGACGAGCGTGGTGAGGATGAGCAGGAATGAACGCATGCGCCGATCGAGCGGGAAAGCCTACGCGTCGGGTTCCACGTCCAGCATCTTCAGCACGACCAGGTCCTGCACGTCGATCAGCCCGACGGGCCTGTCGTCGTCGTCGACCACCGGCAGCTCGTCGATGCGGTACTGCCGCATGACGGCCATCGCCTCGCTGGCCAGCTCGTCGGCGCGGATGCGCTTGGGGTCGCGCTTCATTACCTCGGCCACGGGTCGCCTCAAGCCCTTGCCGTCGTCGTCGGTGACGAGCCGGCGGAGGTCGCCGTCGGTGAAGATGCCGCTCATCTTCCCCCCGTCGCTCACCAGGATCACCGCGCCGCTGCGGCGCTTGATCGTGCTGACCTCGTGCAGCACCTGCCCGACGGTCAGCCGGTCCGACGCCACCGGCAGGTTCTCCCCCAGGCGGAAGGTCATCGCCTCGCGCACGCTCATCAGCTTGCGCCCCAGCTGCCCGGCCGGGTGGAAGAGTGCGAAGTCGTCGGCGGTGAAGTTCCGCAAGTTCATCACCGACAGCGCCAGCGCGTCGCCGAGCGCGAGCATGGCGGTGGTCGACGCCGACGGCGCCAGCCCCAGCGGGCAGGCCTCCTCGATCCGGCCCATGCAGATGGCGACGTCGGCGAAGCGCCCGAGGCCGCTCGTCCGCGTCGCGGTCACGCCGATCACCGGGTGGTCGAGCTTCTTGACGATGCTGAGCAGCCGCAGGATCTCGTCGCTCTCGCCGCTGGCGGAGAAGATCAGCACCACGTCGCCGCGGCGGACGGCGCCCAGGTCGCCGTGCACGGCGTCGGCGGGGCTCAAGAAATGGCTGGGCGTGCCGGTGCTGGCCAGCGTGGCCGAGATTTTTCGCGCCACGTGCCCCGCCTTGCCGATGCCGGTGGTCACCACCGCCGCCGGGCAATCCAGGATCAGGCGCACGGCTTGCTCGAAACGGTCGTCGACGGCCCCCACCATCGCGCGCACCGCCGCCGCCTCGGCTTCGATCACCCCGATCGCGACATCTCTGGCGGCAGAGGGCATGGCCGATTATCCGGCGGGCGAAGGCAGAATCAACCGCCCCGCCCGCCCCGCGCCGCCCCGCCCCCGCGCCGCCCGCGCGCCGCCCGCGCGCTGCGCCCTCCTCGGCACCGGTCCCCGCCCCCTCTCCGCCCATCTCCCCCCGCTTGTCGCGCGGGCGTAAAAATGTCCGCTTTGACGGCGGTTTCGCCCGGTCCGAAGATGGCCGGCATGGACCGCGCCGCACGCGCCCTTCGCCGCTTCGACTTCCAGCCCGGGCGGCGCATCGCCGGCAAGTACGAGGTCGAGCGCCCGCTCGGCAGCGGGTGGGAGGGGGAGGTCTACGCCATCCGCGAGCGCACCACCGGCATCCGCCGCGCCGCCAAGTTCTACTACCCCCACCGCGACCCCACCGGCAAGGCCGCCATCGCCTACGCGCGCAAGCTCGACGCGCTGCGGCACTGCCCGATCCTGATGCAGTACCACCACCAGGAGGTGGCGTACGTGAAGAAGAAGAAGGTGCTGATCGTCATCAGCGAGCTGGTCGAGGGGCAGAAGCTCAGCGAGTTTTTGCACGGCCAGCGGAACCGCGCGCTGAGCACGTTCGAGGCGCTGCACGTGCTGCACACGCTGGCCAAGGGGATCGCGCCGATCCACAACCGCGGGGAGTACCACGGCGACATCCACGACGACAACATCATGGTGCGGCGGCAGGGGATCGGCTTCGAGGTGAAGCTGATCGACTTCTTCGACCTCGGCCGCCCGACGCGCGGGAAGATCCACAAGGACGTGCTGAACCTGGTGGAGGTGTTCCACACGATCGTCGGCGGGCGCGAGCGCTACGCCCGGCAGCCGAAGGTGGTGAAGCACATCGTCCGCGGCCTGAAGGACTCGCTGATCCTCCAGCGCTTCGGCAGCGCCGCCGACATCCAGCACCACCTGGAAAATTTGAGCTGGGACCCCACCTGACGCCCGCCCCGCGCCCGCGCCCGTCGTCTCGCCCGCAAACGTCCGCCGCCCCGCCCCGCCCCGCCCCCGCCCCCGCCCCCGCCCCCGCCACGCGCTCAACGCGTCTCCGCGCCCCAATCCGCGGCCCCGCCTTCGCAGTCCCCGAACCCGCCCCGGAACCCCGCGCAACGGCCGCGGATCCGCGCGAGCAAGCGACTGATCCGCAGCGGCGCGCGCCGGAACGGCGCCAGCGACGCGCAATTGCCCGGGCGTCAGACCCTGCTTCGCGCGAGCCAGCGCCCAAGCGGCGCGAGTCCGCGCCTGAACCGCGCGAGCCGGCGCCTGAACCGCGCGAGCCGGCGGCTGAACCGCGCGAGGCAGCGCCTGAACCGCGCGAGTCAGCGGCTGAACCGCGCGAGCCAGCGGCTGAACCGCGGGAGTCAGCGCCTCAACTGCGGGAGTCAGCGGCTGAACCGCGGGAGCCAGCGCCTGAACCGCGCGAGCCAGCCCCTAAACCGCGGGAGCGAGCCACGGTTCCCCGCGGATCCCCCGCTGAACCCCGGGGAGCCCCTCCTCGTTTCGCCCCGTGCCACGGCGTCGGTCGGCGTGATCAGCGTTGAAAACGCCGTTCCGCGCTCCGCCCCGCGTTCGGTCGCCGCCCCACGGGCCGAGCGCCACCCAAGTCGAAGAGGGTCGGGCACTGCCCGCCGTTGCGTCGGAGGTGGGGACGTACCCACCCTGCGCGGCTCAAGTTCGGGCGGCCCGCGCTCCCTCGAGCGCTCGGCCATCGCGGTGCCGCCGCCACATCGTCTCCAGCATCTCCTCGGCATTGGCGGGAACGGAAGTGCCCGATGCGGGGGGCGTCCAGTACACCTGCGGGAGACGGTCCCGCAACTCCTCGGTCGAGAGGATCTCCTGATCTTCGGGATGCAGTAACAGGTCGAACCGACAACGCACGTAGCTCGCCGCGTCGCCCCTCGCCGCTCGTGCCACGTCCCAGTGATGGCCGGGGAAGACGGTGCTGGTGGCGTAGCCCGACGCCCGAAGATGCCCCGTTTGCCGCCACCCTGTTTGAGGAGAAATGCACGGTCGCCCGGCTGGATGCTCAGGGTGTTTCCCGTGCTCCAGCGGAGGTCCACCTAGCCAACTCGTCGAACGTCAGCCGGAGGGTTGAAAGGCCTTCCCACGCCCGTGCCGCCGGGTTCCAGGTGAGCAGGTACGTCTTCATGAGCAGAATCGTAACGTTCGCGGGTGGCCGGACAAAGAAGTTCGTTCCGCAGGGTGGGCACCTCCCACCCTTGCGCTGAAGGCGCATAAGGGTCACGTCCGATTCCGTCGTCGCGCGGTCGCCCCTCCTGCTCCGGGATCAGGGGGGCTCCT
>DASQDR010000268.1:0-44495 GCA_035634055.1 Tepidisphaeraceae bacterium | reverse complement strand
CGACCCGCGCGGCCCGGGTGGCGCGGGCGCGGACGTTGGCGGCGACGCCGAACGGCTCTACCGGCTCCTGCACAAGCGGGTGCCCGAGATTCGCGTCGACCAGGTCGGCTTCTCCGACGTCGTCGACTTCATCCGCGATGTCACCGGCGCCAACGTCGTGGTGAACTGGCGGGCCCTGGAGGCCGCCGGCACTGATCGCAACGCGCCGGTCACGCAGCGGCTGCGCGACGTCACGCTCGAGCAGGCGCTGCGCCAGGTCCTGCGCGACGTCGGCGGCGGCGGGCAGACGCGGCTGGGCTTCACCATCGACGGCGGCGCGCTCGTCCTCTCCACTTACGACGACGTCTCCAGCTCGCCGCGAACCCGCGCCTATCCGGTTGATGACCTCATCAGAAGCGCCGCCACCAGCCGCCCCAGCGATAAGCTGGTCGACCTCATCACGACCAGCGTCGCCCCCAGCGCCTGGCGCGAGAAGGTGGAGGGCGCGCGCTTCTCCATCAGCGAGTTCGAAGGCCGCCTGATCGTCAACACCGTCGACATGCACCACGTGGAGATCGACCGCATGCTCGCCGAACTGCGGAGGGCAAGATGAGCGCGCGGGCGAGGCCGCTCGCGGCCGGGCCGTCGCCGGCCCGCCCGCTCACGCCGCCGCTTGCGCCGTGGCATCGCGGTCGCCGTCGCCGTGGTCGTCGTCGTCCATCACGACGTGCTTGGGGCGCAGGACGAAGTAGAGCGCGGTGATCACCAGCCCGATGGCGCCGGCGATCAGCGGGGCCTTGCGGTCGGCGCCGGCGCCGAACAACCGCGCGGCGATCAGCGTCAGGCAGACCAGCACGCCCAGCGCCGGCACGACCGCCGGCACCTCGAACGCGCCGCGCGGCTCGTCGTCGCGAAACTTCAGGATGATCAGCGCCGTGTTCACCACGCAGAAGACCCCGAGCAGCAGCAGCGACGTGGAATCGGCAAGCTGGCGGATGTCGCCGGACAGCGCCAGCGCCGTCACGACCAGGAGCAGCACGCCGATCGCGACGTGCGGCGTCCGGCGCGTCGCGTGCACGCGCCCCAGCGGCGCCGGCAGCAGCCCCTGGCGGCTCATGCCGTACAGCAGGCGGCTGCCCATCACGTAGTTCAGCAAAGCGGTGTTGCTGACGGCGAAGATGCTGATGCCGGTGAAGAGGATCGGCGGGAACCACGGGGCGGCCTTGCGCACCACGTCCACCAGCGCCGCCGGGGATTTCGCCAGCTCGCTGTAGTGCAGGACCGACACGGCCGTGATGCTGACGGCCATGTAGATGACCGTGCCGATGATTAGCGCGCAGATCAGCGCGATCGGGATCGTCCGCCGGGCGTCCTTGCACTCTTCGGCGACGTTGAGCATGTCCTCGAAGCCGATGAAGGAGAAGAACGTCAGGACCGCGCCGTTGAGGACCAGCGTGAGCGAGAGCGCGCCGGCCGAGCCGTCGGGGTGCGGCGGCGTCTCGAAGTAATTCACCGATCCCCAGTAGCGGATGCCGACCCCGATGACGATCATCAGCCCGCCCACCTCGACCGCGGTGCAGATCGCGTTGAGCCAGGCGCTCTCGCGCATGCCGCGAAAGACGACGGCGGCGATGAACAGCAGGAACAGCACGACCAGTGCCGGCGCCGGCAGGGCGAGCCCGAGGGTCTGGAGGAACCCGGCGATCACGCGCGAGCCGGTCGCCATCGACGTCAGCCCCGACGCGGCGACGGCAAGCCCGACCAGGTACGACAGGTAGGGCCAGCCGTACGCCCGGTGCGTCACGTAGGCGGCGCCCGCGGCGCGCGGATAGCGCGAGCCGATGTTGGCGTAGCTCAGGCCGGTCAGCATTGCCGCGACCATGGAGCCGGCGAAGGCGAGCCACACCGCGTTGCCCATCAGGCCGGCCGCCTTGCCCACCAGCCCATAAACGCCGGCGCCGAGCATGTCGCCGACGCCGTAAATGATCAGCGAGACCAGGCCCATCGTCCGCGCCAGCTCGCCGTGCGACGCGGGCTTGTCGGCGGGCAGCGGCGGGGCGGCGGCATCGGACGCGGGGCTCCCGGTCGAATCGGTCATGACATGACTGTATCCGCGCCCAGGGGCAGCGCCGCAAGGCCTCCCCACGCCGCCGCGCCTCGCCCGAGCGTGACCCACCACATTTTGGCCGACGCCGGCGCCCGCCGTTGCTAAGGTGAGGGTGGGTTGCTCTCCTGGCGTACGGGAGAGCGAGTGGCGAGGAGGAGTAACGAGAGGGAGTGGCGGCTCATCAACAACCAAATGTGCAAAACGAACCCAAACTCAAAAAAACGCTCGCAACGGACGCGCTGCCCAGTGTTTGCAACAAATCGCCGCGCACGCATGTGACGGCGTCTACGGTTTCAAAACGGCTGAAACCGGTTTGGGTCCCGGAGTCCGGTTCCATAAACTTCTGTGCTTAAATGCCCGCCAAGCTCTCCTTCAACATCGACCCCGTGATCGCCGGCGCCGCCCGTCTCACCGATGCGCAGGCGCTGGAGCTGCACGCGCGCGCATCGCTGCACGACCTGGGGCAGTGGGCCCATGCGGTCGCGCAGCGGATGCACCCGGAGGATCACCGCACCTACGTCATCGACCGGAACATCAACTACACCAACGTCTGCACCGCCAAGTGCACGTTCTGCGCCTTCCGTCGCGACCACGATGACGCCGACGCCTACACGCTCAGCTTCGACGCGATCGGCGAGAAGATCCGGGAGCTGGTGAGCATCGGCGGGACGCAGATCCTGATGCAGGGCGGGATGAACGACCGCCTGCCGATCGAGTGGTACGAGGATTTGCTGCGCTACATCCGCTCGACGTTCCCGACGGTGCACATCCACGCGTTCAGTCCGCCGGAATTCGTGGAGTTCGAGCGGTTCTTCAACCTTGATGTCCGCCAGATCATCCGCCGCTTCAAGGCGGCCGGGCTGGCGACGGTCCCCGGCGGCGGGGGGGAGATCTTCGCCCCGCGCGTGCGCAAGCGCATCGGCCTGGGCAAGTGCACCGGCGACGACTGGCTGCGCGTGATGCGCGTCGCCCACGAAGAAGGGATGAACACCAGCGCCACGATGCTCATCGGGCACATCGAGTTCGCCCGCGAGCGCATCGAGCACATGGCGGCCCTGCGCGACATGCAGGACTACGCGCTGGCGCTGGGAAACGCTGAACGCGGAATGCTGAATGATGAATTGAAGAAGAAGTACCCCGGGATCTTCGCAAAGTCGCCGATCGGAAATTCAGCGTTCGGCGTTCAGCGTTCAGCGTTCGGTTCCTACACCGCCTTCATCCACTGGCCGTTCCAGCGCGAGAACACGCCGCTCGGGCGGGCGCAGGAGTGGGACCCGGATGTTCACGGGCCGTTCGACGAATCGACCAACGACGACGTCCTCCGCGGCCGGGTCGTGCGCATGGCGGGGGCGGAGGAGTACCTGCGGATGCTGGCGATCGCGCGGCTCTACTTCGACAACATCGCGAACCTGCAAAGCTCGTGGGTGACGATGGGGCCGAAGGTGGGGCAGTTGGCGCTGCTCTTCGGGGCCAACGACATGGGCAGCGTGATGATGGAGGAGAACGTCGTCAGCGCCGCCGGCACGACCTACAAGCTCGAGGCCCGCGAGATCTGCCGCCTGGTGCGCGACGCCGGCTGGGTGCCAGCCCAGCGCGATCAGTACTACAACGTGATTAAACGCCACGACGGCCCGGATGCGCCCGACCTGCTGCCCGTGCCGAACCCGCCGGTGCGCAGCGTCCGCAAGATTGACAAGGATTTCATCGGCGTCGCGCCGGGGCTGGACGACGGGCAGGACCAGAGCGTGAAGGTGCAGCTTCCCATCCTGGGAGAGTCGCGCTGACGCGGGCGGGGGCAGCGGCCGCGTGCCGTGGCGATCGACCGCCGGGGGCGCGAGCGTGGAGGTAATTTTTCGGAGCGACCGGTCATGCGCGGCACTGGCGGCCCCTGCCCCTCGTTAGACCTGATCAGGCCAGTGGCCGCGGGGGTGGACCGCGCGCATGCTGTGGGTTGGACGCCGGGCGCCACGGAGAGAGGGCGCGCGGCGGACGCGACTCCGCGAGAAGTTCCTCAGGGCCGACGTGGGTGCGGCGGCCTGACGGAAACCGTCGGAGGGAACCGGGCCCTTGCCGCAACGACCGCGCGAGGGCCCTTCTTCTTGCGCGCGATTCGAAGGATCACTCGGGCGACGCTGAGCGGCGCGTCGGACGCACGATGTGATACGCGCCGCGATTGCACTCGCGCTTCTCGCGGCGTCGTGGACGCCGGCGTAAGCCTGTGGTCTGTTCCTCGGCCGAGCGCGCGTCGTTTCCCGCTCGTGACTACGCCGTGCCCGGTTCGGGTGTGGGAATGGTGCCGTCACGCTCCGCCGCGCCCGTCCGCGTCGCCGGCGGGGGCGCGAGGCTCAGCTTCGGGCGGAAGTCGAACTGCTGTTCGGCGCTGGCCTTGGCGATCAGCTCGGCGCGGCTGGAGACGTCGTAGCGGCGGTGGAGCGCGCGAATGTAGTTGTGGACCGTGTGCTGCGAGAGCCCCAGCGCGAAGGCGATCTGCTTCTCGCTGTCGCCGGCCAGGATGCCGCGCAGCGTCTCGCTCAGCCGCGGCGGCAGCGTGTGGGCCGGGTCGGCGGCGCGCCTGAGCGCGTCCCCTCTCCACAGCCGCCCGAGCTCGACGTGGAACAGCCGCACGAGCTTGTGGTCCGCGGGGGTGAACGGCCGCGCGGTGCCGAAGCGGTGCAGCCCGAGCTGGTCCACCGCCCCGAGGTGCGCCAGCGGGTACTGCGAGAGGATGAACCCCTTTCCCCCGCGCAACGGCACCGCCGGCGTGACCGGCACGACGCGGTCGCCCGGCCGCAGCTTCGCGGGCGCGTCGTCCACAACGGCTGGCCCGGCGGACGACGCCGAGCGCGGCGATGACGACGCGATTGTGGCGGTGCTGGCGGCGGCGGGAATGGTGGCGGTGGCGGTGCTGGCGGCGGCGGCGGCGGTGTTGGCGTTGGTGGCGGCAGCGGCAGTGTTGGCGGCGGTGCTTGCGGTGATCGCCAGCCAGTAGTTTTCGGGCCGCTCCACGCGTTCGGTGCGCACCTGCCACGGTTCGCCGCCGGCCTCCAGCACCCAGCCGATGTCGGTCACCGCGAGCACGCCGGGCGCGCTGGTGGTGCGGAAGTGGACCTCGGAGGAGACGATGAGGTCCGCTCGCGCGATCCGAGCCAGCCGCTCGAGCAGGTGCGGCCGCCAGCGCGCGGGGTCGGCGCCCAGCTCGCGCACCTCGCCGATCAGGCGGAAGAGGCGGCGTACGTCATTAAGGCGAATCCGTTCCGACACGGTCAATGTCCCCGGGGTGCGCGTACGCGCGATCCTGCGAGCGTGCGCGGCGATTGTACCGACACCCATCGCAAGCCGCTAATCGTGCGGATGCAATTTCGTCACGCGATGGCGCCGCTCCGGCCGACTTCAAGTTTGCGGCGCCGGTGGCGACGGCAGTCGCAGCACCTTCGCGGCGCGCTGCCAGTAGGCGTCATCGAATCCGATCTCGCGCTTGATCAGCACGTCGCGCTTCAGCCAGTTCCGCTGGCGCCAAAGCCGCAGGCCATCGATCAGCCGCACGTGCATCGCCGGCGGGACGGGAAGGATCGGCCAGTCGCTGCCGTGCACGAGCTTCTGGCGGACCAGGGCGTCGGACAGGATCACGTCGTACGCGTACGACCGCGTCGGCAGGCTGAGCGCGGCGGTGTCGCCGTAGCAGTGCTCGAACTCGCGCGCCAGGCGGACGAACGCCGGCAAATAGTCCTTGTCGCGCGCGGTCGAGCGTGTGCCGCAGTGCGCCATGATGACCGTCACGCCGCGCTTCAGCGCCGGCACGAGCAGGTCCGGGTCGGCCACGGACGCGTCGAGGTTCGGCAGCGACTGTTCGCCGCCGGTGTGGCAAAGCAGCGGGACCCTCAGCGCCGCCAGCGCCTCGTAGAACGGCTCGCACTTCGGGTCGGCCGGGTTGAAGTTCTGCACGATCGGCAGCCACTTGATCAGCGCCGCGCCGGCCGCGGCGCAGCGCTGAAGTTCCGCAACGGCGTCGCGCCGGTACGGGTGGATGCTGGCGCCGAACAGCATCCGCCGCGGGTGGCGGGCGCACACCTCGAGCGCGTAGTCGTTCTTCACGTACAGGTGCGTGTTGGCCAGGTCGATGTGACCGTCGCGATCGTGAACGGCGTCAAAAGCGAGGACCACCGCCGCGTCGAGCCCCGGCGTATCGCCGATCAGCCGGTCCATCAGCGCCTCGAGGTCCGCATCGAACGCGGGGCTTTCGGGGTCGAGCCCGAGCCGCCAGCGCATGAAGCGGAAGGGGAGGCTGGCGAGCAACCTCGGCGACATCAGCCCGTGGGCCTCGGCGACCGCTGAGACGTGGACGTGGCAGTCGATGACCATGGGGTTGGCATTCTAGGGAAGCTGCCGAGTTATCAAGCCGCCGCCGCAAGCTGGCGCAAGATCGGCCCGTCACAGCAGTAACATCCGGACCGGCGGCGGGAGAATTTCCCGCCCGCGCCGGCTGTTTTGCTGGTCGCTGCTGGCCGGGCCCGACTATGATGAAGGCTGTGCCCTTCTGTATGCGGGTGGGTCTGCCGGCGTGAAATTCCCGCCGGACGTCGTCGTCTCTTTGCGCGAGGGTCGGACTTTGGGGAACAGACAGCTCTTCCCTGAGAAGAGCGCCAAAGAACTGCTTGAGCAGTTTCGCCAGAGCGGTTCCAACCAACCGTTCGAGGAGATCGTGCGCCGTTACGCGGCCATGGTCTTCGGCGTCTGCCTGCGCGTGACCGGCGACAAGCACGACGCGGAAGACGCGGTGCAAGCGGTCTTCCTGTCGCTCGCGCTACAGGCCAAGACCGACCGCGAGATCAAGTACATCGGCCCCTGGCTACAGAAAGTGGCACACCGCTTGGCTTTGGACGTAAAGAAGTCGAAGACGCGACGCAAGCGGCGGGAGGAAAAGCTCGCCGAGCAGACGCGGCACACCCACAACGGCAACGGCCGCCACACCAACGGCGGCGGCGCGTTCGGCGGCGGCAACGGGCACGTCGCCGACCCGGCCGACGCGCCCGGCGCCGAAGAGCTCAAGACCATCATGATGGAGGAGCTCAACCAGCTCCCGGCCAAGTACCGCATGCCGCTGGTCATGCACTACTTCGGCGGCCTGTCGCGCGACGAGATGGCCACGGAGCTCGGTTGCAACCCCAGCACGCTGGGCGTGCGCGTCCATCGGGGCAAGGCGATGCTCGGCACCCGCCTGGCCAAGCGCGGGATCGCCATCAGCGCCATCGCCATGACCGTCGTGCTCGAGCACGTGGTGCGCGATGCCGCGTTCTTCCCGATGATCAGCACCGCCGCCACCACCGGCAACGCCCTGGCGGCCGGGCACGGCATGAGCATCGCGCTGGCGTCTGCCAAAGCGATCGGGCTGGTGCGCACCGCCCTGCGATCGGCCGCGTACGTCAAGCTCAAGTACGCCGTCGCGATCATGATGGTGATCAGCTCGGCCGCCTACGCGACCGGCAGCGAGGTCGTCCGCCAGATCCGCCAGCACCTGCCGACGCTCGACCTCCGCGAGTGGGTCCGCCCGTTGTTCCGCGGCGTGGTGCCGACGTTGCAGGCGGACGCGTCGGACCAGGACCCGCTGGCGCCGCTGAACGCGCCCGAGCTGGCGGCCGTGCCCGACCCGCAGTTGTCGATCGACTGGGACAAGCTTGGCCTGAACTCCGGCGCCGGCGACATCGAGGCCGGCCGCAACGACCGCGTCGTCGCCGGCGCGGTCGCCGTCACCCGCCCGCCGCAGGCGCCGCCGGGCGCGCCGCCGTCACCTGATTTCTCGTTCAAGCCGACGGCCGGACCGTTCAATGCCGTTGCCAGCTCGCTGCTGTCGCCGCCGGTGGTTTCCCGGCCGTTCGACAAGTCACAGGCGGGCAAGGGCGCAACCGTTGGCGCCGACGGCAAGTCGGGCAAGTCCGATTCGTCCGGCGCTGCGGAAGAGACCAAGCCGGTCGCCGTCGCGTCGGCCTCCGCTACGTTCACCCTCGGCGCCGGTGGCGGCGGGGGGAGCGGCAAGCCGCAGATCTACACGCTGCCCGCAAACGAATCGCTGCACGTGCCGGCCATGGTCGTCGGCGACAGCGGCTTCGGCGTCTTCCGCCAGCTTGGCGGCAACACCCGCGTCGACGGTCAGCTCACCGTCGGGCGCCAGAAGGGCGCCGTCGGCCGCGTCGAGCTTTCCGGCGGCACCCTCACCGCCAAGACGCAGGTCATCGGCGACCTCGCCCCCGGCAGCTTCATTCAGACCGACGGCGTCAACATCGCCCAGGACTCGCTGCTGATCGGCAAGTCCAACGTCGGCTGGTACGCCCAGTCCGGTGGCTCCACCAAGGTTATCAGCCGCCCGGAAGGCACCTTCTTCGACAACTTCGAGTCCGACGAGGGGCTCCAGCTCGGCGTCGAGCAGACCGGCGACGGCCGCTACGACCTCTCCGGCGGCACGCTCTCGGCCGACCCGCAGATCGTCGGAAACAAGGGCTCGGGCAAGATCCACCAGAGCGGCGGCAAGAACGCCACCGGGCAGGTCTTCATCGCCCACGCCGCCGGCAGCACCGGGCAATACGTGATGGACGGTGGGCTGCTCCAGCTCAACACCCGCCCGGCGGGCCAGCCCGATCCGGCGATCCAGGTCGGCGGCGAGGGGCAGGGCGCGTTCAACCTTGGCAACGGCGCCAACACCGGCGCGATCTACGAGGTCGGCAACCGCGGCGGCGCGTCGATCGTCGTCCGCGGGCAGGCCAATGGCTCGGGCATCCTCTCCGGCTGGGGGCCGGTCCACCTCAAGGGCGTGCTGGTCAACAACGGGCAGGTCGTGGCCGACGGCGTCGGCGTGTCGCGCACGCTGGACATGTCCAGCTTCAGCGGCGTCGCCACGTCGATCGACAACCCGCGCTGGGGCGGCACCAACGGCTGGTTCGCCCGCCGCAAGGGATTGCTCAAGCTCCCCAGCGTGAAGGTGCAGCCCGGCACCGGCACCTACACCTGGGGCGAGGATCCCGAAGACCTCCAGATCGACCTGGTGAACTCCGTCCGCTTTGACATCGAGAACGCGCACTACGGCGGCGACGTCGCCATCGCTCTGCTCTCGCCGCTCCGCGGCGACGTGCCGGCCCTGCCGCGCGGGCACAAGTTCATCGGCGTCTGGTCGTTCGACGGCTCGGAGCTCGGCGGGTTCGACGCCGTCGACCTCCAGATCCGCTACGACGACGCGATGGCGCACGAGCTGGGCATCAACGAGGAAATGCTCAAGGTCTGGGCTTACGACGCGGGCACGGCCCGGTGGCAGCGGCTCGACAGCGACCCCGGGTTCGCGCGCAACACGCTGGACAAGCTGATCGCCGCCCGCGCCACCGGCGACTTCGACTTCTTCGCCGTCTCCGCCCCCGAGCCCGGCAGCGCGGTGCTGGTCGGCGTGGCGGCGGGCCTCATGACCCTCCGGCGTCGCCGGCGTCAGGCCAAACTCAGCTAGCCTTCGCCGTCAGACCTGTCGCGGCAGAGATTATCGAACGCAGCGGGATCGCCACCCTTGATCCCACGTCACACTCGCCTTGGCCGCGCAACCGCGAGGACGCGCCGCCGTTCATGCCATCGCCGCGCTACCGCCGATGTTTCCCCCGGGGGTAGCACCGGTTTGCCTCCCACTCAATGAATTCGTCACCGCCGGGGGGACCGCCCGTGCTTCAGCCTCTCGAACCGCGTCGCCTCTTCGCCGTCACGCTCGAAGCCAACGGCCTGCTCCTCATCGAGGGCACGGCCGAGAACGACGCCTTCGTCGTCAACCTCGCGTCCGGCCACTACTCCGTCAGCAACCGCGGCGGCACGAGCCAGATGTTCCCGCGGGCGCAGGTGAAGTCGATCGCGATCAACACCGGCGGCGGCGACGACCGCGTCGACATGATCGACCCGTTCATGTCCGTCAACGGCAAGCACCAGTTCCCCGAAGGCATCCCCGCCGACCGCCCGGTCAACGCGTGGATCGCCGGCGGCAGCGGCAACGACACCCTTCTCAGCGGCGGCGGCAGCGACACGCTCTTCGGCGGCAAGGGGAAGGACGTCCTGCACGGCTACGGCGGCGCCGACGACTTCCGCGGCGGCGCCAGCGCCGATTGGGTCGGCTACTCCGAGTTCACCACCCGCGTGAACGTCGACATCGACGACCAGCAGGACGACGGCCCGCCGCTGCGCACCGAGCCGCTGACCGGGCCGAACGTCGTCGACTGGCCCTTCGCCGACAACGTGCGCTCGGACGTGGAGAACGTCCGCGGCGGCAGCGGCGACGACGACCTGACCGGCTCGGCCGCGGGCAACGTGCTCGACGGCGGCGCCGGCAACAACTTCATCCGCGGCCTGGCCGGCGATGACACGCTCCGCGGCCTCAACGGCGCCGACCGACTCGCCGGCGGCCGCGGCCTCGACGTCGTCGACTATTCCGCCCGCACCTTGCCAGTGGTCGTGCGCCTCGGCAACACCGGCGGCGACGGCGAGGCGGGCGAGGAAGACGAGGTCGTGAACGATGTCGAAGTCGTCTGGGGCGGCACCGGCGCGGACCTGATCGTCGGCTCTGACCTCGACCACCAGCTTCTGACCTTCCGCCACTTCGAGGGCGGGCTCGGTGACGACACCCTCATCGGCGGCACCGGCGACGACCGCCTGGTCGGCGGCCGCGGCAACGATCTCATCGCCGGCGGCTACGGCGGCGATGACCAGGGCCTCGACGGCGCCGACACCCTCATCGGCGGCAATGGCAAGGACACCGCCGACTACTCCGCCCGCACCGAGGCGGTCGCCATCGCCCTGGACAACCTCGCCAACGACGGCGCCGCGCCGATCCTCTCGCCCGAGGGCAACCGCGCCGCCGAAGCGGACGATGTCGGTGACGAATTCGAGGTCATGCTCGGCGGCAGCGGCGACGACACCCTGATCGGCAACGACCAGCGCAACACCCTGATCGGCGGCGGCGGGGCGGACGAGATCCACGGCGGCGGCGGCGACGACATCCTCCTCGGCGGCACCCGCGACGGCGCCAGCGATCCGGGCGGCGTCGGCAACGTCCTCGACGGCGGCGGCGGCTTCGATCTCACCGTCAACCTCACCTTCAACGACGACGCCGCCGGCATCGAGTTCGCCGAGGTCAGGGGCGTGATCGAGCGTTCGCCGACCCCTGCGTTCGGCGAGTACACCGGCTGGATCATCCGCCGTGGCGACGCCTTCACCGATCTCGACGTCACCGGCCGCGTCTCCTACGTGAAGACCAAGATCGGCCAGTTCGAGCGGCTGCGCGGGACCATCGACATGCGCACCCTGCTGGAGCGCGGCACGATCCCGGTGCTGGTCGTGCAGTGGACGTAGCGCCGCCCGCCATGAAGCGCATCGTCGCCGACGAAACGACCGGTGACGAGAATTTGCCGCAGGATCGCTAACGTAGCGCCCGCTGCGGTGTCGGTAGCGATGGCCGCGGCGTCGCGCCGGCGGCCCCGCCAAGTTCGGAATCGTTCCTGGGGAGGAGCGCCATGTACGAGCGCCTCGAGCCTCGCCGGCTGCTGTCGATCTCGCTGAGCAACGGCACGCTCGCCATCGCCGGCACCGCCGCCGACGACGTCATCGACGTCAACGTGCGCGGCGGGTTTTACCGCGTCTTCGACGGCACCGTCGCCAGGCGCTTCGCCCTCGGCAGCGTGAAGCGGCTGACGATCGACGCGGCCGGCGGGAACGATCGCGTCACGCTGAACGATCCGTTCGCCCCGCTCTACGGCCGCGCATCGTTCCCCAGCGGGGTGCCGACCGACAAGCCGGTCAACGCCCGCGTCTTTGGCGGCGACGGCGACGACACGATCACCAGCGGCGGCGGCAGCGACACGCTCGACGGCGGGCGCGGCAACGACCGCATCGCCGGGCAGGGCGGCGCCGACGTCTACGCCGGCGGCGAAGGGGCCGACACCGCCGACTTTGCCGGCCACTCCGCCGGCGTGAAGGTCACCCTCGACGACGTCGCCAACGACGGTCCCGTCGGCGGTGGCGAGCCGCAGCCCGGCGACGCCAACGATCCCACCTTCATCTTCTGGCCCTTCCAGGACAACGTTGCCAGCGATATCGAGAACCTCGCCGGCGGCGACGGTAACGACACCCTCACCGGCGACGCCCGCGGCAACGCGATCTCGGGCGGCGGCGGGGTGAACGTCCTGTCCGGCGGCGACGGGAACGACACGATCGTTTCCGCCGCCAGCGGCGTCGACGACATGAGCGGCGGCGCGGGCAGCGACGTGGCCGACTATTCGTCACGCGCCTCTTTTGACCCGGTGGTCATCGTCCTGGACGACCTCGCCAACGACGGCCAGCCCTCGCCGTTCGATGCCGCCGCGGGTGAGCGCGACAACGTCCACTCCGACATCGAAAACGTCTGGGGCGGCGCCGGGGACGACCGAATTGTCGGCGGGAAGAAGAACAACGTCTTCGCCGGCGGCCGGGGCAACGACACGCTCCTTGGCGGCGGCGGCAGCGACATTCTCATCGGCGACCGCGGCAACGACGTCCTCAACGGCGGGCGGAACGACGCCGACCTCATGCGCGGCGGCGCCGGCAACGACACGGCCGACTACTCCGGCCGCGGCGACGCCCTGGAGATCACCATCGACGGCATCGCCAACGACGGCTACGCCCGCCTCACCTCCAACAACCAGGTCCTTCCCCGCGAGGGGGACAACGTCGGGCTGGACATCGAGAACATCATCGGCGGCGGCGGCGCCGACGTGATCTCCGGCTCCAGCGCCGGCAACGCCCTCGTCGGCGGCGCGGGCGACGACACCCTCCATGGGTTTGGCGGGCGCGACCTCCTCCGCGGCGGCGACGGCGCGGACCGCATGACCGGCGGCGGCCCGAGCCAATTCACCGCCGTCGCCGAGCAGACAGGCCGCCCCGACGACGGCTTGGCCGACACCCTGATCGGCGGGCGCGGCGTCGATTATGCCGTCGATTTCGACGTGATCGACGTGATCAACCTCGACGTCGAGCGCGGCCGCGCCATCGGCATCACCACCCGCCTCGGCGCCGTCGGCGGCGACACCACCGGCTGGGCCATCCGCCGCGGCGACAACGACATCCTGCTGGACGTCGCCACCAACAGCTTCACCGCGCAAGCGCGAAAGAACGTGGGCAACCTCAACGCCGCCGAAGGGCCGCTCAAGCGGGTGAGCTTCACCGAGCTGGGCGAACGGTGGGTAATCGTGGTGGACGCGATGGTGTGACGCAGCGCCTCCGCGTGTGTAGCCCCGGCAGGCGACAGCGATGGTCGCCCGCAGCGCTCGCCAGCCGAACGATGGTTTTGGCTGTGTAGCGCGGGCGAAAATTGCGCCGGCCTTCGTTGAACGCGCTCCGTCGCGCCACTGTCGCGCCAAATCGGCCGGATCGGTTCGCATCCCTCTGGCGCCGCGCCAATCATTTTCGAATCCCCCGCAGAATTTGCCGATTGTGTCCGAGTCGCATTGCAGGCGCGCGCGCGTCACTGTATTTTAGCCGCCGACCGGGCGAAGCGGCTCGGCCGGTGTACGGCTCTTGGGACGGGCTGTGCCGCCGGCGTCAGGTTCGGCGCGAATGGGCACGCGAGGTTGGGGCCCGGCAGGCTCGAACGATCGGGCGGTTCGCGGGGGATGAAGCGGTGACGCGGTGATCCGGGTGACGCGGTGCAGGGAGGCGCTCGCAGCGCTTTGGGCTTCACCGGCGCCCGCTCCGCCGCCAGCCGTTTCAGTCGGCGTCAGCGCGTCGCGCAGCGGGCGGAACCCGTGGCGTTGGGGTGATGGTCTACGACCCGCTCGCCCCGGGTTGGCAGACGGCTTGAGCCTCCGCCGCGCCCCGGGGGGAAGATCGAGCGTCCCGCCGGTCACGCCGCTCGATCCGGCGCGTGGCGCGCGCGTGCACGGCAGGTGGCGGTCGAGCTTTAGCGAGCCAGAGTCCGCGCGGCGCGCCCTGTCGCGAAGCCCCGTTGTTTCGCTGCGGGGATGCCCTACAGGTTAGTTTCGCCGGCCGCCGTCCAGTTGTTTTGACGGGCGTCGGCCGCACCGGCGGGTGGAACTCCGCCGCGCAATCGTCCCGTCAGGAGACCGCCACGTGATCTTTGATTCGCTGCTTGGCATGTTCAGCGTCGACATGGGCATCGACCTGGGCACCTGCAACACGCTGGTGTGCATCAAGGGCGAAGGCATCGTGCTCAACGAGCCGACCGTGGTGGCCGTCAAGAAGGGGACCAACCGCGTGTTGCAGGACGGCAACGCCGTCGGGCTGGTCGCCAAGGAGATGATCGGCAAGACGCCCGGCTCGATCACCGCCATTCGTCCGTTGAAGGACGGGGTGATCAGCGATTTCGAGGTCACCGAGGCGATGCTGCGGTACTTCATCCGCCGCGCCCAGGGCCGCAAGCACTTTATCCACCCGCGCGTGGTCATCGCGGTGCCGTCGGGGATCACCGCCGTCGAGAAGCGCGCGGTGCTGGACAGTGCCGAGCGCGCCGGCGCCCGCCGCGTCTTTTTGGTCGAGGAGCCCATGGCCGCTGCGATCGGCGCGGGGTTGCCGGTGACCGAGCCGACCGCCAGCATGATCGTCGACATCGGCGGCGGCACCACCGAGGTGGCGATCATCTCGCTGGCGGACATCTCGGTCTCCAACTCCGTCCGCACCGCCGGCGACGACTTCGACCAGGCGATCGTCGAGCACATGAAGAAGACCTACAACATGGCGATCGGCGAGCAGATGGCCGAGCGCATCAAGCTCGACATCGGCTCGGCCGCGCCGATCGATTCCGAAGAGCCGACCATGGAGGTCCGCGGCCGCGACATGATCTCCGGCCTGCCGCGCAAGACCGAGGTGACCGCCGAGGAGATCCGCGAGGCGCTCCAGGAGCCGGTGAACAACATCATCGAGGCGGTCACCACCACGCTCGAGCAGGCCGAGCCCGAGCTGGCGGCGGACCTGGTCGACAACGGCATCACCATGGCCGGCGGCAGCAGCATGCTCCGCGGCCTGACGACGGTCATCAGCAACGCCACCGGCCTGGACACCCGCCTGGCCGAGGATCCTCTCACGTGCGTCGCCCGCGGCACCAGCGTCTACCTGGAGAACCTGGAGCTGTGGAAGGACACGATGGAGAGCGACATGGATGGGGATTGAGGGCGTGGGCGGCGAGCGATAAGCACGAAGGGCGAAGCCAGATGCACGAAACCCGAAACCAGAAATCCGAACTAAGGCGGAAAGGCCGAAGGAAGAAATGACGCAATCCCTGCTTCTGGCTTGATGGATTTCTCCTTTCACGCATCGGTAATCGCTTCGGATCTCGTGCTTCGGTAGTTCCCTTTCCCGCCCCGCGGGTGTCGTATTGCGGTTTAACCAAGTCTACGTCGGCCTGCTCCTGCTGAGCGTTTGCAGCGCGTTCTTCATCCCCGCGCGCTACACGGACCCGATCCGCGGGGTGCAGAAGCTGTTCGCGCCAGTGTCGATCCCGGCTCGCAAGATCGGGTCGGTCGTCCGCCACCGCGTCGCCCCCGAAGGCGAAAGGGACCGGCGAGCGGTGGAGGACGTGAAGGCGGAGAACGACCGCCTGCGGGCCGAGAACCTCAGCCTGATGGGGCAGCTCGTCGAGATGCGGCAGATCAACCAGGAGCGGGCGCAGCTCGGGGACATGCGGCCGCTGTGCACGCCGTTCCGCGTCGTCGGCACCGACCCGGGCGTCACGCGCGACTCGCTCGCCATCGCCGCCTCCAACGGCGACGGCGTCGAGCCGCAGATGCCGGTGCTGTACGCCAACGGGATCGTCGGGCGCATCGCCCGCGTCGGCGTCAGTGGCGCGCAGGTGCAGCTCGTGACCGATCCGCGCTTCCAGGCGGCGGCGAAGTTCTACCGGTCGGCGGGCGGAAAGCTCGTCGAGGTGCAGGGCGCGTCGCCGCGCATCGTCCGCGGGACCGGCAGCGGCGCGATGTTCGTTGAGAATTTGCCGCTGTCGGAAGTGCAGAGCAAGGACCAGCCGGACAAGGGCGTCGCCGTCGCGGATTACGTCGTGCTGAACGATCCGGACTGGCCGATGCAGCTCACCAACCAGGTCCTCGGCCGGATCGAGAGCATCCGCCCGAGCCCGCGCGTGGCGATGTTCGCCGAGGTGCAGGTCCGCCCCGTGCGCAACCTCGCCGAGCTGCGCGAGGTGATGGTGATGAACAAGCCTTCGGGTTGAACCGCTTTTCGCGATGCGACTTCCCGCGTACCTCATCCTCGCTTACCTCGCCATCGGGCTTCAGCTCGGTCTCGGCGAGCCGCTGCGCGTCGGGAACTGTCGGCCAGACCTGGTGCTGCTGGCGGTGATCTTCATCGCCATCCACGCCCCGCGCGACGCGGCGCTGCTGGGGTGCTTCGGCATCGGCGCGATCCAGGACCTGGTCACGCTCAACTCGCTCGGCGTCTGCGCGCTGGCCTACTCGCTGGTGGGGATGTTCACCGTCAGCACGCAGGAACTCATCTACCGCGCGCACCCGGTGACGCACTTTTCCCTCGGCTTCGTCGGCAGCCTGCTGGCCGCCGTTGTCGTCCTGGTTCACGGATGGATCAGGGGCCCCAGCGCGTCGGTGACGCAGTTGCTGGGCAACGCGCTCTACACCGCGTGCGCGGCGCCGGTCGTGCTGGGGTTGTTGAACCTCGCCCGCAAGCCGTTCTCGTTCCAGTCGCGCAGGCGCGGCCGCGCCTATTGATCTGCTCCGCACCACCGAAGACAAGGAGGTCTTCCCGTGTTCGAGCGCCGCCTGAAAATCTTCCTCGCGATCCTGCTCAGCGTGATGGGCGTGCTGCTCGTGCGCGCGATGCACCTCCAGGTCTTCACCCGCGGCGAGTGGGTGCGGGCGGCCGAGGAGTTCAAGAAGAAGGCGCAGTACATCGAGACCACCCGCGGGCGGATCCTGGACTTCAAGGGTCACCCGATCGCCGTCGACGAGGCGTGCATCGACGCCTGCATCGACTACCGCGCCATCGCCCGCGACGCCAAGTGGATCCGCGATATCGCGGTCGAGCGCGCCAGCGAGGCCGCCGGCGCGGAGTGGAAGAAGCGGGACAAGAAAGCGCGCGCCGCCAACATCGAGCAGCAGGTCGCCAGCGTCACCGCCGACATCGACCGCACCTTCAAGGTCTTAGCCAAAGAGACCGGCACGGCGCCCGAGGCGATCGACGAGATCTGCCGTCAGATCGACCTGCGCGTCGGCATGCGGAGCCGGCTGCGGCAGTACCGCCGCTACGCCGCCGCCCACGAGGAGCACAAGGGGCAGGAGGCCCCGTGGTACCGCCGCTGGCTGATCGAGGGGGGCAAGGACGGCCCGCAGGTCGACGACTTCGACGAGGTGGAGGGCGAGGAGGTCGGCATCCACCCGGTGGTGCGCAACATCTCCCCCGACGTCTACCTCCGCCTGGCCCGCGAGGTGCCGCGCTGCCCCGGGCTGGTGCTGCTGCCGGGCGCCACCCGCCGCTATCCATATAACCGCGCGGCGGCGCACCTGATGGGCAACCTGGCGCCGGTGAAGAAGGAGGACATGCTGGCCGATCCCGCGCTGGGCGACCCGCTGCGGCAGCTTCAGTTCGCTGACTTCGTCGGCCGTGGCGGGCTCGAGGCGCTGCTCGAGCCGGCGCTGCGCGGCACCCGCGGCAAGTCCTATCGCCGCCCGGGCGCTGACGACGAGCTGGCCAGCGCCGCGGTGCCCGGCGCGGACGTTCGCACCACGATCGACATCGAGCTCCAGGACCAGATCCGCGGGTTCTTCGAGAACATGGAGGTCCAGAGCAACCTCGCCGACGACGAGCGCAAGTTCACCATCCCGATGCACGGCGCGGCCGTGGTGATCGACGTGAAGACGTCACAGGTCCGCGCGCTGGCGTCGTATCCCGACTTCGACCCCAATACCTTGGCCGACGACTACGAGGAACTGATCACCGGCGACGAGCAGGCGCTGGCGGCGCCGCTTCTCAACCGCGCCACTCAGTCGCAACTGGAGCCCGGCTCGACGATCAAGCCGCTGGTCGGACTGGCGGCGATCACGGACAAGCTGAACGTCTCCGACGTCGGCGTCATGACCGTTCAAAAAGGCATCCACTGCACCGGCTACCTCCTGATCGGCGGTCGCAAGATGCCCAACGGGCGCTGCTGGGTCGCCAGCAAGTTCGGCGTCGTGCTCGAGGGCAAGGTGGCCAACCACCCGGTGCCGTGGGACCATCCGCACCGCGGGGTCTACGGCAACGCCGACGGGCACCTCTGCTTCGCCGACGCGCTGGAGCGAAGCTGCAACGTCTACTTCGAGACCTGCGCCGACGCCTTCGGCGCCGAGGGGCTCAGCGCGTGGTACGACCGCTTCGGCCTCGGGCGCGAGACGGGGCTGGGCGTACCCGAGGCGCGGGGGTTCCTGCCGCGGCAGGTCGAGCGGCACGAGCGCGCGGTCGCGTGGTTCAGCGGCATCGGGCAGGTCGGCGTGCTGGCGACGCCGGTGCAGATGGCCAACGTCGCCGCCACCATCGCGCGCGACGGGATCTGGATGCGCCCGCGGTTGGTCGCCGACGACGCCACCGCCACCGCGCCGCTCGCCACGCGCGACAAGAGGCCGGTGCCAGACCGCGTTGACCTTAAGCTGGCGCCCGACGCGCTGGCGGCGGCGAAGGACGGGATGGTGCGCGTGGTGAACAGCAAGGCGGGCACCGGCGGAGAAGGGCGGATGGCCGAGTTCCTCGTCGCGGGCAAGACCGGCACCGCCCAGGCCGCCCGCATCACCGTCCCCGCGCGCGACGAGGAAGGGAACCTGGTCTTCGGCCCCAACGGCAAGCCGCTGCGCGTACCGCTGGACATCGCCTCGGCCACCCACGACACGCCGACCCCCTGGTACCGCGGCTGGGGCGAGGACGGCAAGAGCATGAACCACGCCTGGTTCGTCGGCTTCGCTCCGGCGGACAACCCGCAGGTCGCCTTCGCGGTGATGGTGCAGTACGGCGGCAGCGGCGGCGTCACCGCTGCGCAGACCGCGAAGAAGATCCTCATGGCCTGCGTCGAGCACGGGTACATCAAGCCGACCCGACACTGAGGTCACCCCGGGCGCAGGGCCGCGGGACCACAGGAGCGCGGCCCGCGGGCCCGCGTCGCTTTTGGCCGCCGTTTCGACAATAATTCCGCCCGGTCGGCCCGCCATGACGCAGACGCTTTCGTACAAGCCCGCCCTCCCCAGCGCCCCGCGCCAGGTCACGCACCGCGCCGCCCGCCGCGCCTGGGCCGAGCTGCCGGTGCAGATGTGGTGGAAGTGCGCCGCCGCGGTGCTGGTCGTTGCCGCCGTCGTAGGCTACGACGCCTCCGCGGGCCGGATGCGCGACAGCGCGCTGATGACGCGCGGCATCCCGGTCAAGGCGACGCTCGTCGAGGTCAAGCAAACCACCCGCGCCGGCTTCGCGGTCGTTCGTGACGATAACGTCCCGGTAAAGCTGCTGTGGCGGAACCCCGACGGCACCGACCGGAAGGTGGACGTGGTCCTGCCGCCCGCGCCTGGGTACGCCAAGGTCGGCGAGGAGCTGGACATCCGCGTTGACCCCAACGACCCCACGCGCTGGGGCGAGGTGAAGGAACTGCTGCCGTGGTGGCGCGTGCTGGCGGTGCCGCTGATCCTGCTGCTCCCGATCGCGCTGCTGCTGGCGGCGCTGGCGTGGTGGCAGCGGCGGCGGGTGCTGGAGGTGTGGCGCGACGGGCGGCGCGCGGACGGCGTGGTCGTCGATTCGAAGCACGCCGCCATGTCGCTCCGCTCGCGCATCTGCCGCTTCACCTACGCCGACGGCCGGGACCGCCGGGTCTTCAAGATGCTCTACCCGACCCGCCAGGGCGTGCTCCGCAAGGGCGACCCGATCGAGCTGATCGCGCTGCCCGACGCGCCGCACCGCGCCGTCGCGGCGGAGTTGTACCTGGCGGGCACCCCGTCACAGCAGGGCGAAGGAGAAGCGGCGTCAGGTTGATGTTGAGCAGGTGGCATGGGTCGCTCGCCCGTGCGCCCGCCGCTTCCAGCGGCACGAGCTAAAGCGCGGCTGGCCGCCGCCAATGGAAGGGCGTGCCGCCCCTGCCACTTGTACGAACTGCACCGAAGGTCCACCGAGGTCCACCGAGGTCCACCGACACGGATGTCGCTCACTGGTCACATCTTCGGCATGAACCGCTCGTCCGGGCGGACAACGCTGCTCGGGCGCTTGTGGCAGCAGTTGGCCATTGCCACGAATTGGCCGGTGCTGGTCTCGGTGGCGGTGCTCTGCCTCCTCGGCGTGTGCAGCATCTGGGCGGACGCGCCATCGGACGCGCGCAAGCAACTCATCTTCATCGCCGCCGGGACCGCCTGCCTGGTCGCCTTCCAGGCGATGAACTACCAGCGCATCGGCCGCTTCGCCTGGGGGTTTTACCTGCTGGCGGTGGCGCTGATCGTCTACACCGTGATGCCGGGCGTGCCGCGTAGCGGGTTCGGGGGCGTCCCGGTCATCAACGGCGCCCACCCGTGGATCAAGTTCGGCTCCTTCAGCCTGCAGCCGGCGGAGCTGATGAAGATCGGCTTCGTGATGGTGCTGGCCCGCTACCTGCGCTACCGCAGCAATTACCGGACGCTCAAGGGGCTCACCGCACCGTTCGCGCTGGCGCTGGTGCCGGTCGCGCTGATCATGAAGCAGCCGGACCTCGGCACCGCCCTCACCTTCATCCCCGCGCTGTTCGCGATGCTCTACGTCGCGGGCGCCAAGCTCTGGCACCTGGCGGCGGTGGTGGGAATGGGCGTGGCGGTGGCGCCGGTGATGTGGCTGGCCGGCCCGGAGCCGGACGGACCCGGGCTGCCCGGCTTCAAGTACCTGCCCGCCATGGTCAAGTCCTACCAGCGCGAGCGCGTCTACGCGATGTTCAGCGACGACGCCAAGACGCTGCGCGAGAAGGGATTCCAGCAGAAGCACGCGCTGATCGCCTTCGGCTCCGGCGGCGTGACCGGCAAGGGCGTCGGCGACATCGAGGTCGGGCGGCACGTCCCCGAGGCGCACAACGACATGATCTTCGCCCTGATCGGCGAGCAGTTCGGCTTGTTCGGCGCCGCCGCGGTGCTGGGCGCCTACGCCGTCCTCTTCGCCGCCGGCATCGAGATCGCCGGCAGCACCAAGGAACCGTTCGGCCGGCTGCTGGCGGTCGGCGTGGTCTCGCTGCTGGCGGGGCAGACGTTCCTCAACATCATGGTCACGCTCAAGCTCATGCCGGTGACCGGCGTGACGCTCCCGTTCGTCAGCTACGGCGGCAGCAGCCTGCTCGCCAGCTTCATGGCCGCCGGGCTGCTGCTGAACATCGGGCAGAACCGACCGTTCGTCATCGCGCGGGACTCCTTCGAATACTGACCGCTCCGGCCGCCCGCGATGGCGGCGCGCGCGGCGCCGGCCGTTCGTTGACCCCCTTCGCTGCCCGCCTTACATTTCCGCCCGTGTCCCGCGGGATTCTTTTCGTCAACGCGATCGTGCTCGCCGCCGCCGCCGCCGCCGCCGCCGCCGTCGTCGTCACCGGCTGCGCGTCGCGCGATCCGATCCCTCGGGCGCAGTCGGACGCGGCGCTGTTCGCGCCGGTCTCGATGCGCATCCACCCGATTTTCAGCGGCGTGAAGGATTGGACCGGGGACGGTGCGCCCGACGGCCTGGAGGCGCTGCTGGAATTCGAGGACCAGTTCGCCGACCCGACCAAGGCGTCCGGCTCGGTCATCTTCGAACTGTTCACGTTCCGCACCAACAACCCCGACCCGCGCGGCGAGCGCGTGGTCAACCCATGGCTCGGGTCGCTGCAAACGCTGGCCGACCAGCAGGCGCGGTGGAACCGCACCAGCCGGACCTACCTGTTCCAGCTCGAGTACCCGGCGGTGAGCGAGCAGCAGGATTACGTGCTGACGGCGACGTTCGATACCGGCACGACGCGCTACTTCGACCGGGTCGTCTTGGAAGGTCGATCCCGCCCGCGGGGCGGCGGCGGTTCCGGCGCGGGAACGTCGGCGCCGCCGGTTGCGCCGGCGACGCGGCGGGTCAGCACCGCGCCAATCGCGACCTCTGCCGGGGATGTTCCGGCCGGCGCCACGCCCGCCGATGCATCCGCCGGCGCTCCCGATGTCCGCACCCGCGCTCCCGGAGGGGCCGCCGATGTCAGCAGTCGACCTGCTCAACCTTGAACCCGTCCCGACGCTGCTGCGGCGCGTGCGCGCGGAGCTGTCGTCCGATTTCCGCGCCGGCCGCCAGCTGCGCGTCAGCCGCGCGCCAGGCCGGCTCGACGTGATGGGCGGCATCGCCGACTACACCGGTTCGCTTGTCTGCGAGATGCCGCTGGACCGCGCGGCCGCCGTCGCCTTGCAGGAGCGCGACGACCGCGAGGTGCAGGTCTTCAGCTTCAACCTGCTCGACGAGCACAAGCCGTTCACGCTGCGCATCCCGCTCGACCGCATCGCGACCGCCAGGCTCGAGGACCTCCGCCGCGAGTTCAACGAGCCCGGCCGCGCGTGGGCAGGCTATCTCGTCGGCTGCCTTTACCTCCTGCACGAGCAGGGCTATCTGGACCTGCGGGACCCGAAGCACAAGGGCGTGACCCTTGCGCTTTACAGCACGGTGCCCCTCGGGGCGGGGGTGAGCTCCAGCGCCGCCATCGAGGTGGCGACGATGATGAACCTTGTCGACCACTTCGGCCTGCGCGGTGGCGGGCGAGGCGGAGCAAGTGGAACACGCGACGGCGCCGGCGTTGGGTCATCCGCCGCGAGCGCGCCGCCGCCGTCGGCTTCGCTCCGCCCGCTTGACCCCATGCGCATCGCGGCGCTCTGCCAGCAGGTGGAGAATCGCGTCGTGGGGGCGCCGTGCGGGATCATGGACCAGGCCACGAGCTGCGCCGGCGAAGAGGCATCGCTCATGCGGATGCTCTGCCAGCCCCACGAGCTCCAGAGCCCGCTGCGCCTGCCGGAGGGGATCCGCGTCCTCGGCATCAACTCCAACGTTAAGCACTCGGTCGGCGGCGGGGCGTACGGGCGGACGCGCTGCGCAGCGTTCATGGCGCACAAGATCATCCTCGAAACCATGCGCGCCGCCGGCGAGATGAGCGGGCGGACCCTCACCGCCGACCCGATGCACGGGTACCTGGCCAACCTCGACCCGCAGGACTACAAGGCCCACTTCCGCCCGCGCCTGCCGGAGTGGATGAAGGGCAGCGACTTCCTCGCGCAGTACGGCGCGACCATCGACACCGCGACCCGCGTTGACGCCGGCACGGATTACCCAGTGCAGCACGCCGCCGACCATCACGTTCTGGAGGCCCGGCGCGTGCGCGAGTTCGCCGCCAACCTCGAAGAAGCCGCCGCCGCGCCGCCGCAAACGCGCGACCAGGGCCGCCCGCTCGATAAGGCCGGGCACCTCATGTACGCGTCGCACCTGAGCTACAGCAACGACGCGATGCTCGGCGCCGAGGAGTGCGACGTGCTGGTCGATTTGGTGAAGCGCCGCGAGCCGGCCGGCCTGTACGGCGCGAAGATCACCGGCGGCGGCAGCGGCGGGACCGTCGCCGTCCTGGCCGATGTCACGCCCAAGGCGGATGCCGCCATCGCCGACATCCTCACCGAATACCAGACCCGCACCGGCCGCCCGCCCGAGCTGATCGCCGGCACCAGCCCGGGGGCGTGGCAGGCGGGCACCGCGCTGGTGACCGCGTGAGGCAACGGCGACCTCACGTGACGGTTCGAAGCCCCGCACGGTGTACGGCATCTTGCCCGACACGGCGCGGCCGCTCCCGCGATCGCACCTCATGCGCCAACCGCCTCGGAGGCAAACCATGATTGATCACCAACAGGCCGTCGACCGCCTCGCCGAGATGCAGCGGGCCGTGCGGGACATCGTCAGCCGGTCGCACGGCACGGCCGGCGGGCACGAGGTGACGAAGTCGACGCAGGCGGACACGATTTACGCGATCGATGCCGACGTCGAGCCGGTGATTGAGGACTTCTGCCGCGACTGGGCCAAGACCACGCCGCTGGTGCTGATCGCCGAGGGGATCGAGAACGAGCATGGCGAGGAGGGGGTCAAGGTGTTCCCCCAGGGCACGCGCGAGGAGGACGCGCGCATCCGCCTGATCATCGACCCGATCGACGGCACCCGCGGCATCATGTACGACAAGCGCGCCGCCTGGGCGCTGGCCGGCGTCGCGCCCAACCGCGGGGCGCAGACGCGGCTGCGCGACATCGAGGCGGCGGTGATGACCGAGCTACCCACCAGCAAGGCCGGCTTCGGCGACGTCCTCTGGGCCGTGAAGGGCCAGGGCGCCCACGCCAAGCGCGTTGACCTCCGCAACGCCGCCGAGTCGCCGCTGGCAATTTCGCCTTCGAAGGCAACCAAGATCGACCACGGCTTCGCCACCGTCTCCAACTTCTTCCCCGGCACCAAGGTCCTGGCCAGCGAGTTGATGGAGACGATCGTCCGCGAGCTGATCGGCGCCGCCGACGTCACGCGCGCAACCGTCTTCGACGATCAGTACATCTCCACCGGCGGGCAGTTCTACGAGCTGATCGTCGGTCACGACCGCTTCAACGCCGACCTGCGGCCGCTGTTCTACAAGGTCCAGGGCCAGCCCGAAGGGCTCTGCTGCCACCCGTACGACTGCGCCACGCTGCTGATCGCCGAGGAGGCGGGCGTCGTCATCACCGACGGCCTGGGCAACCCCCTCGACGGCCCGCTCGACGTGACGTCCGGCATCTCCTGGGCCGGCTACGCCAACCAGGACCTCCAGCGCGCGATCGAGCCGGTGTTGACGAAGTTCCTGCGCGGCAGGGGGGCGTGATCCCGCGAACGGAAGTGCCAGTCGTCGCGGCGCGAGCGGGCGCACCAGCGCCGCGCATGACAGCGCCCGCGGATGTGGATCCGCGGGCGTTGCAAGAAACGTTCCGACTGGCACGGCCGACGGCTTAGTCGGAGCCGAGCACCTTCACCAGCTTGTTGTACAGGCCCAGGATCAGGAACGTCGGAGCCCACTGGCCGACGAACAGGGCGTTGCGGTCCTGGCCCATGATCTTCAGGGTCGCGCTGGTGGCGATCGAGCCGACGGCCAGCCACAGGAACAGGTCGCTGGGGAGCTTGGCGGTCTGCTGCTCGATGGTGCGCGCGACGACGCCTTCCTCGTGTTCCGGCGGGGTATAGGTGCGCATGGGATGACTCCTTCGGGGTCAGGTGACGACAGTTCGGCCGTGCCGACCTCCGGCACGATCCACGTGTGATGCAAGTCGCAAACACGGTGCCGCACGCGCCGACCATTGGATTCAGCGGCGGGACAACTCACCATGGCGGCAGAATTTGCATAAGATCAGGCGGACTTGCCGGCTGAGGCTGCCGGCGGGCGCAGAGAGGCTGATCGCAGATCCGGCTACAGGTTTTCCGCCCCGGCCGCCGATTCTGGTCGAGGGCGCGCGGAGGCGAATGCGGATAGCATGCTCAGTCGTCGTGGCTGCCGCCTCCACCGCGCTGGCACTGCTGGTCGGCGGTGGCACCGGCGGGTGCACCGCCCCGGAGGGGCCGCGGACCCCTGACAGCCGGTACCTGTCGCAAAAGGTGCCGGCCATCAAGCAGGCGGTCGAGCGGAAGGACCATTCCGTGGCGGCCCAACTGGTAAAGGACCTCGACAGCGACGACCCGGCCGTGCGGTTTTACGCGATTGAAGGCCTCGATCGGCTAACCGGCGAGACCTTCGGCTATCATTACTACGAGGACCGCGACGCCCGCAGCCAGGCCGTGCAGAAGTGGCGGCAGTGGCTGGGCGAGCGGGGCCCGGCGACGGACCAACAGCAGTGAGGACCGGCCGCATCGCCGCGCAAGCGCGCGACGAGCGACGGCGAGGGGCCGCGAGGGAACGCATCGTGAAGCTAAGCGTGAGCGCCCGCCCGAAATCATCCTCGCCCAACGCCGCGGCGGCCGACGCCGCCCGCGCTGCCGGTCCAGGTGCCGGATCGGGCGCGGGATCGGGCGCGGGATCGGGCGCGGGATCGGCCGCGGGATCGGCCGCGGGCGGGCGCATCGAGTTGAACGTGGTTTCCGACCCGGCTAATCTGGCGCCGGTTCGCAAGCAGGTCGAGGCGATCGCGCTGGCCGGCGGCTTCGCCCCCAAGACCGTCGCGGAGATCGGCCTGTGCGTCAATGAGGCGATGGCCAATGTGATCCGCCACGCCTACAAGGGGCGACACGATCGCCCGGTGCGCGTGACCGCCAGCGTTGACGACCGCGCCATCACGGTCACGATCCGCGACTGGGGCAACGGCGTCGACCCGTCGCGGCTCCCCCCGCGGCCGTACGACCCGCTAGAGCCGGGCGGCGTCGGCTTGATCTGCATGCGCGAGTGGCTCGACGACCTTCGCTACGACCCGCAGGCCGACGGCGGCATGCTGACGACGATGGTGAAGAAGCGCTAGCGAATCGTGGTCTGTGATCAGTGGTCAGTGGCAAGTGGCTAGAAGCCCGACGGGGGCGGCCTTTTCTAATCGCGGCGAGGAGCCAACCCGCACGCGAATGACGGTGCGGCTCATGTCGCGGGGCGGCCCGGGGCAGGCGAGCCGCGGAGCAACGAGTAACGACGACCGGGAAACAGGCGACCCGCAACGGCAACGCGCAACCCGCAACCGACCCTCCCCCATGCCCGACCTTCAAAGCGACACGCCACTCGTCCCCTCGATCCGCCAGGTTGGCGACGCGATCGTGGCGTTGGTGCGCGGCGAGATCGACCTTCACAACAGCCCGGCCGTCCGGCAGCAGCTCTTGCGCTTCATCGAGCAGCACAAGCCCAAGAAGCTCGTGCTCAACCTCGGCGAGGTCCCGTACATGGACTCCAGCGCCATCGCTGTGCTGGTCGAGGCGCTGCAGAAGATGCGCAAGACCGGGGGCAAGATCTACCTGACCCAGCTCCAGCCCCGCGTCAAAGGCCTGCTCGAAATCGCCCGCCTCGACACCATCTTCGTCATCGCCAAGGACGAAGAGGAAGCGCTGGCGAAGTAGACGATTGCAGCGCACCCTCACGCACGTCGACCTTTTACGCCGCAGACGCGGCTGAAAATGGGTGCCACGGGAGCGTCTCAGGCACGCTCCGCAGGATGACACCTCCCCTCCTGCCCACGCACACCCGGGCGTCACCGCTATGAAAATGGAAAAACCCGCGGCCGAATCGCTGGATCTCGTTGGCGGTCTGAACGCGTCCTGACGACGCTCGACCGTCCACGAAACGCCAGCGGCTCTGCCGCGGGTCTTGTGTCTCTCTCTCGTCCAGCGCTCGCGCGGGTGAGTTACACCTTGCCGACGAACTGCGCCAGAAGCTCGCCGCGGCTGCTCACGCCCAGCTCGGCGTAGAGGTTCTTCACGTACTCGTGCACCGTGTGCGGGCTGAGCTTGAGCTTGAACGCGACCTGCTTCTCGCTGTCGCCCTCCAGCAGCAGGTTCATGACCTTCCGCAGCCGCGGCTGAAGCGCGTCCACGCGCGGGTCGGAGAAGCTCATCTCGGCCGTGAACGGCCAGGCCATCTCGCTGAGGCACAGGTCGATCAGGTAGGCGTCGCGCTCGGTGAACGCGGGGGCGCCGGCGGGGCGGCAGAGCATCACGATGGTCGTGCGCTCGATCAGCGACGCGTGGATCTTCACGTACAGCGTCGGCCCCATGCCCAGCGGCTCGCGGAGCTGCTTGTAATGCTCGCTAACGTACCAGTCGGCGTCGGCGACAGCGTCGCGGCGGGTCATGGTGATCACGCGGCCCGGCAGCGCCGCCAGCACGTCCAGCACCGGGTCCTTCGGGCCGCCGGTCTGGAGGAACGCCTCGAACTTCGCCCGTGCGTCGCCGTCCAGGCCGACCATGGCGATGTCCTTGCAGGGCTCGTCCCCGCCGGTCAGCACGTCGCCGAGCGTGTAGCAGACGCCGACGCTGGCCTGCATCAGGTTGCACAGCGAGTCGAGCGTGAACTGCCGCTGGAGCTCCGGCGTGTACCACAGCTCGGCCGCGCCGCCGACCAGCCGCAGGATTGCCTGCACGTCCACTGCCCGCACCACGGGCTCAGTCATCAAAGCGTCCATCGCGATCCCTCAATCTGTTGACACTAGGTCTGACCGGAGTTCCATCCCCGGCGGCTGCACCGAGGCAAAGGAGGGGGAAAGATAACCGGTATACAACAGCCGGCAAGTTAAAAAGTGAGGCTGTGTGAGTTTGACCACCTCAATTCGCCTCGGAAAGTCGGCCTTGAAAACCACGTAAAATACGGAAAAGTCGTGCTTTGCGCGGCCCTCGGGAATGTTCGAAAAATTTCTTGCATTGTCCTGTCATTCTTCCGGAAAGCCCCGTATTTGCCCGGGAGCCTTACCGGTAAAGATGCTGTTATAGTGCAATATCACCGGCTCGGCCCGGTAGAGTCGACACTGGTGCCGGGCCAATTTCCAAGTTTTCCCGCTTCGCCGGCGCCGTCTGCCTCGCCGAGAGGGTGGGGCGGCGTGCGAGGCGGTCTGTGCTACTCCTTTATGATGATCACCCGGCGCAGGGGACCTGCGCCGTACGGAACCCGCTCACGCCGGCTCGATGCGGGTGCACGTGATGCCCGGATTGAGCGGATGGCCTCCACGGATCCGTCCGCCTCCCGCGCGGCGCCTTACTCGCGCGGCGGCCGGGCTACTTGAGGAACGCGTGAACGTTCTGGTTTCCAGATCGAAAAATCAGCTTGGCCAGCGGGCGGCGGCGCACGGGGCGGAGTTGATCCGCCAGGCGATCCGCGCGCGGGGGCGGGCCAACATTATCCTCGCCACCGGCGCCTCGCAGTTCGAGATGCTCGCCCACCTCGTGCGCGAGCGGGGCATCGCCTGGAACCGCGTGGCCGCCTTCCACCTCGACGAGTACGTCGGCCTGCCGATCGACCACCCGGCGTCGTTCCGCAAGTACCTCTGGGAACGGTTCGTCAGCAAGCTGCCGCTCCCGCTGGCGGCGTTTCATTACGTGAACGCCGATGACGGCGACCCGCGGGCGGAGTGTGACCGCCTTGGCCGGATCATCTCCAGGCATATGATCGACGTCGCCTTCATCGGCATCGGCGAGAACGGCCACATCGCCTTCAATGACCCGCCTGCGGACTTCAGCACCACGCGCCCATACCGGGTGGTCGAGCTTGACGCGGCTTGCCGCAAGCAGCAACTCGGCGAAGGATGGTTCCCAAGCTTGCGCGCGGTGCCGAAGCGTGCCATCAGCATGTCGCCGTGGCAGATCATCAACTCGCGCGCGATCGTCTGCACCGTGCCGGACCGGCGCAAGGCAGAGGCGGTGCGACATGCCGTCCAGGGTCCCATCACGCCTGGCGTGCCCGCATCCATTCTTCAGCGGCACGGGCAGGTCGCGCTGTTCCTCGACCGCCCGTCCGCCTCCAGGCTGGAGGCCACCTGATGCCGTCACCGGGCGGCGAATACGTCGATCTCCAGGTCAACGGCTACGGCGGCGTTGATTTCAACCAGGACGACCTGTCGGCCGAGGACCTGCACCGCGCGTGCGAGAAGCTCGAGCAGGACGGCGTCGGCGGAATCCTCGCGACGATCATCACCGAGCGGCTCGACGGGATGGTCGCCCGGCTCGCGCGGCTGGCGCAACTGCGCGAGCGCGACCCGCTGGCGCGGAAGCTCATCGCCGGCTTCCACGTCGAGGGGCCGTTCATCAATGAGACCGCCGGCTACCGCGGCGCGCACCCGCTCGACGCCGTTCGTCGCGCGAGCGTTGACGACGCGCAGCGACTGTTCGACGCCTGCGGTGGGCTGCTCAAGCTCTTCACGCTCGCGCCCGAGCGCGACGCGGGGATGGAGACGACGCGATGGCTGGCGGCGCGCGGCGTGGTCGTCTCGGCGGGCCACACCGACGCGTCGATCGATGAGCTTTCCACCGCGGCCGACGCGGGCTTGAGCATGTTCACGCACGTGGGCAACGGCTGCCCGATGCAGTTGCACCGCCACGACAATATCGTGCAGCGGGCGCTTCACCTGCGCGACCGATTGTGGCTCTGCTTCATCGCCGACGGCGTTCACGTCCCGCCGCCCGCTCTGGCGAACTACCTGGCGCTGGCCGGCGATCGCGCGATCGTGGTCACCGACGCGATCGCCCCCGCCGGCCTGGGGCCCGGGCGATACCGCCTGGCGCGGTGGGACTTGCTGATCGGCGATGACAGGGTCGCCCGCGCCCCGGACGGCTCCCACTTCGTCGGCTCGGCCATCACGATGCGGCAAACGCACGCCGACCTGCGCGATCACCTCGGCCTGAGCGAGGCGCGCTGCCGGCAACTGCTGGTGGAAAACCCGCGCCGGGCGGTGGGTCTAACTCACTCCGCGTTCGCGTAAGGGTTGTTCACGGGGCGGAGCAGCGTGAGGCGCATGGCGCCGTACTCGCTGACGTAGAGGTTCCCGGTCCGCTGGTCCTCGGTCAGGTCCAGCGGGTTGGTCAGCTCAGATAGACCGGGCAGGCCGAACTGCTCTCGGACGACGTTGCCGTGCTTGTCGAGTGTGAGGACGATGATGTCGCTGCCGACGTTGTAGCGGCAGACCATCAGCCGGCGGTGCAGGCGGCCGCCGAAGGCTTCGCCGCGATACTCGATGATGCCGTTGGGGCTGACGTGCTTCCCGAAGTCGTGCGCGGCCGGCACGAACTTCGGGTCGGGCTTCGTGCCGACGGGGTACTGCGGGACCTCGGCGAAGTCGTAGCCGGCCGTCGGGTTGCCGCCGTTGAGGACGTGGTGGCCCTGGAAGGGGTTGGGGTGCCCGTGGAACATTCCGGGCGCGATGCGGAAGAGCCAATCGTCCTCGGCGATCGAGACGTTGCGGATCGGCTTGGCGCCGCCGCCCGCGGGCGTGTGCCCGCCGGCGCTGGAGCCGTTGGTCGGCACGTACAGGTGCCCGTTGCTGTGCCAGACCAGGTCGTAAGCGTTTCGCACGCCGGTGGCGTAGAGCGTGAGCGGCGCGTCGATGGCGCGCGGGTCGTAGTGCCCGCCCACGTCCGGGGTGAGCGCGTCCAGCGGCTTGCCCGGCGTCACGCGGCGCGGGTCCACCCGCAGGATCGCACTGGTCAGCAGGTGCTCGATGCGCATGCCCCAGATCTCGTCGGGCGCGCCGAACGATGAGCTGGAACCCTGCGGGAAGTAGATCGCGCCGTCCGGCCCGACGGCAGGCTGGTTGTTCATGTGGTCGCGGATCGACCGCGGGAGGTTGACCACGACATCGCCGACATCCTCCAGGTCCGGCCCCGCCAGGCGCGTCAGCTTGCCTGAAAAGTCCGGCGCGTTATTGAACGTGAAGGCGCTGTTGCTGGCCCAGACGATCGGGTGCATCGGGGTCGAGCGCGGGTCGAAGCAGAAGCCGATCATCAGCCGCGGGCCGTTGTTGTGCTTGTGCAGCGACGTGATGATGCGCGGCGCGCCCAGCGTGCCGTCGGGCTCGATCGGGAAGACGAAGAACCGCCCGTCATCGGTGCCCGCCCAGAGCTTGCCGTCGGGGCCCATCGTGACGCACGTGAACCCGGTGCCGGTGGCGGTGGGGAGCGCGACCTTCTCGAAGCGGATCGTCGGGTCCTGCTCATTCACCGTGGTGAAGGAGAAGGCGTGGGGCACGACGGTCGCGCCACTGCGGTGCCGCACGCCGCCGGTGACGACGAACGTGTAATTCGTCGCCGGCGCCAGCGGCTTGTCGGGGCGCAGGGTGATCTGCCGGTCGCCGGTCAACTTCACCGCGGCCGCCACCTGCTTCTGGTCGGCCGTGCGGACCAGCATCACGCTGCGCGGATTGATCGACTTCGGATCGATGCCGCCATTGGCCAGCTTCAGGTCGCAGGAGACGACGCCGTCGAGCGGGACCTCGAACGCCCCCTCGTTCGGGCGGCTGCCGGTGACGGCGATGACGTACGCCTCCGCCGGCGCCTCGGTCTTCATCCACTTGGTGATCTTGCCACGGACGCCGTGCCCTTTGACGGCCCATCCCGCGGCGGCGATGAGCAGGAGCGCGACGATCCAGAGGTTGTTGTGCCAGAGCCACGCCCCGACGCGCGCGGCGACCGGGCGGCGCGGCGCCAGCGCGGCGGCGGCGGGCTGCCTTCCTTGGCGCGGCACGCCGGGGGCGATGAACTGGTGCGGGATGACGGTCATGACAACAACCTTCCCAAATGAACGACGTAGCATCCGTCGCTCACGGCGCGCCCGCGCCCTCGGCGGCGTCGCCGCCGGGCAACGGTGACAGGTCGAGCCCCGCCACCGGGCGGGTCGCCGGCGCGGGAGAAAGCGACGCGGTCGGCGACCCCTTGTCGGTCGAGGCTTCGCGCTCAGGTCCGCGGCGCTCGGCCTGGGCGGCCTGCTCTTCCTTCTGGACCTGCCGCAAGTACGCGACGATGTCCGCCAGCCCGTCGTCGTCCAGCGACGAATTTCCGCCGCGCGCGGGCATGAGCAGTCCGGTTACGTTCTTCGGGTCGGTCGGCTTGCGGCCCTGCTTGAGGAAAGCCACCAGCCGCCGGTCATTCAGTTGCGCCACGAACTTGCTCTCGCGCAAGTTCAGGCCCATGTGGGGCAGGCCCTGCGCCTTCTGACCATGGCAGGAGGTGCAACTCTGCATGTAGAGCACGTGCCCCTTGTCCGGGCTGCCGTCCTCGCCGGCGCCGGCGGACGCGTCGCCGCCCGCGGGCACCGCACCAGTAGGGAGGCTGGCCGTCGGCAGCGCGACGCTGGCGATCTTGATCGGCGAGGTGTCCTCGCGGTTGCGGCTCACGTGATATGCCGCCACCGAGATCACCAGCACCGCCGCCACGCTCAACTCAACGCCGACGACGATCCGGCTGAAGCGGCTCATCCGCTCCGGCGGCTCGGGCGCGTAGGGGCCGGAGCGCGTCGAAACCATGGCTGCGCCGGATTCGGCAGCCTGTCGAGGATCAGCGGGATCGCGATCGACCATCGGAAACCAATCGTCCCCGGCGGCGACACGGCGGGAACAGAAGACTACCTAGTCCATTATAATCGTAGACGGCCAGACCCTCAGCCGCGGGCAGCCGGCGGGCACGGCATCGCCCGTCTGCTCTTCTATCGGGCGTCCACCGGCCGCCGCTTAACGCAGAGACGCCGCGCGGAACATGATGTTTCACCTACAGATAGGGCAGTTCCCGCCGAGCGCGCAGCAATGCCCCCGCGCCCCGGCGAAGCGGGGGCGTATCCCGACGCATTAAGGCAGACATTATCGGGCTATCTTCGGTACGTGGAGTCCGATATTGTGGCGAAGCTGGATCCTTGCGGCACGCACATCGGCGGGTCGGGCACTTATTGCCCGCCCCCGGCTACCAAAGTCGCCGCCCCCGACGCCCGCGTTCCGGGGAGCGTCCGGCCCGCTCTGCCGGCGTACCGGAAGAGGGAGCGGGCTTGATCGGATTCGGGCGGCGCATATCGTATTTCCCCTTCTGGGTCCGGCTCGGCCGGTGCATTGGGAGACTTCCGACGTCATGGCCGCATCGCCCGATAACCTCCCCGCCTGCCCCGCGGCGGGTACCGCCGACTTCGACGTCGACGGCTTCGTTGCGCGCCGTGTGACCGAGCATCAGCAGTGGCTCGGGGACCGCCTGGTCCGCCTGCGCGAGCTCGCGGCCAACGCGGCGGCGGTGAACCCGTCCGTTGCCGAGATGGCGGAGCTGGATCAGAAGGTCGCCTTCCTGGTCAACGATTTGCGCGACTGCGTGGCCCGCGAGGAATCGATGGTCTTCCCCGCGCTCGCGCGGCTGCGCGAGCAGACGCAGGTGTCGAGGTGCCACGCCGGGATGGTCAAGGCGCGGCTGCGGTTCATGGTGGCCGAGCAGGACGCGCTGGCCGCGTCGCTGGCCGAGGCGCGGGAGATCGCCCATCGCCACCTGTCGCCCGCCGGCCCGTGCGAGACCTGCCACGCGCTGGTGGCCGACCTGGAATCGCTCGAGGTCGAGCTGACCGAGCACCTGCGCAAGGAACAGGACGAGCTGTTCGCCTGGGCCCTGGCGCGCGAGGAATCGCTCGTCCGTCAAATCCCCGACTGAGCCGCCGGCCAATATGCCGGTCCACGAATCTCGCGAATCTGCACGAAGGGAATGCGCCGAATGGTCCTCTTCATTCGTGCAGATTCGTGAGATTCGTGGACAGCTTCCTCGTTCGACCGCCAAGTGCGAAAACCGGCGCGCCGGCCGCGCTTGATTTCGGCGCCCGCCTCCGTTCCCGTTGAAGGCCATGACTGACGTGCCCGCCCCGTACCGCGTCGTGATCATTGGCATCGGCGCGATCGCCGAGCTGATCGCGCAGGTGCTGGCAGAGATGCCGCGCGCCCGGTTGGTGGGCGGGTCGTGTCGCACCGAGGCGAAGGGGCGGAAGTTCGCCGAGCGCTTCGGCGTCGCGTGGTACGCCGACAACGAGCGGCTGCTCGACGAGGCGCGCCCGGACGTGGCGATCATCTGCACGCCCAGCGGCCAGCACCGCGACGCCGCCATCGCCTGCGCTGCCCGCAAGATCCACGTGCTGTGCGAGAAGCCGCTGGAGATCACCACCGCGCGCGTGCGCGACATGATCGACGCGTGCGACGCGGCGGGCGTGCGGCTCGGGGGGCTCTTTCCGCAGCGGTTCAACCCGATCAACCAGCTCGTGCGCGAGACGGCGGCGGCGGGGCGGCTGGGGAGCTTGTCGGTCGTCGCCGCCTCGGTGCCCTGGTGGCGCGACGACGCCTACTACGGGCCCGGCCGCTGGCACGGCAAGGCGGCGCTCGACGGCGGCGGGGCGCTGATGAACCAGGCGATCCACACCCTCGACCTGATGCAATGGTTCGCCGCCGCCACCATGCCGGAGCTGCCGCCGGACGTGAACGCGGTCGAGGAGGTCTTCGCCTACGCCGCCAAGCGAGGTCACGACCCGGGGCTGATCGAGGTGGAAGACACGGCCGGCGTGAGCCTGCGCTTCCGCAACGGCGCGATCGGCAGCGTGCTGGCGGCGACGTCGATGTACCCGGGCCGCCGCCGGCACTACGAGATCGCCGGCCGCGACGGGACGATCGCGGTGAGGGAGGACGAACTGGTGGAGTTCGCGTTCCGCCACGAGCGGCCGGACGATCAAGAGACGCGGCAACGCTTCGCCCGCCCGACCCAGCACGCCGGCGGCGCCGCCAACCCCTTGGCGATCGACCCCCGCCCACACCAGCGCAACATCGCGGACTTTCTCAGCGCCCTGGACGAACGCCGCCAGCCGCTGCTCACGGGGCGGGAATCACTCAAGGCGGTCGAGATCATCGAGGCGTGCTACGAATCGGCCCGCACAGGGGCGGCCGTTCGCGTGGACGGAAAGAATTAGCTACAGATGGGAGAGGGATGAAGGCGGAAGGATGAAGGATGAAACGACCGCGCATCCTGATTCATCCTTCATCCTTCCGCCTTCATCCTTCTTCTCCATCTGTGGCTAATCATTCTTCACGGCGCTACTGGTCGGCGCGGTGGTGGCCGGGTCTTTGCCGTAGACGGCGAGCAGGACCTGCTCGATCGTGGCGTTCCACGATGACTCGTTGTGCTTGTGCCCCTCGATCTCCCGGTAGATGAAGCGGTCGCCCTGGGCGACGCCGGCCTGCTCGGCGGCGGCGACGAAGGCTTGCGCATCCGGCACGGCGTGCTCGCCGCCGCCGGGGTAGTTGTGGCCGCCGTCGGTGCCCACGTCGATGAAGGCAAACGTGTTCTTCAGCCACCCGCCGTCGCCGATGAGTTCCTTGATCACCGGCTTGTCGCCCAGCCGCAGCCAGGGCGAGAGGGCGACGACGCCGCCGAAGACGTCGTTTTTCGTCTTGGCCGCGTAGAGCGCCAGCAGCCCGCCGAGCGAGCCGCCGCCGACGTACGTCCCAGCGCGGTCGCTGCGCGTGCGGTAGCGCTGGTCGATGAACGGCTTCACTTCTTCGACCAGCATCCGCACGTAGGCATCGGCCTTCGCCTTGTCCGCGGGCGTGCCCGCCAGCGGCGGGGTGAACTCCGCCAGGCGGAACTCGCCGGCGTTGTGGACGCCGACCAGGATCACCGGCTCCATTCGCCCGGCACCGATCAGCCGCTGCGCCGCCTCGTCAGCGCCCCACTCGATCCCCTGGTAGCTGGTCGCCTCGTCGAAGAGGTTTTGCCCGTCCTGAAGGTAAAGCACCGGGTAACGCTTGTCCGCGTTCTGCTGATAGTCGGGCGGGAGGTAGACGATCAGCGTGCGCTGGTTCCCCAGCGCGTTGGACTTAAAGGCGTTCTTGTGTACCACGAGGTTACCCGTCATGGTCACCCGGCCGGGAACCGCCTTGCCGCCGTCCATCCACCCGGCCACCTGCGGCGCGACCTTCGCGTCGGGGGCGGCGGTGAAGGCGTGGTTGACCACTTCCTTCCCCTGCGCGTCGGCCTCCACCGTGCCCCACGTGCCGCGGGTGACCTTGAACGCGTACTCCATCCCGTTGAGCAGGTCCGGGACGGTGGCGGCGTACTTGCCGTCGTCGCGCCGCGCCAGCGGCACGCCGGCCGCGTCCCAGTTCCCCAGCGCGGGGACCGAGCCGGAGAGGTAAAGCACCTGGTCCTTCGGCGTGCCGTCGGGCACCGAAACCTCGAAGGTGACGCTGACCGGCTTGCGGCTCTCGTACTCCCGCACCGCGCGCGTCAGCTCCGCCTGCGTGGCCCGCGTGTGGACGACGTACCAGCCGAAGATCCCCAGCAGCGCGACGATGAGCACGGCCCCGCCGGCGCCCGCGATGCGACGTTTGCGTTTCACGGATCTGGCTCCCGATCAAGTGTGCGCGCCCAAAACAGGCGCGAAAGAATGGAGGTGAAGCGGTTGAATAGTAACGCGCGGCGCTGCGGCGGGCCAATGTTTGTGCCGCCACCACGAGCTCCCAGCCCCGCGTCCGGCGATGTTCCATCCGCGCATCGGATCGTTCGGCCGCCGCTCGGCACACCCGCCGGCAGCCCGTGCCACGGCGACGGCGTCAGCGCGAGGCCGGGAGGTAGTACTTCGTCAGGTACTCTCCGACCATGCGGTGGGTGTTGAACGCCCCGCAGACGGTGCGGATCGAGTTCTTCATCCGCGCCACCCACTGCCGCGGGATGCCCGCCTTGTCGCGCGCGTAAAACTGCGGGACGAGCTGGGTCTCGAGCAGGTCGTAAAGGGCGCCGGCGTCGTAGCGGTCCTGGCGGGACTGGGTCTTGAACGTCCGGCCGTCGCCGATCGCCCAGCCGTTCTTGCGGTTGTAGGCCTCGGGCCACCAGCCGTCGAGGATCGACAAGTTCAACCCGCCGTGCAGCGGCGGCTTCATGCCGCTGGTGCCCGACGCCTCCTGCGGGCGCAGCGGGTTGTTGAGCCACACGTCGGCCCCGCTGGTGAGGGCGCGGCCGAGCTGCATGTCGTAGTCTTCCAGGATCACCGCGCGCCCGCGGAACTCCGGGCGGCGGGCGTGCTGGAAAACCTCGCGGGCGAACGCCTGCCCGCCCGTGTCCGCCGGGTGCGCCTTGCCGGCGAAGAGGATCTGCACCGGCCGCGCGGCGTCGCCGAGGATCCGCGCCAGCCGCTTGCGGTCAAGGAAGATCAGCGGCGCGCGCTTGTAGGTGGCGAAGCGGCGGGCGAATCCGAGCGTGAGCGCCTCGGGCGACAGGACCGTGCGCGCCGCGACGCGCTCCTCGATCGGCGCGTGCTGCCGCGTGAGCTGGTCGATCAGCCGCTGCCGCGCGAAGCCGACCAGCTTGGCGCGCAGCGTCCGCTGGAGCTGCCAGAGCGCGTCGTCGGGGATCTTGTCGGCGTCGTCCCACCACGGCTGGTCCGGGCCCGCGCCGAGCCACCTGGGCTTGAGGTAACGCTCGTACAGCGGCTGGGCCTCCTCGGGCAGCCACGTTTGGGAGTGGATGCCGTTGGTGACGTGCCCGATCGGAACCTGCCGGGGATCGCTGGCGCCGAACGCGCGCGTCCACATGCGGCGGGAGGTGTCGCCGTGCAGTTCGGCCACGCCGTTGCGGGCGCCCGCCAGCTTGAGCGCGATCACGGTCATGCAGAATTCTTCGGCGGGGTTCGATTCATCCTCTCGCCCCAGCGCCAACAGGTCGCGCTGCGACGCGCCGAGGGCGTCGGCGTAGCCGCGGATGTACTTCAGCGTCAGCTTCGCGTCGAAGCGATCGTTGCCGGCGGGGACGGGCGTGTGCGTGGTGAAAACGGTGGTCTTGCGTACCCGCCGCTTCGCCTCGTCCAGCGCGAGCCCTTCGTCAACGAAGCGGCGCAGGCGCTCCAGGGCGCAAAAGGCGGCGTGACCCTCGTTGAGGTGGTAGACGCTGGGCTCGATGCCGATCGCGTCGAGCGCGATCACGCCGCCGACCCCGAGCAGGATCTCCTGCTGGATGCGGTACTCGCGGTCCCCGCCATAGAGGTGTCGAGTGATCGCGCGGTCGGCCGGCCTGTTGGCGGGCAACTCGGTGTCGAGGAGGAAGAGCGGCACGCGGCCGACGAGCTGCCGCCAGATCCGGGCGCGCACGGTGCGGCGGGCCATCGGGACGTCGATCTCGTGGCCGGTGTCGGTGACGGGGCAGAGGGCGAAGTCCAGGCGCGGGTAGATGACGCGGGTGGCGCCGTCGGGCGCGAATTCCTGCGTGTAGAAGCCGTTGCGGTAGAGCAGGCCGACGCCGACGAGCGGCACGCCCAGGTCGGAGGCGGATTTCACGTGATCTCCCGCCAGCACGCCCAGTCCGCCGGAGTACTGCGGTAGGCTTTGGTGGACGGCGAACTCGGCGCAGAAGTAGGCGATCGTCAGCTCGCCGGCCGTGCGCTGGTGCTGGCGCTGGAACCACGTGGGCGTGTCGAGGTACTGGCGCAGCGACGCTTCCACCCGCGCGAGGTGGGCGGCGAAGTTGGCGTCGGCGTCGACCGCCTCGCGACGCTCAGGAGAGAGCAGGTGCAGGGTCCTGATCGGGTTGTGGTTGGTCGCCTCCCACAGCGCCGGATCGAGCGACGCGAAGAGCCGCTGGGCGTCGTGGTTCCAGCTCCACCAGAGGTTCATCGCCAGCGCGCGGGCGCGCTCGATCGCGGTGGCCGGCGCGGAGCGGGAGCGTTGCGTTCCGGTGCGGGGCGCTTGCGTTCGGGTCATGGGTGTCGTGGGCCTGTCGGTGTAGGGCTTGCCGCTGAAGCGGCCAAGCGGCTTCGCATCAACTGCCGGTGCGGTCGGAGAGGTCAGCGAGCTCCTTGAGGCGCCGCGCCAGCTCATTCGTGAGGGCGCCGTTGCGAAACCGCCAAGTCCAGTTTCGCTCTGCGACGCCCGGGACGTTCATGCGCGCCTCGCCACCGAGGCCGAGCACGTCCTGCACGGGGAAGATGACCGTGTCTGCCGGCGACAGCATGGCGGCGCGGATCATCGACCAGTGCACCTGCTTCAGGTCGCGCAGGTCGAGGTAGCGGATCGCCTTGGCCCGCTCGCCGCCCCCGCTGCCGCCCGCCCTCTTGGCGCCGCGCCCGTTGGTGCTGGGCAGGCTGCGGAACCAGCCGACGGCGGTGTCGTTGTCGTGGGTCCCGGTATAGGCGACCGAGCGGCGCGGGTAGTTGTGCGGCAGGTGAAAGCTGCCGCCGTCGCCGAAGCCGAACTGCATCACGCGCATGCCCGGGTACTTGAACTTGTCGCGCAGCGCCTCGGCCTCGCGGGTGACGGCGCCGAGGTCCTCGGCGATCACCGGCACCTTGCCGATCACCTTGTTGACCGCGCGGAAGATCTCCTCGCGCGGGCCGGCGAGCCAGTCGCCCGCCTTGGCGGTCTTCGCGCGGGCGGGAACGGCCCACACGCGGTGGAAGCCGAGGAAGTGGTCGATCCGCACCGCGTCGAACCGGTAGAGCATCGACTGGAACCGACGCGTCCACCACGCGAAGTTCTCGCGGCGGTGCTCGGCCCAGTCGTAGTGCGGGTGGCCCCAGAGCTGGCCGTCGGAGGAGAAGGCGTCCGGCGGGCAGCCGGAGACGACGGTGGGGCGGCCCTGCCGGTCGAGCAGGAACAGGTGCGGGTTGGCCCAGACGTCGGCGGAATCGAGGGCGACGAAAATGGGGATGTCGCCGATCAACCCGATCCCCCGCTCGGCGCAGAGCGCGCGCAGCCCGCGCCACTGGCGGTCGAAGAGCAACTGCACGAAGCGGTGGTAGCGCACCTCGTCGGCGAGCTTCTCGCTGGCGGCGCGCAACGCGGCGGGGCGGCGCAGGCGCAGGTCGACCGGCCACTGCGTCCAGGACTTCCCGTCGTGGTGGTTCTTGATCGCGCTGAACAGCGCGAAGTCGTCGAGCCAGCCGCCATGCTCGCGCACGAAGTCTTCCAGCTCGGTCACTAGCTTGGCGTCGGCGCTTTCGCTGAAGCGCTGGTACGCGAGCCGAAGCCGCGACTCGCGGAAGTCGAAGACTTCCTGAAGGCTCGCGCTGCCGCGCCGCACGCTGGCGGGCGCGGCGATCTCCTTCGCCGACAGCAGGCCGTCACCGGCTAGCAGCTCGAGGCTGATCAGGAACGCGCTGCCGGCGAAGGCGGAGTAGGAACTGTACGGGCTGAACCCCGGGGCCGCGCCCGGCGGGCCGACCGGCAGCATCTGCCACCACTTCTGCCCGCCGGCGGCGAGGAAACCGACGAAGGCGGCGGCGGCGGGACCGAGGTCGCCGCTGCCGTGCGCGCCGGGCAGGCTCGACGGGTGCAGCAGCAAACCGCTGGTGCGGCGTCCGGTCAATGAGAGCGGTTTGGGCATTCGGCGTGGAAGATAGTCGCTCGCCGCCGATCGCACAGCGCCGCGGTTGGCCGCCGGGCATCGGGAAATTCGCGCCCCCGACCTGCCGCGCGGCGACCGTCGCGCGGCCATCGAACGCTGGCAGCGAGACGACCAGTGGTGAAAGGGGGCGGCCCGAGCGAAACGCCCGGGCCGCCCCCTTTGTCCGTCGCGCCCGTCGCGGAGCGATTACCGGCGGCGGCGGAGCAACGCGCCCGCGGCGGCGGTGAAGACAAGGGCCAGAGACGCCGGCTCCGGCACCGCGGTGTAGCCCTCCAAGGCACCGCCGCTGTGCGGGAACTGGCCAAGCGTCTGCCGGCCGATGGTCGAGTCGATCAGGAAGTAATCGTCGCCGTTGATCATCCCGTCGTAGTTGAAGTCGCCCTTGGCCCAGCCGGTGGCGCCGGGGGTCAGCAGGCTGTTGTCGATGCGGAAGTAGTCGTCGCCGTTCACCTTCCCGTCGAGGTTGGCGTCGCCGGCGTAGGTGTACATCAGGACCACGTCGTCCGCCGCCAGAACCTCGCCGAGGAACGTCGTGCCGGTGCGACCGATGTCGGCGGCGGCGGCGGCGCCGATGGCGACGCGGGTGTTGGGCGCGGCCAGGCTCGAGCCGATGCCCGCGCCGTTGAGCGCGCCGCCCGCGTAGCCGCTCTGCACCTTGCCGACGACGCCGCCGTAGGCGGTGCCGTTCCAACTGCTGGCGGCGGCGGCGCCCTTGACGACCATCTTGTTGTCCTTGAGGTCGAGCTTCCCGCTGCCGCCGGTGTTGAAGTCGTTGACGACCAGCAGGCGGTTCCCGCCGCTGGCGGCGACCGTCGCGGTGCCGCTGTCGTTGACGTGGAACTGGTTGAGGTGCTGATCGGTCGAGACGTTGAGCTGCGCGTTGGCGCCGGCGATGCTGACGTAGACGTTGGGCCGCCCGGTGCCGGTCAAGCCGGTGCCAAGGTCGGCGTTGAGGTTGACGGTGCCGGTGTCGGCGGCGATCGACGCGCCCGGCTGGTTCGCCTGCGGCCCGCCGATGGTCAGGGTGCCGCCGCCCGCCTTGACGACGAACTTGCCCGCGCCGATGGCGAGCCCGCCGTTGAGGGCGGCCGTCGCGCCGTTGGCGACGTTCATGCGCGTGTCGGTGGTGACGGTGGTGAGCTGGCCGAAGGTGTGGCTGCCGGTGCTGGCGAGCAGGATGGCAGCGCCGCTGCCGCCGTGGAACGTGACGCCGCCGGTGCCGGTGAAGGTGTTGCCGGCGTTGCTCAGTTCGAGGTACCCGAGGGTGACGCCCGCGCCCAAATTGAGGCTTCCGCCGGCGGTCACGCGAGCCGCCTGCTCGGCGCCGTTGGGGGCGGCGGCGCCGGTCCAACTCGCGGTGGTGCTCCAGTCGCCCGCGGTGGCGCGGGTGGGGACGAAGGCGGTCAGGTAGAACTGGTCGCCGAGGTAACGGCTGTCGAGCAGCGGGGTGCCGCCGTCGCCGCCGGGGTTGCCGAGGTTGGCGCCGCCGCCCAGCCCGGGGAGGAACTGGTTGGAGAGGTATCCCCCGTCGAAACTGGTGATGAAGGGCAGCAGCCGCAGCGCCTGCCCGTCGCCGCGCGACAGGAAGGCGGCGTCGAAGATCGCCTCGAAACCACTGATGGCGGTGGCGGCGCCGGTGGCGTCGGCATCGCTGACGCCGGCGGCATTAGTGTTGTCGAACGCGTGGGCGATCTGCCCCGACGGCGTGACCACGCCGCCCACGATACGGTTGTAGGTGTCGACCTCCTGCGGGGCCGGATTGGTGTCGCCGGCGCTGGTGCGGCGGGCGTTGCCGCCGAGGAAGATGTCGCGGTTGTCGTTGGGCTCGTTGGGGACCGTCAGGTCGATGATGTTGATGTAGTAGTTGCCCCCGCCGCCGCCGGCATTGATCTCCAGGGCGTAGTCGGGGTTGAAGTTGGGGCTGACGATCGAGGGTGCGGAGGGCGGGTTGGTGACGCCGGTGCCGCCGTCCTGGTCATTGCCCCAGTCGTCGACACGGGCGCCGCCGACGGAGCCGAACTGGTTGAACCCGCCGCCAGCGGTGCCGGCGATGGCGCCGCCCGCCTTGGAGTCGATGAAGATGACCAGCCCGTTGCCGTTGCCCTCGAGGTTGCCGGTGAGCAGCAACTCAAGGTTCCCGCCGGGGGTGTAGTTGGACAGGGCCTGGTTCAACTCGCTGACGTTGTTGCCGAAGCCAGTCTGGTTGTTTTGCGTGGCCAGGACGGTGCCGTACTCCGGCGGTTCATCCTGCCCCGGGGTGGTGATGATGCCGTCGACGGTGGCGGCGCGGGCGGCGAAGGGGAGCGCGGCCGCGGCCGCCATGGCCAGCAGGTGCGAGCGCAGCGCGTTGGACCGCAGGAGCTTGGAGGTGGTGGACATTTTAGATCGACCCTTCCCGCCGCGGGCGATGTGGCTTGCCCCGCGACGATAGTTGTTGAACCGGTTTAACAGACCCCGCGCGAACTCCAGCGCCCTCATTCTGGTCGAACACGGATGCGCGAGAGTTCAGCGGTTAAAACTAACCCATAAACCCAGCAAGTCAAACCGCCCCCGCCCGCCGTGGCCGCAAAGGCTCCCCAAAGTGAAGCGTTTAACACAACGGCCGGCTTTCGAGCCTTCCGGCGGCGCGGGTCGCTTAGTTCGGCAGCGCGTACGGGGAGACGCGCACCTTGCGCTCGTCGCCCTTGATGATCGTTTCGCCGTGCCCGTCGGCAAAGGCGACGTTGATCTTGTCGCGGTGGCGGGTCCACGGGATGCGGTCCTTCAGCCACGACGCCTTCGACACGCCCGACAGGCGCCCCAGGTCTTCCTTCGGGACCGTGGGCGCGCTCATGTAGTTGGTGGTGTAGACCAGCACGTCCTTGCGGTCCAGCGGCGTGCCTGGCGGGCTCTCGCCGGTGCGGTAGCGCACGCCGCAGTCGGCGATGAGCAGCACCTCGGCGGCGTTGCGAATCTTGTCGAACTTGCCGTTGAGCGGAAGCCCCACGCGATCCGCGCCGGGCGGTCCGCCATAGACGCTCATGTTGTCGTCAAGGCCGAAGCGTCCCTGGTTGGCGCCGCGGTCGATCTGAGCGGCGATGTCGGCGTTGACGCCGTAGGAGATGGGCCACCCCGCCTCGTGCGGGAACATGTTGTTGTACAGCACCAGCCCGGGCCCGCCCGGCAGCCCGCCCGCCGACGTGCCGTACGCTCCGGCAATGTCCTGCGCCGGGTCGCTGGGGCAGAGGAAGACCTTGGACACGTTCTGCGGCGCGTTGGGGAACCACTCCACGCCCTTGACCCCCAGGTACGGCAGCAGCGAGCTGGCCCAGTCCAGCAGCACCGGCGGGGAGGTGCCGGACCGGTAGACCCAGATCGAGCGCGTCGGATCGTTCTGGAAGGCCCACTTCTTGTCCGACACCGCCGGCATGTACCCGCGGTGCTCCTGCGCGAACAGGCGGATCGCCAGCGCCACCTGCCGGGCGTTTGAGGCGCAAGCGAGGGTGCGGGCGGACTCGCGCGCCCGCCCGAGCGTCGGGAGCAGGATGCCGATCAGGACGGCGATGATGCCGATGACCACGAGCAATTCGACGAGCGTGAAGCCGCCCGCGCGAAGCCGGCG
>DASQDR010000267.1:0-7650 GCA_035634055.1 Tepidisphaeraceae bacterium | reverse complement strand
AAGGCGCAGAAGATCAGCGGACCGTACCCGCCGCGCGCTTCGCCGCACGCGGACGGAGGCGGCGGCGCAGCAGCGCGCTCGCGCCGGCGCCGGCCAGCGCCAGGCCGCCCGGCTCCGGGACGCCGCTCATCACGTTCAGGCTCCCCGCCCGGTTGTGCATGACCGTGTCGAGCAGGTACTCGACGTTCATTCCGTGCGGGCCGGAGAAGACGAGCGAGTCGAGCGAGACCCGGCCCAGAAAGTCGCCGGCGGCGCCGAGCTTGCCGTCGCTGTTGGTGACCGACCACCCCTGCCACTGGCCCGGGTCGTCCAGGCTCCACTCGTACCAGTGCCACTCGCCGTCGGCGTTGACCGCCAGCGGCGCGCTGATGTCGCAGTTGTTCCCGCCGCCGGTGGTGCCGGAGTCCACCGTGATCTGCGCCGTCAGCCCGCCCGCGCCGCCCCCGCCGCCGCCGCCGCCCGCGCCGGCCTCGGCGCCGTTGACGGTGTAGACGCGCAGGAAGAACCCGATCCGCCCGTCGTCGCCGGCGGTCAGCACGATCGGCTTGTTGTAGCCGGCGCTGTCGGCGGCGGTCGCGCTCGGCGGCGGCGCGCCGTTGGCGGAGACGAAGCGGACGGTCCAGCCAGCGGGGCTGGCGGCGCTGTCCTCGATGGCGATCTTCATCCCGCCGCGCTTCGTGTAGGAATCAGTGTCGTCCTGCCACGTGCGAAACCCGCCGGCGACGCCGGTGGTGCCGGTGGTCGCGGTGCTGACGGCCGCGCCTTGGAAGCGGCCGTTGGAGCCCTCGAAGTCGTCGAAGATGCTCGCGCCCTGCGGCATCGGCCGGGTTCCCGCGACGCCCGCCTTGTACCCCGCGCGGCTGGCGTCGTGAAACGCCTGGTGCAAATCGCCCGCGCCGGCCGCGCCTTTCGCCTTCCAGTATTCGATCGAGTAGCTGTCCCAACCCTGGCCGTCGCCCGCCGGCGAGTCGTAGACGAACCAGTTCGTGCCGACGACGTTGTGGTTCCCGGGCGTGCGGTTCCAGCGGTCGATGAACTTCAGCGCCCGGCGGGCGAAGTCGGCGGTGACCGCCTCGTCGGCCGGGTTGGCGATCTGCGTGTTGCGGTTCCACTCCGTCAGGTAGACCGGCACGTGCGCCAGGTCGCGGTTGTCGACGACGGCCAGTTGCTCGAGCAGCGAGCGGCGGAAATCCTGGAGCGACGCCCGCGCGGTTGCGCCGCCGCCGTAGCTGTGCAGCGCGACGCCGTCCACCTCCGCCCGGGGGATGAGCGAGAGCGCCTGGTCGAGCCACGCGGTGCCGGCGATCCAGCGGTCGCCGGCGACGCCGCCGGGGCTGACCGGCGCCACGAGCAACTGGTGCGCCCCGGCCGAGCCGGTCACGCCCGGCGCCTTGATCGCGCTTCGCACCTGGCGGTAGAGCGCCGCGTAGTCCGCCGGCTGGACCTTCTGATCCACCCAGTTCGCCGCCTCGCCGCGCAAGTTCGGCTCGTTGCCCATCTGCCAGAGGTGGGCGGTCTCCTTCATCCGCCCGGCGACGTTGTTGGCGATGTAGCTCGGCCAGCTCGCGTGCGCGGGCGTGCCCGGCGCGGGGAGCGTCTCCCCCCAGTAGTGCCCGAGGCGGGTGATGGGGGTGACGTGGTAAGCGTTCTTGAAAATCTGGTAAAGCGGGTCGACGACGTCCTCGTCCTTCCATCCGCCGCGGGCGAGGTTGTCGGTGTTGACGATCTCCAGGTCCCACCCGCCGACGGCCGGCGCGTTGAGCATGGTGGCCGGCGCCGCGTCGTTGCGGTCGCCCCAGAAGTGGATGCCGACAAGCTGGTTTGTGGTGTCGGCGGCCGACGCGCGCGACGGAATAGCAGAGACGACCGCGAGGGCGGCAACAGCCGACGAGAGGCGCGCGGCGGCGAGGGAGGCAGGTCCCGCGCCCGCGCGGACGGATCGAGAACGATACGACATGAACACGCCCTCTCTCCGCCTCCGCCCGCGACCCGCGCCCGCGCCGCCCGCGCCGCCCGCGACCCCGCGACCCCGCGACCCGCGCCACCCGCCGCCCGCAACGCCGCGGCTGTGATATCACAGGATACCCCATCCGGCGGGCGATGTTGGCGTCACCTGACTGAACCGTCGCCGCCCGCTAGACTAAACCGCCACCGATGACCGCCCCGTCGCCCCCCGCCTTCCCCGCCCCGCCCCCCCTGCCGCCCCCGCCGCCTCCACCGCCGCCCCCGCCTCCACCGCGGGCCTTCACGCAGGGGCTGGGGCTGGTGTTCCAGGTCGCCGGCGTCGTCCTGTTCCTGGCCATGTCCTTCATCTGCTGCGGCAGCAGCCTATTATCCAAGGACTGGGCGACGCGCACCGACCTGACGCGCATCGGCTGGCGCCTGCCGGGCGACCCGCCCGCCGAGCCCAGTTTTTCCGCGCAGCGGGCGATTACCATCGGCGTTTTCGCGGGCGTCTTCTTCGGCGTCGCCCTGGCCGGCGTGGGGCTGGGGATGCAGGCGGAAAATTGGGCCGCGCCGGTGCTGGCGACGATCGTCACCGGCGGCGCGACCGCATTCTGGGCGACCCAGGCGGTGTTCGCGGCGACGGTGGCGCGGTCGGTCGGCTTCACCGCGATTGCCGGGCTGCTCGGGCTGATGTTCGCCGTGCTGCTGGGCCTCGCCCTGTCGGCCGCCCGGGAAATGCGGCGGAATCCCCCGCCCGCCGGTCACGCGGTGCTGCCGGCGGACTATAAGATCCCCTACTCGCACTACCACGCCGACCCCCCGGAGGTGCGGCTGGCCGCCGAGCTGGCGCAGCGCCGCGAGCGGCTGGCCGTGCAGCAGAAGGAACTGGAAATGCTCGAAGCGAAGCTCAGGAAACAGCGGGAAGAAGACAAGCGCGCGGAGGAACGGTGATGGCCATGTTCGTCCACATCGCGAGGCGCGTCGCGGCGTACCGTTTCGCTCTCCCGGCCGGCGTCGCGGGCGCGGGCCTTGCCCTGGCCCTGGCGAGCGCCGCGCCCGTGCTCGCGCAGCAACCGCCGGCCGGCGCCATCGCCGCGCCCGGCCCGCTCGCGCCCGCGACGCGGCCAGGCCACGCCGCCGCCGCCGACCGCGCCCAGCACTTGATCGATCGCGGGCTCGATTTCCTGAAGCCGCAGCTGCAGCCCGACGGCGGCTGGCAGAAGCCCAACGAGCCGCCGGGCATCACCGCCCTCGTCCTCCGCGCGTTCGTCCTGCACCCGCGCTACGACGCGCGGACCCCGCTGGTGGCGAAGGGGTACGAAAAGCTGTTCAGCTACCAGCTCGACACCGGCGGGATCTACCAGGACATGCTGGCGAACTACAACACCGCCATCGCCGTCAGCGCCATCGCCGCCGCCGACGAGCCGGCGTTCAAGGAGCGGCTCGACCGCGCCGTCGCCTTCCTCAAGCAGCTCCAGTGGACGCCCGGCCTCAAGGGGCCCAAGGGGGAGGCGGTCGATGAGAACAACCCCTGGTACGGCGGCTTCGGCTACGGCCGCCACGCCCGCCCGGACCTCTCCAACGCGCAGTTCTCCATCGCCGCCCTGCACGACGCCGGCCTGAAGCCGGACGACCCGGCGTACAAGGCGGCCCTGGCGTTCCTCTCGCGCACGCAGAACCACTCGGAGACCAACGATCAGCCCTGGGCGGCGGACGACGGCGGCTTCGCCTACTCCCCCGCCAACGGCGGCGAGTCCGAGGCCGGCACCTTCGTCGGCCCCGACGGCACGCGCCGCGCCCGCAGCTACGGATCGATGACCTACGCCGGCCTGAAGAGCATGATCTACGCCGGCCTTTCGAGGGAAGACCCGCGCGTGCGGGCGGCCGTCGACTGGATCCGCAAGCACTGGACGCTGGACGAGAACCCGGCCATGCGCGAGCTCGGCGCCGACAAGTCGCGGCAGGGCCTCTACTACTACTACTACGTCTTCGCCCACGCCCTGCGCGCCTACGGCCAGCCGACGATCACCGACGCCACCGGCACGCCGCACGACTGGCGCCGCGAGCTGATCGACGCGCTCTCCGCCCTCCAGCGCCCCGACGGCGCCTGGTCCGGCGACCCCCGCTGGATGGAGAGCAACCCGGTGCTGACCACCGCCTACGCCGTCCTCGCCCTGCAAGCGGCGCAGCAGGACCTGGGGGAGAAGCCGGGGGAAGCCCGAAATCCGAAATCAGAATGACGAAGCGAGGCCGAAGCCCGAAATCCGAAATCAGAATGACGAAGCAATGACGAAGCCCGAATGACGAACGGCGCGGCCGCTCCTCATTCGGGCATTCGTCATTCGGGTTTGACTCGTCATTCTGATTTCACCCGTCGTTCTAGTTTCGTCGTTGGGATCTGACTCGTCATTCCGATTTCGTCCTTCGGATTTCCGCCCCCCCTCATCATTCCGATTTCGTCATTCCGATTTCGTCCTTCGGATTTTCCTCCTCACGCCGCCCGCGCCGCCGCCGGCCCGACGCCTCCCGCGACGTACGCGCTCACCGGCGTGCTCGCCGGGCCGCGCAGCCGGCGCGGGTTGAACCAGAACGCCGTCAGCCACACCCGCGCCCCGGCCGGCACGGTCGGGGCCAGCCGAACGTCGAACGTTGCGCGGGTGGTCGAGCCCTGGAACGTCCACGCCGCCGGAACATCCGCCGGCGGCGCCGCGCCGACGAAGCTGAACACGCTCGCCCCCGCCACGCCCGCCGGCTTGCCACTGCTCGCCGCGTGCGGCGCCCGCAGCTTCACCTTCAGCACCCGCCCCCCCCTGCCCCCCTGCCCCTTCGCCGCCACCACCTCCATCACCGGCGCCTCCGCCGGCCGCGGCACGGTCGTGTACCGCCCGCTCCGCACCGTGAGCCCCAGGTCGGCGCGCTGCGCGTTGGTGATCGCCGGGAACGCGTTGACGATCCGCGCCAGCTCCCGCGCCGCCCCCTTCAACGCCCCCCGCGCCGCGTCCTTCGCCGCCACCGCCCCCCGCGTCCGGTTCCCCGGGTCCGCCACGACCGCCATCGCCCCCGCGTACGCCGCGTGCAACCCCGCGTACCCCGCCGCCTGCGCCGGCGTCAGCCCGACCGAACCGGCCGCCCCGGAAATCCGCCCCGAAAAATTCGCCGACCACGCGAGCAGCCCGGCGTCGTTGGTGGGGATGAAATCTTTGGCCATAGAGGAAGTGCCTTTCGAACCCGCGTGCCAAGTACTGCCGAGCCAACCCCGCCGAGCCAACCCCGCCGGCCCCTCCCGTCCGCCGCGCCCACCGCCGCCATCGCGCGGCGCGCATCGCCCCTCCAAACCCTTCAATTCGTCAAGGGACCTTCGGAAACTTTGGCAAATCTTCGAAACCGCCGCCGGAGCGACCGATCACGCGACCGGCGCTCGCCACGCCATCCTTTGACAGCAGCGCCGGCGACCCGCGACAATCCGCGCGCGCACGAGGAGCGCGGGCCGGCACCGTTGGCCTCGGGGCGCGGGCGATGCTGACGCCATGTCCGGCGTCGAAATCACGATCCGTGGCGCGGCGGCGCTTGGGGAAACGGGACGATCCGCCGGCAGTATCGGGGGCCGAACCACACCACCCGGGTCCAAGCCAAACCTCCCCGCGCGCGGCACGCGGCGCGGTCAGTGGCACCTGAGGGCGCACCCCGCCATGTCAGGTCGCGGGTTCGGCCGCTTTCGGTTCGGGGTGCTGACACGGAAAGTGCTTGGTCAGTATGCACGCAGGCGAGATCGAAGACGAAATCTGCAAGCTCGCCGAAGCGCCTTTCGACGCCGCGGAGTTCCCGTACCAGTTCCTCCAGGCCTTCGGCGTGAGCGACGCCGCCGTCGCCAAGCTCAAGGCGGGGCGCGACAACAAGTCCGACGTCCCCGGCGGGGTGCTCCAGCGCGCCCGCAACAACATCCACCTCAAGGTCTGCCCGCCGGGCGAGGTCGCCGCCACCCTCGACGCGCTGCGCGACAGCGAGGCCACGAAGAAGCTCAAGGCCAAGTACGTCCTCGCCACCGACGGCGAGATCGTCGCCGCCGAGCGGCTCCGCGACGGCGCGCCCCTCGCCTGCGCCTACAAGGACCTGCCCAACCACTTCGGCGTCCTGCTCGACCTCGCCGGCATCTCCACCACGCCGAAGATCGACGAGAACACGTTCGACATCCGCGCCACCAACAAGCTCAACAAGCTGTACGTCGAGCTGCGCCGCCACAACCCCGAGTGGGACACCGACGCCCGCCGGCAGGACCTCAACCACTTCTTCGCCCGGCTCATCTTCTGCTTCTTCGCCGAAGACACCGGCATCTTCGACGGCGTTCGCCTCTTCACCGACACGCTCGAAAAGTACACCGACCGCACCGGCGCCGACGTCCACGAACTGCTCGCCGAGCTGTTCCGCGCGATGAACGTCCGGAACGAAGACCGCGCCGCGTCCGACTTGCGCCCGTTCGCGCTGAAGTTCCCGTACGTGAACGGCAACCTGTTCAGCGGCAGCACCGACACGCCCAAGTTCAACCAGGCGGCCCGCATTCACCTGCTGGCCGTGGGAAGCTTGAACTGGAAGCTGGTGAACCCCGACATCTTCGGCAGCATGATCCAGGCCGTCGCCGATGACGAGGAGCGCGGCGCCCTCGGCATGCACTACACCAGCGTGCCGAACATCCTCAAGGTTCTCAACCCGCTCTTCCTCGACGACCTGCGGCAAAAGCTGCAAGAGGCCGGCGACGGCTCCACGCCCGCGAGCAAGGGGCAGCTCAAGCGCCTGCGCGACCGCCTCGCCCGCATCCGCGTCTTCGACCCCGCCTGCGGCAGCGGCAACTTCCTCGTCATCGCCTACAAGGAGATGCGGCGGATCGAGGCGGTCATCAACGAGCGCCGCGGCGAGCGCGATCTGCCGTCGGTCATCCCGTCCACCAACTTCCGCGGCATCGAGATCCGCCACTTCGCCGCCGAGGTCGCCCGCCTAGCGCTGATCATCGCCAAGTTCCAGTGCGACGCCCTGCACATCGGCGACCTCTTCGCCCGCAAGCAGGTCCTGCCGCTGGACAAGGACAATTGGATCACCTGCGGCAACGCCCTCCGCCTCGACTGGCTGCAAATCTGCCCGCCGACGGGAACGGGCGTGAAGGTCGCCGGCGACGACTTGTTCAACACGCCGAAGGATCAGGTCGAGATCGACTTCGAAAACGTGGGCGGGGAGACGTACATCTGCGGGAACCCGCCGTATTTAGGAAGCCAAGATCAGTCTGCGGAGCAGAAGGAAGAACTTGAAGCCGCATGGGATGGTGCAATCCCGTCCACGCGATCTGCCGACTACGTATCTGGATGGTTTTACAAGGGCCGACAGTACGTTGCGGCCACTGATGCAGTGTTTGCATTCGTAACTACGAATAGCATTAATCAAGGACGACAGGTAGCGCTGATCTGGCCGGCAATCCTCGGAGACAATCTTGAAATTCGCTTTGCCAAGCCGTCGTTCCGCTGGAGTAATCTCGCGTCGCACAAAGCAGCCGTGATCGTCTCAATCATAGGCGTTGGTAAACGTTCCAGCCTACTGAAATACATCTTCGACGACGGTCAGGTCCTGAGAACCGATCACATCGGTGCCTACCTCATCCCCAAGCACGATGTGATCGTCGTAAGTAGCCGCAATGTACTTTCAGGACTTACTCCAATG